>JBGUNT010000026.1:0-17768 GCA_045117495.1 Candidatus Limimorpha sp. | reverse complement strand
CCTCCCGCTTTTATGTGGTTTCTGCTCGGTATGGTGGTGGTGTTGCTGGCTGTCATCATCACTGCAATAACGATTGTGATCAAAATGTTGAAGGTTTCCCTGATGGAGACCTTCTCCTTTTTTTGTCACCTCGTCCAGCTTGGTAGATGGTTTTAGTTTTACCTCAGTCGGCCAAACGATGCGGAGGAAGATTTCACATCTTTTAGGAAGCTCAATAGCCGCATCCTTTGTCCGCCTTCGGTTAATAGTGGGTTTGCGTTTTCCCGCTCTCGTTTCTCTTCCTCGGTCGGTCATCCGCAAATCCACTCCAGCAGTTTAATCGATTCGGTGTGCTGACTGGATGGCAAAGGCTGCGGAGGTCGCTTGTCCCTTGTGGGGAAGCTTTATGGCCGCAGCCTTTGCCATCCAGTCATGCTCCGGCGGGAAAAACGATTGGAGGTCTTGCGGCGCGGTGTTCGGCGATGGCCGTGATGCCCGCCTACACAGTGCGCGAAAAAATCCATCCCGCTTGCTTTAAGTGTTCTGGAAAATGTCTATCTTTGCAATCGCTCCGTTGCCATTTGATGGAGTTCAGTAGTTATCACTGAGAGGGAAGCCGTTACCCCAATTTTGCGGCTTCCTTTTTTCATTAAAACTATTGGGGCGACAGCTTTAGCCATCGCCCCGTTCATTTCTTATAGAGATTTGATCATCTTCTTTTTTGTTTCATCGCTCACTTTTCTATATCGGGCGATAGCCCTACTCCCTTCTGCGTGTCCGCTCATCGATGCGATGTCTGCATCACGGAAGCCAGCTTCATAGAGATTGCCGCAGAAATTCCTTCGTCCCATGTGGCTGCTCGCTACTTCCGAAAGTTTGGCTTGCTTTTCAAGCCTGGTCACAGGATCAAGAATCGTCACAACATGATCAATTTCCGGCAGAGCCTTAAACATCTCTTTGATGGCATCATTATAGTTTTGGTCAGCGATGAAGGGGAGGAGTTTGTCACCTTCGATGTCTTTATACCTATTAATAATAATCTTGGCGATGGGATGCAGCGGAACCGTCACAATCTTTCCGCTCTTGTTCTTTGTCTTACCTGCCACATATTGCAGCGTGTCACCATCCACAATGTTTGATTTCTTCAGTCGGGTCAAATCTCCGACACGGCATCCCACCAAGGATTGAAAAACAAAGACGTCCCTTTGCACAGCCAATTCAGGCCGTTTGCTGAAATCAGCTTCAAAGAGTGTGTTTCTATCCTCGTTCGAGAAATAGAAAGGCGTTCCATATACCGACTGGTCCATATTGAAGGTAAGGAAGATGTCTTCAACATTGGCTTTCTGAATCTTCATCAGCCAATGCCAGAAGGCTTTCAGATACTTGATTTGAATGACCACATAATTCAGGCTTCGCTTTTCAACACCTCTGGTCAGCATAATCTCGTAGCCTTCATAAATCTTTTCATATTGCTTTTTGGGAGCCAGTATTTCACCCGTTTTGGTTGAATACTTGCTTGGTTTTTCCATCAAAGGCTTCTTTTCCCACAAATCGCACTCGTTCAAAACGAAGTTCCTGTAATCGTAAATCAAGGAAGTCGTCATGTCTTTCACCTTATACCGCTTGCCCTGGTATCTTTCCATCCTATCCCATAGGCCATAGCAAGTGTAATAGGTCTTGTGTCTGCTGTCCCCGATAACGCCGTTTTTGTATTGTTCCTCAATGAAGAAGCTGTAGATGTCGAGGAAATAACGGTTTTCAGTCTTGGCGCTTTCGGCTTTCTGAATAACCTTTTCTTCTTTCATTCGTGTCTTGCTTGCAATTTCCCAGCGTGTCACGGTGCTTTCCCGTCCATTGATGAAGATAGGCTCGGTGGCACTTATCCATTCAATGTCGTTCATCCATTTTGTAAGCGTGTCCGGCTCCAATTCATTTTCTTTGGTTTGTTCCCAGCAGCGTATCAGATACGAGGTCAGCAGATTCAGTCTGTCCCTGATTTCCTCGCAGTCGTCGCCATACTTGTTTGTTTTCTTGCCCTTGGGCATTCCTTTCTCGCTGTCCCAATTTCCAGCAGTGATAAAGATGCCAGTGGCCGCTCTTTTCACGAAATTCCTGTTTCCACTGAAGCGGAACTGGATTTCGCCCCTTTCGTCATCCTTCTTGATGTACCTTGAAAGGTAAAACTTAACGGTTGCCATTTGATTAAGTATTTAAGTTAAAAATCAGTGAGTTATCATCGCCATTCGGAAGATACCCCTATCTTTCCGAAAGGCAATGCAAATATACGAAATAATTCCGAATCCGTGTCAACGCCGTGTCAACCAAATGCAAAAAAGTTGCTCATTCGTGATAATTTATTATCCGTCTAAATAACACAATATAATTCTAAAGCACTGAAATACAATAATATAAAACATAAAAACAAGATTATGGTCAACGAACGAAAACTAAACAATATTCAAATAAATACCCCCTGCGGGAGTACCAAAGAAAGCCGCTTAGCGGCTTTCTTTTTTTTGTTCCTTTACTGCTTAAATCACACGGCCAGTGATGATTTTCCATTCCCCGGGTTGAAGGTTGCCCAAGGCGATATTTCCAATCTGGATACGAATGAGTCGCAGAGTGGGAAAGCCAACAGCTGCTGTCATATGGCGTACTTGCCGATTTTTCCCTTCGATGAGGGTGAGACGTACCCAACTGGTAGGGATGGCGGCACGATAGCGGATGGGAGGCATCCTGTCCCACAGCCCTTCGGGCGTCTCTACCATCTCAGCCCTGCATGGCTTGGTTTTGTATCCTTTGATGACTACTCCCTTGGATAACTGACGTATGGCTTCTGGGGTGATTTGTCCGTCCACTTGTGCCAGATAGGTGCGCGGATGTTCAAACTTGGGGTCAAGCAGTTTCTTAATCAGTTTTCCGTCATCTGTGAGCAGCAAAGCGCCCTCACTGTCGTGATCTAGCCGACCGGCAGCATAAACATTGGATGGGAATCCGAATTCATCGAGAGCTCGATGTCCTGCCTCGGGGGTGAATTGGCTTAACACGCCATAGGGTTTGTTGAAAAGAATGACCATGGCTTTATTCTAAGGTGATGAAACCCTCGGTGGCGAAAGTTTCCAAATTTCCCATTTCGTTTACAAAGATATAATACGCTTCTACGCCCTCCAGACTTTGGACGATCGGCAGTGACGCTTCGAGTCCCATCACCATGCAGATAGAGGCGATGGCATCAGCCCAGGTGGCATTATCAGCCAGTACGGTGACGCTCAATACATTGTGTTCGACGGGATACCCTGTCTTGGGGTCAATGCAGTGGGAGTAGCGTTTGCCGTTGCGTTCTACATATTTTCGGGTACTGCCTGAAGTGACTAACCCTTTGTCCCGCAAGGCTACACGGGCATGTATCACTTGCTCTGAATCCTTGTCCTTGGCAGGTTTTTCAATGCCCACAATCCATGGCTTGTCATCTGGTTTGCTCCCTTTGGCCATGATTTCACCACCGGTGTCGACCAAATAGTTTTTGATGCCTTTACTATCCAGGAACTTTGCAATCGCATCGGAGGTATAACCTTGAGCGATGGCGTTGAAATCTAGGGTTATGGCGGGGTTGTCTTTTACAATACTGCCTTTTTCTATGCGTATTTTTCTGTAATCCACCAGGTTGCGCAAGCTGTCAATGAGCCGTGTTGTGAGGGTGTCGCCTTTCTTATAACTGAACCCCCAAGCTGCTACAATGGGTGATACAGTAGGGTCGAAATAGCCGTCGGAAATTCGTGCCGCTTCTTGTGCTATGTGGAAGTTGTCGATGAAGATGGCGTCGAGGGCAACGTCTTCATTACGGTTCACTCTGGAGATGATGGAGCTGTCGACCCAAAGGTTGACCGACATGTCAACAGCATGGAAAATCGAGTCGATGTCTGATTGGAAATTGCGGTTTTGTTCATCGAAATAAGTGATAGCATAGTATGATCCTTGCGCCAGCCCTTGAAGTGTGATTTTAGGAGGCTGTTGGCTGCAAGAGGCAAGCCCGATGGCGAGGATAAGTAAAAATGCTTTTCTTTTCATGGCTTTATAAGGTAAAAGTGGCGCTCCATTTGAAGGCAAAGTTGTTCCATACATTCTCTATACTATAGGCCCCGTAACGGTAAAAGGCTCCTAATCCGACTTTAACCAAAGGTAAGTTGAGAAGACCTTTCACGACGAAGCCGCTCTCGAAGTAGCCTTTTTCCATGGTCTTAAAGTTCTTGTCGGGATATGCGCGAGCCCTAGGCATGTCGCCCCAGCCTAGGTTGGTGATTACGACCAACTCGGGCTTGAACCATTCGGAATGGGTCTTCCATAACATTCCGCTGAAGTTGTGGCTCAAATACAGAGCCACAAAACGATCGCAGAAGAACTCGTCAAGCCTCATTGTGCTGAAACTGCCTGGTGAGTAGAGTCCAAATGAATCATAAGTGCCGAGGATATCGAAGGTTTCCATCACAGGGCAGCTCTTTGTAGCATAGCCCGCCTGAAGCATGATTTTCGAAACGCCCATGTATGGAGTATATATGTTTTTGGAGACTTCTAGCTTGAATCTGTCGTACTCAAATTGTCCGCCCAAAATAGGAAATGAATGCATATAGGAAAGCCATAGGATAGGGTAGGTGGTTCCTAAAGAACGGATACCTTGTGGAGTACTAAGAAATTTTTCTTTATAAGCGAAACGGAGTTTGATTTCGGCTTGTGTGTATCGAGCTACTGTCAGTGAATCGGAGGGGATGTGGAAAAATTGGGCGTTGTATTGTTTGTTGCTTACACTGAGGTTCAAGAAGACTTTGAAATGGCGTGCAAAACGGGTAGCAAAGTCGACGTCGAGACGTTTGCGTCGTGCGTGGATGTTTTCGTAGAACGTGTATTTGTAATCGTTTTCCGAGAGAAGGGAATAGCTTTCTTGGAAGCCTCCGAACTCGCCAATGGGTTCCGACCTGTTGCTGTAATGCATGCCAAACGCCATTTGTCGCTGCCGATTCAGTTTCAAATCAAATCCTCCTCCATAATCCAGGCGTTTCAAACGGGTCCAATATCCGAAATAGCCGTTGAGGCTGACCACTCGCGAGAGGCGGTCGTTGGTGGTGGCTCCCAGACCGAAAAACAAACCACGTTGACCTGAAATGTTGAGAAGGTTGCCGAGGTTGAGGTCGATAGGTCCTATGGGGAAGGCGGAATTCTCCATAAGTTTTTGGGTCGTTCCCAAAACACGGTCGAAGATGTCGCTACCTTCCGTGATGGAGTCGACAAGGATGTAAGTAGCTCTTACTCTCTCAGTGAGCGAATCGATGCGATGGGCGTTCCAGAAGGTCTCGTCACGGTAGGCGGCGTCGGGGTCGACCTTGATTTCGATGTCGGAAAAAGAGTGTTTTTTTATTTCAGGGTTGATTTCAATGTCAGTCAAATAACTCTTGCCAATGGCAACCATAGGGAATGTGTTGCCACCCACATCGACCACCATGCTGGGAAACTTCAGGTTGGTGTTCAGCTGTTTTGGGAACCATCGGCTGTCATGCTTCTCGTAGAGTTGTTGAATGGTTACAGTGTATAGCCCCCCTTGTTCGTTGGGCGAGGCTTTGACGCTTTGCAAAGCCCATCCGTCGGAGTTGATGGTCATCGAACCGCACAGTCCGGCGAAGGTGCTTCCTTTCATGGGATGAAAAGAAATCACATACAGCGAGTCGCCTTGGGTGATAGGACTGACGGCTTCCAAAGTGAAGAAGTAGTGTGTCTTGCAGTCTTTGCTGATGGGATTGACGTATTCTGTTCCTGTAATGTTGATGGTTTCGTCATAAAAGCTGATGCTTTGCATGCTGTTAACCAGATAGATGAAGGTGGGCTCTTTCATACCTGCCACCTTGGTGCCTAGCACGTTCTGTAATTTGTGGTCGGGCGACTTGAACAGCACTTCAGAAGCAGTTTCCATTACCATAAGGTCACTTTTCCTTAGGATGCTGTCGAACATTCTCAAGTCAAGGTTGTCGCTTGTTCTGTTCATGGCTTCACCAAAGCCACTGCTGTCGATGGTGAAGACCATTTGGTCATAAATATGGTAACGGTAAGCATCCAATGAATTGGGGTTGTTGGCTTTGCGATTGGAGAGGAGGCTGTCTATGATGCGATGTGCTGGGTTTTCTCCTGCATCGACGGTTACTTCATGCAACTCGAAGGTCTTGGGCGTTAGCCTGACGTTGCTTTTCTTCATCCCTTCGGTCAACAACACTTCTTTGGTCTCATAACCGATGGATGAAAACTGGACCTTATGGATGGGTTGCGTCGATTCAATTGAGTATTTACCGTCGATATCGCTGATGGTGCCAACCTGTCCGTCGTTGATGACCACATTGACAAAAGCTAAAGGTTGACGGTTTCTTTCATCCGTAATCCTTCCGTTCAGCGTATAAGTCTGTGCATAAGTATAGCCCGACATAATTGTCAGGAGAAAAAAGAGTATGAGAGGGATGGTTCTTGAGCAGAGAAACGACTTCATTCTTGGGTCTCGATTAAATAGATGACTTCGTTGTCGCGTTTCATCATATATTGCTCGCGGGCTACTTTTTCCATTGTGGCCGTGTCGTTTTCCAGGGCTTCTAGCAGTTTTTTGCTTTCTTCGATTTCTTTTTTGTAGAATTCAACCTGTTCCTTGTCGTCTTTCAGAATCCTTCTCAGCTTTCTTTGCTCGAAAACGTTGAACTGGTCGATGAAAAGTATCACTCCCAGGAATGCCAACGTAGCATACACATACCTATTGTTGAGTTTGCGAAGGACTTGTTTGAAAGTCATGGTGATTTGTTTGTTTTGACGTTGCAAAGGTAATATATTTCGATGAACCCAATAACCTTTTTTCCTATTTTTGCAGGTGGAATCAGTTTAAATCTTTATACAATGAAAAAAGTCATAGCAACAAACAACGCTCCTGGAGCCATCGGACCTTATAGTCAAGCTATTGAAGCCAATGGTATGGTATTTATTTCTGGACAACTTCCCATTAATCCTGCCACGGGCGAGATGCCGGAAGGTGTAGCGGCTCAAACCGAACAAAGCATGAGAAACCTTGAAGCCATCCTCAAAGAGGCAGGATGCTCTTTTGATAATGTGGTGAAAACGACCTGCTATCTTGGCGACATGAGTTATTTTGGTGAGATGAACGCCGTATATGCCAAGTATTTCAAGGGTGATTATCCAGCCCGTGCTGCTTTTGCCGTGAAAGAACTGCCGAAGAAAGCTTTGGTTGAAATTGAAATGATTGCAGCAAAATGAAGATCGTCTTTCTTGAGCCACTCGGTCTGAAAGTTGAGCAGATCGATGTTGCCTGCATGGGGCTGAAGAAGGCAGGCCATGAGGTTGTTATTTATCCCGATCGTAATGAAAACCTTGACGAACTGAAACGTCGTGCCAAGGACGCGGAGATACTTGTGGAAAGTAATATTCCACTACGTAAGGATTTTCTTGATGCTTGTCCCAAATTGAAAATGCTTTCCATCGCTTTCACGGGTCTTGACCATATTGACATGGAGGAATGTCAACGTCGAGGTATTGTCGTGAAAAATGCCGCTGGCTATTCCACCGAAGCTGTGGCCGAGCTGGCTATTGCCATGATGATAGATGTGTATCGCAAGGTGATTGAAAACGATACAATCACGCGCCAATGCCAGCGCAAAGGTCTCATGCCTGGACGTGAAATCGTGGGTAAGACTGTTGGCATCATCGGTATGGGCAACATTGGGCAGCGTGTGGCCAAATTGGCGAATGCCTTTGGCTGCAAGGTGCTGGCATGGAACCGTACCCAGAAGCAAGTCGAGGGCGTGACCTTCGTCGATAAGGAAACCTTACTGAAAGAATCCGACATCGTCACCCTGCATATCGCCTTGAATGCCGAGACGCGTGACTTCATCACAGAGAAGGACTTCGCATTGATGAAGTCGAGCGCTATCTTGATCAATACGGCACGTGGTCCTGTGGTGAACGAACAGGCCTTGGCCCATGCCTTGAAGGATGGGAAGATTGCGGGTGCTGCCACCGATGTTTATGGTAGCGAGCCGCCTTTGAAGCAAGATAATCCTTTGTTTGGCGCGCCCAATCTCATCATGTTGCCCCACATCGGTTTTGCTACCGAAGAGGCATTTGTGTTGCGCTTGGGTATCGTTGTTGGAAATATCGAGAAGTTATACTGTTAGCCGTTATTCCTCATTGCCCAGTTTGATTTTGGGACGGTAGATGACGTCGGCGGTGACAAAGGCCTCCTTGAAACGTGGCTTGATGCGGCGTAAGCATTTCTCAGCCTCAACACGGTTGCGGAAGTTGCCTGCACGAAGGCGGAAGTATGGCTCCGAATACGAAAGGTAGATGGGAATGTCAGGAAAGGCGTTCTCAAACCTGCGTTTGGTCTCTTCGGCATGTTTTAGGGCTTCGTTGCCAATTTCCATGAAGACATGGATTCTGTAGCCTTTCAAGGTGCTGTCGGCAGCGTAAATTGCCCTTTGTTTTGAAATCAAAGCGTTGATGCGGCTGTCTTGATGGATGTTCAGGTTTTGTGCCATCGCCGTTGCGGTAATGGCAAAGAATATGATAAAGCTGAAAATGCGTTTCATGGTGTTTCGAGTTTCGGATGCAAAGATACATTTTTTTAATGATATGCAAATTTCAGTGAAAGTTGTATCTTTGCGACCTAAAACAAACCTATGAACAGCAACCTCGACGCCAACGCTTCCCATCTCTCCAAGGCCGAGAGAGACCTCGAAAACGCCTTGCGCCCCGATATGTTTGAAAGTTTTGCGGGGCAGCAAAACGTGGTTGACAACCTACGCGTTTTCGTGAAGGCCGCCGCCCAGCGTGGCGAAGCCCTCGACCATACCTTGCTGTATGGCCCTCCAGGTCTGGGCAAGACCACTTTGTCGTACATCATCGCCCACGAGTTGGGCGTTGGCATGAAGATGACCTCAGGCCCTGTGCTCGACAAACCGGGCAACCTTGCGGGTCTGCTCACCAGCCTTGAGCCTAACGACGTGCTGTTCATCGACGAAATTCACCGTCTGAGTCCTGTGGTGGAGGAGTATCTCTATTCCGCCATGGAGGACTTCCGCATCGATATCATGTTGGAGACAGGTCCCAGCGCCCGTAGCATCCAAATCACACTGAATCCCTTCACTTTGATCGGTGCCACCACTCGCAGCGGTATGCTGACGGCACCTCTGCGTGAGCGTTTCGGCATCAAGCAGCGCTTGGAGTATTATGATGCAAAAACCTTGTCGAAGATCGTGAAGCGCTCGGCAGGCATCCTGCGTGTACCAATCGACGACACGGCAGCCTTCGAGATCGCGCGCCGCAGCCGTGGCACACCGCGTATTGCCAACATGCTGCTGCGTCGCGTGCGCGACTTCGCCCAAATCCAAGGCGACGGCACCATCACCTTAGACATCGCAAAAATCGGTTTGAAGGCCCTCAATGTGGATGAGCATGGCCTCGACGATATGGACAACAGAATTCTTACCACCATTATCGACAAATTTAAGGGTGGTCCTGTAGGCGTCAACACCATCGCCACGGCAGTGGGTGAGGATCCCGGCACCATCGAAGAGGTCTGCGAGCCTTTCCTCATCCAGGAAGGCTTTCTCATGCGCACGCCCCGAGGCCGCGAGTGCACGGATTTGGCGTATAAGCATTTGGGGAAGACAAGAATCAAGCCTAATGGGGAATTGAGCTTGTTTGGATGATTTGAGGTCTAAACCTCCCTCAGCAAAAACGTCATATAAAAAGGCAAGGTGAGAATCGGTCCGTTGCGCCCTACATTATAGTCGCCTAACCAATATGCTGTGATACTGTGGATTAACACTTTTCGGGGCGAGTTTCTGCCGAATTCACACACTTTTCGGGGCGAGTTTTCGCTATAGGGGTACACTTTTCGGGGCGAGTTTTTGGATTTTGGTGTAAATTCACTATTTTTTTGTGGATTTGAGTTTTTTGGGAAGATTTTTCTCCACAAACTTCTTGCATAAATCAAAATTTCCTTATTTTTAGCATCGGATTTGGAGTGCCAAGTCCGTTTTATAGAAGCGTTATGCTAGAAGTGGCATATTCAGTTCCACGCTTCTTTTGTGTCAATTAATTGGGGCGACAAGGATGCTCCTGCACTTTTGGGGACTGGAGGGCGAATGTGATTTGATGAAAAAACTCTATTTTGCTCTATGTTTTGCAGCCATCGTTTTCTCGTTTTCGAGTTGTGCAACAATTATCGGCGGTGCGAAATACAATGCCAAAGTTCAAGTCCCCAACCATCCTAATGCAACTATTAGTGTCAATGGTGAATACAAAGGGCAAGGAGAAGCTAATTTCTTGGTCAAAAGAAAAGACGCAAACAAACTCGACATCACTGTTCAAGAGGAAAATTGCGAACCCGAGACAACGAGTTTCACGTCGAGAGTCTTTCGTGGCTGGACTTTCGCGGGGACTATAGTAGGATGGACATTTTGGTTGACCAATGCTCCTTATGTGATCATTCCCGCTGGTGTAATTGTTGATGCATGTACTGGAGCCTGGTGGAAACCTGATGTGGCTGAGAAAGGCGTGAGCAGAATTGATTATGACAATTTCTTGTACACCATCAATTACAACGCAATACCGAAAAAAGATTCAGCAATTGATCCAAAGAATACTGGTGGCGAACAAGCAACCCCCAATAATGACAAGACGAAAGCAGACAAACTACGGGAATTAAAGCAGCTTCTTGACGAAGGTATACTGACAGTAGAGGAATATGAAAAAGAGAAAGCCAAAATACTAGAACAAGAACCTTAAGGTTTAAAGGATTAGGCAGCCAGCAAGGTTGCCTTTTTTTCTAAATTAGGTCAAGAATTTACTGCGGTTACATTCTAAAAATCCCTATTTTTGCAGTTTCTTTCAGAAACAGCAAATAACATCGCTATTATATGGATTACAATTTTACCGAAATCGAAAAGAAGTGGCAGCAATACTGGCGCGACAACAAAATCTATAAGGTTGATATTGACCACAGTAAGCCCAAGTTTTATGTCTTGGATATGTTCCCGTATCCTTCGGGCGCAGGCCTGCATGTGGGTCACCCGTTGGGCTATATCGCCTCGGATATTTATGCAAGATATAAAAGGCTGAAAGGCTTCAACGTGCTGCACCCGATGGGCTACGACGCCTACGGCCTGCCCGCCGAGCAATATGCTATCCAAACGGGCACTCACCCTGCCGTTACGACGGAGAAGAACATCAACCGCTACCGCGAACAGATGGACAAGATTGGTTTCTGCTACGACTGGGACCGCGAGGTGCGCACCTGCGAGCCAGGCTACTACAAGTGGACACAATGGACCTTCCTCCAGCTGTTCAACTCGTTCTATTGCAACGGCTGCCAGAAAGCCCAGCCCATCAGCAAGCTGATTGCCCGCTTTGAGGAAAAAGGTACAGAAGGTCTCAATGTGGCCGAAAGCAAGCCGCTGAGCTTTACCGCCGAGGAATGGAAGGCGATGAGCGAGAAGCAACAACAAGAGGTGCTGATGAACTATCGTTTGGCCTATCAAGCCGAGGCCATGGTGAACTGGTGCCCGGGCTTGGGTACGGTGCTCGCCAACGATGAGGTGGCCGACGGCCTTTCGGTGCGTGGCGGCTTCCCCGTAGAGCGCAAGTCGATGAAGCAGTGGCAACTCCGCATCACGGCTTACGCCAACCGTCTGCTTCAAGGTCTCGAAACCGTGGATTGGAGCGAGTCAGTGAAAGACCTGCAGCGCAACTGGATCGGTAAGTCCAAGGGCGCCTCCGTCATCTTCAAGGTTGACGGTAAAGATATCGATTTAGAGGTGTTCACCACCCGTGCCGATACCTTGTTCGGCACGACGTTCATGGTGCTGGCTCCCGAGCATGAGCTGGTAAAGGAAATCACCACGCCTGAGCAACGCACCGAGGTGGAGGAATACATCACCCGTACCAATAACCGCAGCGAGCGTGAGCGTATGGCTGAGGTTCGCAAGGTGAGTGGCGCCTTCACGGGTGCCTACGGCATCAACCCCATCACGGGTGCCAAGCTGCCCATTTGGATTGCTGACTATGTGTTGATGGGCTATGGTACGGGTGCCATCATGGCCGTGCCTGCCCACGATAGCCGCGACTTCGCCTTTGCCCGTCATTTCAACCTGCCCATCATCCAAGTGGTGAAGAAACCTGGCACCGAGGCCACCGATCCTGCCACTTGGGAAGAGAGCTTTGATGCCAAGGACGGCGAGTTGGTCAACTCAGGCTTCCTCAACGGTCTGACCGTCAAGAAAGCCATCGAGCGCATGATTGAGGAACTGGAGAAACTCGGCGTTGGTACGGGCAAGACCAACTACCGCCTGCGTGATGCCATCTTCAGCCGCCAGCGCTATTGGGGCGAGCCATTCCCGATTTACTACAAGGACGGCATGCCTTACGCCATGGATGAATCGAAGCTGCCGCTCGAACTGCCCGCCATCAGCGAATATAAGCCTACCGAGACGGGTGAGCCACCTTTGGCCCGTGCGAAGAACTGGGTTACGGAGGAAGGCTATCCCATCGAGACCAACACCATGCCAGGCTTTGCTGGTTCCAGCGGTTACTATTTCCGCTATGAGGACCCGCACAACGACAAGGAATACTTCAGCCGCGAAGCCAATGACTATTGGCAGAACGTTGACCTCTATATCGGTGGTGCTGAACACGCCACTGGCCACTTGATTTATAGCCGTTTCTGGTGCAAGTTCTTGTTTGATATTGGTTTGTCATGCAAAGATGAACCTTTCCAAAAGATGATCAACCAAGGTATGATTCAAGGCCGTTCGAGTTTTGCTTATCGTGCCAACATGGAGAAGCTTTGCGAATACGGCGTTTGGCAGCTCATCAAGGACAACAAGATGGGCGTGAAGTTCGAGAAGGACTTCAAGGACGGCCGCCGTCGTTTCGACTTCTTCTGCCCCGAGAAGGGCATCCTCATCGAGATTAACCGCATGGGTAACCTCGAGAAGGTGGCTGAGCCTTGGAAGGATTATGCTAAAGAAAAGGGATACAAACTGCTTTTGGTGCCTATCATTGATGTCGTGAGAGATTATATGTATGGCACCGACAAGGTCGAACAGAAGATCAAAGACCTTGTTGCAGGCAAGGAAGTTCCCGTATTCGAGGATGGCGCCCCGCTTCCGTCGGTACCGTTGTTCATCTCCAAGAACATGAAGGACCGCGAACTGTTCAGCGATCCGATTCATGTGGACATTAACATGGTGCATAACGACATCCTTGATGTGGCCGAGTTCTGCCAATGGCGCGACGACCTGAAGGATGCCAAGTTCATCTTCGAAAAAGACAAGGACGGCAACGACATCTACGTCTGCGGCAACGAGGTGGAGAAGATGTCGAAGTCGAAATACAACGTGCAAAACCCCGACGACCTTGTGGAGAAATACGGCGCCGACACGCTCCGTCTCTATGAGATGTTCCTTGGCCCCTTGGAGCAATCCAAACCTTGGGACACGCAGGGTATCGAGGGTACGTTCCGCTTCGTCCGTAAGTTCTGGAGGCTGTTCCACAACGATTACAACGAGTTCTGCGTCAGCGACGAGCCTGCCTCTGCGCCTGAGTTGAAGAGCCTACACAAGCTCATCAAGAAGGAAGAGGACGGCATCGAGAGCATCTCGTTCAACACGGTCGTTTCGGCCTTCATGATCTGCGTCAACGAATTGGCTGACATGAAGTGCAACAAGCGTGAGATCCTTGATCCGTTGACCATTATGATTTCACCTTATGCTCCGCATATCGCCGAGGAGTTGTGGCACCTGCTGGGTCATGAGACCTCAGTGGTGAACGCCGCATTCCCCGCTTATGACGAGAGCAAGACTGTGGAGAATAGCTTCAACTATCCCATCAGCTTCAACGGTAAGATGCGCTTCAACATGGAGCTGCCTGTCACGATGAATGCCGACGAGGTGCAAGCCGCCGTGCTCGCCGCCCCCGAAGCCGCCAAATGGATTGAAGGCAAGCAGGTCCGCAAGGTCATCTATGTTCCGAAGAAGATCGTCAATATCGTTGTGGGGTAAAATTGGAGTTTTTGCGAATTGAAATCGATTGTGTTCCAAATATGGAATATAGTTGGTTTTAGCCCAGCAAATCCAACGCATTGCCAACGATTTCCTGATGCATCGACTTCTCCAAAGCGTCAAAATCCGCTTTCAAGACCTGTTGTTTGAAATTTCCGTCTTCCAAAAGGCAGATTTCGTCGCATGTTTGGGTCAAAGTCGTATAGATGTGCGACGACATGATGACGGTCTTGCCCCTTTGTTTCAAGGCCTTGATGATGTCGAAAACCAGCACACTGCTTTGGAAATCAATGCCATTGAAAGGCTCATCGAAGATATAATAAGGCACATCTTGAAGCAGTATGGCGAACAAGGCCAATTTCTTTTTCATGCCAGTGGAATAAGTTGAAACATAATCATTTAAGGGCAATTCAAAGATGTTTTTAGAGGCTATGTTGTCAATCTTTTGGTTGCGGGCGTTGCAGACAAACCGCACATATTCCATACCAGTCATCAACTTGTAGAAAAATAGTTCCGTCGGCAAATATCCGATGTGATTCTTCAATGGGCGATGCTCCGAAACAATCTTCCCATGGCAGGATTCAAGCCCCGTCAGGCAGCGGAACAAGGTCGTCTTTCCAGAACCGTTTTTCCCAACAATGCCGTAAACCTTATTGTCTTCAAAGGTAAACAACAAACGGTCTAGAACGACATGGGAACCAAAGGATTTTGATATTTCAACAAGTTGAATCATAAGTAGTTGTTTAGGTTCTTTTGGGCTTTGCCGAACAAATAGAAAACCAAGGGAATCGGAAGGAGAACAAGCGGAGGATAGACGGGACAAATCACGCAGGCGGTGAGCAATAATCCATCGCCGATGTTGAATTGTTTTGGAAACTCTGTGTATTTCAGCAAGATAGTAATAGCCAGATTCATGAAACCCATCAAAACAGCCAGCAGAAGAAAGCCGATGAGTTTCGGGAAAAAGAACGACAGCGTGACGATGGGTACGACAACCAATGAAAATGCGTAAACAAAAGCGGTTTTCAGTTTCAGAAAAAGGAACTGTTTTGGTGTGTCGGTGTGCATCCAAACATAGTATTCTGGCTCCATTTGGGAATAATAGCCCAAGCAAATGATAAAGACGGCATACACCGAGACAATGCCCAAGTTGAAGTTGTCGTGGATGACGGCCATCAGCACTACATAATAGAGAAACAGAATCAATGGAAAACTGACGCGAAAACCTATTGCGAACTCGAAAGGCCTTTTTGAAAACGGCGTGGGTAAGGCTGGAAGGTTCATTCTTTTTCGGTTCCAATTAGCAGTAATGCCCCTAAAAAAAGCGATGATGAGTAAACCCAATGCCAAAAGGAACTGCCTGCGAATCAGCAGTACAAGGCTGAAAGGGAGAACGAGCAACAAGTTTTCAACCGTTCGGAGAAGGAGAAACTCGCGCTTGGAATAGCAAATTTTCAGGAACTCGTTGCGTCCATCGCTGCGAAAAGGATTCATGGCAAGCACTCCGGCAGCGAAGTAAAGCCATGGGAAATAAGTCTTTTGCGGCCAAAGTACCGCTGGCAACACCATCACCACCAAGGCCAAAAGCGCGTATCCAACCACAGGAGGCAGCCCGAAATGTCTGATGCTTCTTGAAAACAATTTGAATTGCCAAGAAAAGTAATGCTGGATTATTTCCACAACCGATAGAATTATATGCTTTTAACGCAAAAGGGGTTGCCTTTATTGCAAAAGCGTCAATAATCCCAATAACCCATCCCAAAATGCCAAAGCGGGATGATGTTTTTTCAAATCGAGGAAATCTTCCCTCACTTTTTGCAAAAATCGCGGAATTATTTCTTCGTTTTCATCTCAAACACCACCGCGTGTGGCATCTCGAACAGATAATCGTTAGGGATTTCGATTTGATAAGTGGGACTGTAATAGTCTAGGTCTTTTGAACCGCTTTTGAGGCTTAAAGTGGCTGTTTTGTTGCTCCCTAAAATCTTGATTTTTCCTGTCTTTAATTCAGGCATTCCCTTGGAATCGAACCAATACAAATTGGGCACGGGGCTTTCCTGCTCGTCCAGAAGGAAGATGCCATAGACCTTGTCACCCTTTTGCGTGAAACGGAATTTGCCGTAGGTGAAGGGATAGATGGGGCGTGTGCCGTATATGGCTTCACCGTTCACTTGCATCCACTCGCCGATTTCCTTCATGCGGAGCAGGGCGGTGTCGGGCAAGTTGCCGTCGGCATCGGGGCCAACGTTGAGGAGGAAGTTGCCGCCTTTGGCCACGATGTCGCAAAGCAAGTGGATGAGTTTGTTGGTGCTTTTATAGGAGTCGGTGGAGACATACGACCATGAGTTGCCCATCGACATACAAGTCTCCCAGGGATAGGGCAGGAGCGAGTCGGGCACTTGCTGTTCGGGGGTCTGGTAGTTCTCGTATTTGCCGCCCACGGAACGGTCGACGATGATGAGGTCGGGGTTGTTCTCGCGAGCGATTTCAGCCACCGTGGGCATGTCGATGTCTTGGATATAGCCTTGACAACCGAGCCACGGGCGTGTTTCGTCGTTCACGCTCCATTCGGGACGCACCCAGCCGCCGTCGAGCCAAAGGATGTCGATGTCGCCATAGTTATGGGTGAGTTCGTGTACCTGTCTGTGGGTGAATTGTTTGTATTTTTCGAAGCGCTCGGGCATGGCCGTCGGGTCGTAGTTGACATTACGATCGGGGGTGGCCCACTCGTGCGCCCAGTAGTCGTCGCAATGCCAATCGGGCTTGGAGAAATAGAGTCCCGTCCAAAAACCCTTTTCGCGGAAGGCTTTCACCACCTCACCGGTGATGTCGGACTTGGGATTCTTCGAGAACGGACAGCTCGGGTCGACAGTGGAGTAGGAGGTCTCCTTAGTGTCGAACAAGCAGAAACCGTCGTGGTGCTTTGTGGTGAAGACGACGTACTTCATGCCTGCGTTTTTGGCGGCCTCGGCCCATTTTGAAGGATCAAAACTCTTTGGATTAAAGGTTTTGTTAAGGTTTTGATAATCAGTCTTGTATTTGTAATAGTCGGCACCATCACGGTTGATCCAAGGCTCGTTGCAGATGGACCACGACTCCACCACTTCCCATTGGGCGTAAATGCCCCAGTGCATCATGAAGCCGAACTTGAGGTCCTGCCATTGGCTGATGCGGTGGGTGATGACGGGGTCAGTTTCGGGGAGTTGGTCATCGGTTTGGGCGAAGGCCATCATGCAAACAAGGCATAAAAACGTGGAGAAAAAGCACTTCTTCATGGTCAATCAGATTTATCGTGCAAAGGTAGGAAAAAACGGCTGTCTATTTGTGATTTTTCCATACATATTTAAACTAATGGAAGGAGTTAGAGTGAACTGGAAAAGCGAACAAGGACGAAGGGGCGCAACTTTAAACATTAAGGATGTATTATTTGGTTTTGACGATAAAGATTTTTTCCCTATATTTGTAAATTATTAAATTAAATAACCCTTTATGATTATGAATAAACCGTGTCTTTTGCTATGCTCAGCGCTGCTATTGGCCTGTGGCATAATGGTTTCCTGTAGTGGAAACCAAACCCCAATGGAATTGCCTATGACGAAATACGAGACCAAGGTGCTTCAACCGGAACCCAAAACGTATAACATGTTGTTCCCGGCAACGACTTGCGGCATCACTGAAATCAAGGTGTAT
>JBGUNT010000025.1:0-14853 GCA_045117495.1 Candidatus Limimorpha sp. | reverse complement strand
CTGTTCAGTCGGCATGTTCAATGCATGACTGCATAAACCGCACATCTTTAATATTGCGATCTCCAGATGCAGGCGTTTGTTGTTGGCAGCCCGGTAGTCAATGTCACATTGGTTGTTGATCTCCAAGGCTTTGATAAGGAAAGGTAGGGAACATGCTTGTGATTGCGCTAGATAGCGCTGACGTAGTTGCTCGCTGACTTCCAATAATTGCACTGTGGAAGGATCTTTGCAAACCAAAAGGCTTCTCAAATGATTGCCCATGCCGCTGACGAAATGCTGTGGCTCAAAGCCTTTGCTGATGATGTCGTTGAGGATGAGCAGGATGTCACTCGTATTGCCTTTTAGGATGTGGTCAACGATTTGGAAATAATAATCGTAATCAAGGACGTTCAAGTTGTCGATGACATCTTTATAAGTGATGTTCTTGCCACTGAAGCTCACCATTTGGTCGAAAATAGAGAGCGCATCGCGCAAAGCACCATCGGCTTTTTGGGCAATGATGTTCAAAGCCTCTGGTTCGGCATTGATACCTTCACTTCGTGCTACAAAGGCCAAATGCTTGGCAATGTCGTCAACTGTAATTCGCTTGAAATCAAATATTTGGCAACGTGAAAGGATGGTCGGGATTATTTTGTGCTTCTCTGTCGTGGCAAGAATGAACTTGGCATACGCAGGAGGTTCTTCCAAAGTCTTTAAGAAAGCGTTGAAAGCCGCTGCCGAAAGCATGTGAACCTCGTCAATGATATAAACCTTATATTGTCCGATTTGCGGAGGAATTCTGACTTGGTCAACAAGATTCCGAATGTCTTCCACCGAGTTGTTGGATGCTGCGTCGAGTTCGTAAATGTTAAAAGAGGCATTGTTGTTGAATGCACGGCACGACTCGCATTCGTTGCAAGCTTCCATGTTGTCAGTTGGGTTGAGACAATTGATGGTCTTGGCCATGATACGGGCGCAAGTGGTCTTTCCAACGCCACGCGGGCCGCAAAACAAAAAGGCTTGTGCTAAAGTGTTGTTACGGATAGCGTTTTTTAGCGTCGATGTGATGGAATTCTGACCGACTACAGTGTTAAAGGTGATGGGTCTGTATTTTCTTGCGGATACGACGAAATTCTCCATGAGATTCCACTTTTGTTTAAAAATACAAAAATACAGTTTTTTTGCTTTGCTTTATGCAAGTTAGAACATTTTTCAACGTTTTTGTTATCGGCATTGAATTTCGTTTTATATTTGCGCTGATGAAAATGCTTGTACACGTTCCCAAAATCACAGACCGGGTTGTCTATACCTTTGATTTGCTCTTAGGCGACTTGCTTGGTCTTGAATATGAATTGACCTCTGATGGTGATTTGTTCAAGACCTTTGAGGGGCCCAAGATGCATTATGGTCAGGATCGTTTGTGTGATGCGCCATTCCAAAAAGCGGTCAATCTGTTGTTTGAACGACATATCAAAGAACAGGATCCAAATACTGTCGATTTCGAGGAAGTGAAAGGCATTTTCCCCGTATATGGCAAGAATTTATTGATGCCTTTCGACCTGTTTGCTGCGTCTTTTTATCTGGTATCCCGTTATGAGGAGTATCTTCCTCAGGTACGCGACAAATACGGCCGTTTTCAGGCAGAATCATCATGGATGTATGAGAATGGAATGCTGCAGAAGCCGCTGGTAAACATTTGGGTAGCTGCATTTGGTAGTTGTTTGCAA
Organism: Candidatus Limimorpha sp.; assembly: GCA_045117495.1. Taxonomy (GTDB): domain Bacteria; phylum Bacteroidota; class Bacteroidia; order Bacteroidales; family F082; genus Limimorpha. The sequence goes on along the minus strand of JBGUNT010000025.1, from coordinate 13,147 downwards.
TCATACTATCCGGATCTCCCCATTAAAAAACGGAGGTTTTCATTCGTTCCGACTTATGATATTGATGCGGCCTGGGCCTATAAACACAAGGGATTGTATAGGACTCTTGGTAGTTTCCTCGTTGATTTGACCAATGGCGATCGTGAACGGATTCGTGAACGGCATAGTGTTTTGCGTGGCAAACGGAAAGATCCCTTTGATTCGTTCGAATTCCAATTTGAACTGCAGAAAGAATTCAGGCTCAAACCTATCTATTTCATCCTTTGCGGCGATTATGACACGAATGACAAAAACATTTCAATCCGAAAAGAAGCGTTCCAGACTTTAATAAAGAAGCTTGGTGATCGTGCTGATGTAGGAATTCACCCGTCTTTTTCCTCTTATCTCGATATAAATAAAATGCAGGTGGAGATAAACCGTCTTTCGGAGGTTTTACATCGTCCCATAACGAAAAGTCGTCAACATTTTTTGAGGATGAACCTTCCCCGTAGTTATCAGAAGCTTATTGAGTTGGACATCAGTGACGATTATACCATGGGCTTTGCCTCACAAGCCGGATTCCGCGCTGGTATTGCTGACACATTCCGCTTCTATGATCTGGAGAACGATATGGTTACCAACCTTCGCATTCATCCCTTTGCCCTTATGGATGGCACCATGCGTGATTATCTCGATCTGGACCTTGATGCCTCATTCCAGCTTGTTACGAAACTTGTCGACGAGGTTAAGAAGGTAGGAGGAACCTTTATCTATCTTACCCATAATGAGACTCTTGGCGGTGAAAAACGTTGGCATGGTTGGCCAGAAATGTACCGTCGAATGCTAGAATATATTGCCCAATGATTCGTCATTGTCTACATAGTGAAATCGATAGGAAGAAATGGGACGATGCCATTGCTTCCTACGGTAACATTTATGCCTATTCATGGTATCTTGATGTAGTGCATCCAGGGTGGGAGGCCTTGGTTGAAGATGATTACCAAGCAGTGATGCCGCTTACAGGTAGGAGGAAATTTGGCGTCAAATATCTTTTTCAACCCTATTTTACCCAGCAGTTGGGTGTGTTCTCGAAACAGCTGCCGACAGCGGAAAAAGTGAAGGTTTTTTTGGAAGCCATACCGCGTGATTATCGTTTTGTCGAGATTCGATTAAATGAAAGCAATACTTTAGAAGATTCGTCAAAAGGCATTGAATATCACCGAAACGTGTTACTTGACTTGGATCAGGATTACGAGACGATTCGATCGAATTATCATACCAACACCAAGCGAAACTTGACCAAAGCGGAAAGCAACGACTTGCAATTGGTAGATTCTGTGGCATCTGAACACGTGATAGCCTTGTTTCGCGACAATCGAGGAGCTTCCCTCTCCAAGTGGGGGGATGCTGAATATAAAGTGTTGACACAATTGGTAAACGAAGCCCAAGAGCACGATGCCGCATTTTTAGTAGGTGTTACGGATAAAGAAATGGCAGAATTGTTTTGTGCCGCTATCTTTATGAAAACCGATGGTCGTATCACTTTCTTGTTCTCCGGCCTCAGCGAAGAAGGAAAACAACGGCATGCGATGACTTTTCTTTTGGATCGAGTTATACAACGATACATCAATCAGCCTATCACCTTCGATTTTGAAGGATCCGATGACGAGAATCTGGCGCGGTTTTATCTTGGTTTTGGCGGGAAAGAAGTAAAATACCCGTCATATTATTCCAATAAGCTGTCTGGCATAAGCAATGCGGTATTAAAGGCATGGAAAAGAATAAACACATAATAGAAATAACAGACATTTTATACTACCTATTGAAAAAAAACATATTTTTGTAGCAAATCGAAGTTTCAAAGACGTTAAATACCATCGCGATGATTAAAATAAACAACTTAGAGAAAACCGACAGCGTCTTCAACCAATACATGGCTGAACTCCGCGATGCCGTCATCCAGCAGGACAGAATGCGTTTCCGTCGTAATCTAGAACGTATTGGCGAGATCATGGCCTATGAAATCAGCAAGTCTTTCGAATATGACAATGAAGAGGTGACGACACCTCTAGGCATCAAGGATATCAGGACCATGCATGAACAACCCGTCATTGCCACCATCTTGCGTGCCGGTCTGCCGTTCCACAACGGTATGCTTAGCATGTTCGACCAGGCCGACAGCGCGTTTATCGCTGCCTACCGCAAATACGACAAGAACGAGGAAGATTCCGAGATCCGTGTGGAATACTTCTCTTCGCCCGATATCGAGGATCGCATCCTCATCCTTTGCGACCCGCTGTTGGCCACCGGTGAGTCCATCGTGAAGACCCTGAATGGTTTGATGGAGGATATGATGCCCAAAGAGGTACATATTGCTGTTGCCGTAGCTTCGCAGGACGGTCTCGACTATGTGGAGCGTACTATGTCGCGCCTGCCCGTCACCATCTGGGTGGGCAGCATCGACGAGGAACTGACGGCTCGCGCATACGTCGTTCCGGGCATCGGCGATGTGGGTGATCTTGCGTACGGTGAAAAGCGTTAAGCCATGGCCGAAGAAAAAAAGAAACGCGATGGCTTTGGCTCGAAGATAGGCATCATTGCCGCTGCTGCGGGCTCCGCTATCGGATTGGGTAACATCTACCGTTTTCCATGCGAATTGGGCAACAACGGAGGTGCTGCCTTCCTGTTGGTCTATCTCGCCGTGGTCATCTTCCTCGGCATCCCCGTGATGCTGTCGGAGTTGGTCATCGGTCGCCGCTCGCAGAGCAACGCCGTCGGGGCCTTCAAGAAACTCGCACCCAAGTCAGCCTGGCCTATTGTGGGCTATATGGGCGTGTTGTGTGGTTTCATCATCTTTGCTTTCTATTCCACCGTGTCAGGCTGGACGTTGGAGTATATCATCAAGGCGGTGACCAACTCGTTCCAGGGCAAGGATTTGGCTGCCATGGAGCAAGACTTTACCAACTTCCATAATATGGGTTGGCGCAATGTGATGTGGCAGGCCATCTTCATTTTCCTGACCGGCTTTGTGGTCTTCAAAGGCGTGCAAAACGGCATTGAGAGATATGCCAAAATCCTCATGCCGTTGCTTTTGGTCATCCTTATCGTGCTGGGCATACGCTCTGTGACGCTCCCAGGGGCCAAAGAAGGCTTGTCGTTCCTGTTCCATCCGGATTTCTCCAAAATCGATGCGAATGTCCTCATCAGTGCTTTGGGACAAGGCTTCTTCTCGCTGAGTCTCGGTATGGGGGCGCTCATCACCTACGGTTCATACATCAAGAAAAAAGACAACTTGACTTCTACCGCCTTTTCCGTGGTGCTTGCCGACACCTTGATAGCGGTGCTGGCAGGTCTCGTCATCTTTCCTGCGGCATTCTCGTTTGGCATCCGTCCGACGGCAGGTATGGGGTTGGTGTTCAATACGATACCGATGATCTTCAACCAGATGACAGGAGGCTATGTCTTCTGCATCATCTTCTTCGTGCTGTTGGCCATCGCCGCGTTGACCTCCACCATTTCGCTGCTTGAGGTTGTGGTGGCCTACCTCTCCGAGGAGCTGCACATCAACCGCAAGTGGTCGACGGTGTGGGCTTGTTTGGCCACGCTATTCATCGGTAGCTTCGCCTCGTTGAGTCTGATGGAAAACACACCTTTTACCATTGGTGACAGGACCGTCTTCGACCTCATGGACTTCGTCTCGTCCAACATCCTCTTGCCCCTCGACGGCGTGTTGATCGTCATCTTCGTGGGCTGGCGATTGGGCAAGGCCAAGTTCTTCGAGGAAGTGACCAACGAGGGCACCATCAAGGCATCGCTGAAAAAGGTAATCTTCTTTATCATTCGATATCTGGCGCCCATTGCCATCACGATTGTGTTCATCAGAGGATTGATAAAGTAACATGGATTCCTTGCGCAAATGGTTTTCCTTCAGCAAAGGCGAGCGTGTTGCCATCATCACGATCTTGGCATTGATACTGCTTTTGATCCTGGCCTGCGTGTTTCGTCCGTCGCGAAAGTCGCTGAGTGATGAATCTTTGCACAACCTGGATTCCTTGTTGTCCTTGCGCAAGGCAGCCATAGAGCAGCAACAGCAAGCCGACAAGCCCCAAGAGTTGGCAGAGTTGCATCCTTTCCCCTTCAATCCCAATACCCTTACGGAAGAAGAATGGCTTCAGATGGGTCTCACCGACCGTCAGGTGCGCAACATTATGAACTATAAGGCCAAAGGTGGTAAGTTCTACTCAAAAAACGATTTGGGCAAGCTTTATACCATCAGCGAAGAGGAGTTTGCACAGTTGGAGCCATTCATTGTATTACCCGAGGTGGCGCGGGGGAGGAGTGGCAAATCCTTATCTTCTCGAGGCGGCGTTTCGACGGGCTCAACGACCGCATCAGCCGCACCTACTGAAAAGAAAGCCATCCCCATCGTGGACTTGAACACGGTGGACTCGACTACCTTGGTGGAGTTGCCGCAGATTGGACCCTACACGGCGGTGCGCATCATTGAGTTTCGCGAGAAGTTGGGCGGCTTCATCGACAAGGAGCAACTCCGCGACGTGAAAGGCATGGACGATGCGCGTTTTGCTGCCATCCAACCCTATATCAACCTAGGCGCGGTTGAGATACGGAAAATTGACGTCAACCGTGCTGATTTCAAGACCTTGGTGCATCATCCTTACCTCAACTACGAGCAGGTGAAGCGCATCGTCAACCAGCGTGAGAAGCGCGGCATGATCAAGAACTGGGCACAGCTGGAGGAACTGATCAAGGAAGAAGGGGATGTGAACCCGCTTTTGGAGCAGTATGTGAAGTATTGAAGTTTTTTTTATTTTTGCGCATTGTTTTTAGTAGCTATACAAGATGCGAAAACTGTTTTACACTCTGCTCTTCCTAGCTTTGGTGTTGCCTTCTCAAGGTGCCTATCTTCTTGTTCCCATGGACAATACCCAGACCAATCATCTGAAGGCATACGGCGTGGCCTATTGGGTGCTGCAACGAGAAGTGGAGATCAGTTGGCTGCTTAATTATAGGGGAGGGAGCTACCTCATCCCGTATCATGATATGTTTGAGCGCGAGTGCAAGATGCGTAACGTGTCCTATAATGTCATCGCTGATGCTCAAGCAGAAGCACTTCTCGCTGAAATCGCCGACCCAGGCGTCAATATGGACGAGATGAAACTGCAAAAAGTGCCACGCATCGCAGTTTATGCGCCAAAAAACAACCTGCCTTGGGATGATGCCGTCACGCTTGTGCTGACCTATGCTGAAATTCCCTATGATGTGGTCTACGATGACGAAGTGCTGCAAGGTGTGTTGCCTACCTATGATTGGCTCCACTTGCACCACGAAGATTTTACGGGGCAATACGGCAAGTTCTGGGCCCGCTATCGTAACTATCCTTGGTACAAGGAAGATGTACAACAACAAGAAGCCACAGCACGGCGATGGGGATTTGCCAAGGTGTCGCAGCTAAAACTTGCCGTAGCCAAGAAAATCAGGGAGTTTGTGGCTGGTGGTGGCTACATGTTTGCCATGTGTTCAGCGCCCGATAGCTATGATGTGGCATTGGCGGCAGAGGGATTGGATATTTGTGATTACATGTTTGATGGTGACCCTATCCGCAGCGGTGATCCACAACGTCTTGATTATGACAATTGCTTTGCTTTCACCGATTTTAAGGTGTCGACCAATCCGCAGGAATACGAAATCTCCAACATTGATGTCACCCAAGGACGTTCGCGCCTGGTGAACGAGCAGAATGATTATTTCCTGCTTTTTGATTTTTCTGCAAAATGGGACCCCGTTCCTACCATGCTCACGCAATGTCACGAGCGTCTTGTGAAAGGCTTTATGGGCCAAACTACTGCATTCAACAAAGCATGTGTAAAGCCATCGGTGGTGGTTTTGGGCGATAACGCCGCCTTGAATGAGGATCGGTATATACATGGTAATTTTGGCAATGGTTTTTGGACCTTCTTGGGCGGCCATGATCCAGAGGATTACCAGCATATTGTGGGTGATCCGCCTACCGAACTCGATATGTACCCCAATTCCCCTGGTTATCGTCTTATTCTGAATAATATTTTGTTCCCGGCGGCAAAGAAAAAGGAACAAAAAACTTGATGGCATTGTTTCCCGTAGTCTTTTCGTGTTTTTCTTTGAAACAAGTAACTGTTTCGTTTTGAAAAAAAGTAAAAAATATGGCGTGGTTTTTGCCATTTTTTTATTTTTGCAAACTTATTATGTATTAATGTATAACAACAATATCCTAAAACTATGAGAAAAACTTTATTTTTATTGCTGGCCGTTGCCTTGTGTGTTGGCCAAGTTTTTGCTTCTCCTATTGATGTGGAGCAAGCACGCCGTTTGGGTCTGAAATATGTTCAGAGCCATTCTGCCCGACAGGTTGCCAACCTTGATTTAGCCTATACGGAAATGGCCGAAAGTGGCACCCCTGCGCTTTACGTGTTTAATTTCGACAATGGCTATATCATCATTTCAGCTGATAACGTAGCACAACCCATCCTTTCTTACGGCGAAGGGGAAAACTTTGATGCCGCTCGCATGCCTGAAGGATTGGCTTATTATTTGCGTTATTATGCACGCCAAATCAATTATGCCGTTGTGAACAATATGGAGGCGGATCCTGAGATCACAGCGCAATGGGCAAATGTAGAAAGAACAGGTTATGATTATTTGGAAACTCGTGGCGGACATACCAATATTCCTCCATTGTTGACAACCAATTGGAACCAGGATTACCCCTATAACTATTATTGCCCGACAGGTCATGGTGGTCCTGGCGGCCGTGCATATGCTGGCTGCGTGGCTACCGCTATGTCGATGGTGATGAAATACTGGAATTGGCCAGAACAAGGCGTCGGTGAACATTCCTATACGCCTCAGACTTATCCGGATTATGGTGTTCAAAGTGCTAATTTTGGAGAAACCACCTATGACTGGGCCAATATGCCCAACTCCGTGAATAACAGCAATTATCAAGCTGTTGCCTTGTTGATGTACCATTGTGGCGTGTCTGTTGACATGAATTATGACCCTGCAGGATCGGGCTCCAATTCGTATAAGGTGCCTCCAGCGATTGCTGAGTATTTCCGTTACACAGACCATGCCAACCGTTTGGATCGTGACAATTATTCCAAGTATGATTGGGAAGAGATGCTGATCGCCAATCTGGAAGAAGGTTTTCCGTTGTATTATAGCGGTGCCGATTCAGAGGGCGGTCATGCTTTCGCCTGCTGTGGCTATCGTGCTAGTGACCGTAAATTCTATTTCAATTGGGGATGGAGTGGATCGCTTAACAATTATTATGCGATTGATGCTTTGAATACTTATAACGGTACTTTCAACTTAGGCCAAGCCGCCATCTTTGACATGATTCCCGATTATATCTATAATGGTCTTATCCCTGCTGCTGGTGATTTGGATGTTCGTGTTGAGAATGTCCATTCGAAAACAGGTGTCATCAGCTGGACCAATCCTACTGAGTCACTCGATGGTACTGTTTTAGAGAACATTGACCAAGTAGTTTTGCTGCGGAACGGTCAACAGATCTTTACCCAAAACAACGTGACTCCAGGAGAAGCCATGTCGTTTGAGGACAATGTGCCTGAATATGACTGCTACAATTATCAGTTGTACTTCCTTTCCAACAATACGAAAGGCCGTTTTGCAGAGATTAGCTATCAATATGGCCCGACCTGTACGTGGAAAATTGTGTGCCAGACGACCAACTTCCAAGGTTGGAATGGTGGCAAGATCCAGGTGAAGAACAGCTTTGGTACGGTTCTGCAAGAGGTTACCATGACCAATTCTACGCCTACCAGCCAACAAATTAGTTTGCCCGAGGGCAACGTCACTTTCTCCTGGGTGGCTCCTTCATCGGCTGTTTCTAATTTGACCATCAATATCAAGGATTCTTCCAATAGCCCAGTCTATACTTATTCTGGAAATTCGAATCAATTGCCCACCACCCTTTATACGGGTGATAATGATTGCGGAGGTTGCTTGCCTCCGACGGGACTCAGTGGTGAGTATCAATGGAGTGGAGATGGATTTGGGACGTTGCTTTCATGGTCATATGATGGCGAGCCACAATCCTTTAAAGTATATCGTAGTGTGGATGGTGTTGACTACGAAGAGATTGCAACAGTTGACAAGACACTTCGTGAGTACTTCGATAATGTGGATGCTGGCGCATACTATTATCAGGTGACAGCTTTCCGCAGTTATTGCGAGTCGACACCTGCATGGGTTGATGAGAACCACGATTTTGTCTATATTGAAGTGACTTCTGTCAGCGAAGATGTTGAAGATGGCTTCAAGGTATATCCTAACCCTGCCAATACTTTGATGAGTGTTGAAGCAAGTGGACTTGAACAAGTGACCATCTGCAATGTGATGGGTCAGGTGGTGTTGAGACAACGCTGCGATGATAATGGTATGGTTATCAATACATCAGATCTTACTCCTGGTGTCTACACTATTAGCATCAAGACTTCACAAGGCAGTGTGACAAAACGTTTTAGTGTAGTACATTGAATTGATAGCATTGGATACAGCGGGAAGACCGTAAGAAAGGTGTCTTTCCGCTGTATTTATAATAGAAAAACAAAATACAATGAAAAAGAATTTCATTCTCTTAATGGCATTTGCCTTGTTGGGCGTTTCGATGAGCGCCAAGCCGGTCAGTCAAGAAACGGCACAGCGTTTGGGTCGATTGTTTGTGACAGCCAACTTTGAGCTGACTCGACAAAGCACAGAGCTGAATCTCGTGTATACTGCTTTTGCAGAAAGAGGAGAGGCTTGCTATTATGTCTTTAATGTTGGAGAAAAAGGCTTTGTTATTATGTCGGCCGACGATAATTATCGCCCTATCATCGCCTATTCCGATGAGCGTACGTTTAATATCGATGACATGGCTCCTGCCTTGGTTGATCATCTCGAACTCATTCGTCAAGGCATAATGGAAGCCTCGCAAGCATCATCTGCCAAGGCTTCAGTTGCTGCCGATTGGGCGATGCTTGAGAAAACTGGCAGATTGGTCTCGCGTCATGGAGGTAGAGAAGATGAGTATCTTGTTGAGACACAATGGAATCAGAACTATCCTTATAATTATTTCTGTCCTGCAGCTTCCGATGGTCCTGGAGGCCATTGCTATGCTGGTTGCGTGGCAACAGCGGCTGGTCAGTTGATGCGTTATTGGAATCATCCGGCCCATGGTCAGGGAAGCCACACCTATGTTCCTGAAGACCATCCGGAATATGGTCCATTGACTGTCAATTTCGGTGCTGCCACCTATGATTGGGAGAATATGCCGCTTACTATTACTGCTGATTCTCCTCAAGAACAGATTGAGGCTGTCGCACAATTGATTTATCATGCAGGTGTTAGTGTAGACATGAACTATCGTCCAGGAAGTAGTGGCGCTGTTACTGGTATGCTGTGTGAAAGTATGCCAGCCCATTTCTTCTATACCAACCAAATGGCTAATCTCTATAGAGAGAATTATAGCCACGAAGGATATATGCAATTGATTGTCAATGCTATAGATATGCGTTGGCCTATGGTGCATCGTGGTGGAGGCCATGCTTATGTGCTGGATGGATACAATGATAATGACATGGTTCACTTCAACTGGGGATGGAGCGGAAGTAACGATGGATGGTACAATGTAGATGACCACAACTATACGGATGGTGAAAGCGTTATATACAATTATGTGCCAGCTGAAATATATGCTGCCACTCCAAAGGCACCGACCAACTTGTCCGCAGAGCCTTCAAGTGATAATTCCCTTACTGCTACCATTTCGTGGACGAATCCAACTCAAACTTTGACCAATCAAACTTTAGCCTCTATCGATCAAATCGTAGTGACACGTGATGGTCAGGTGGTTTATTCAGATGAGAATGTGACTCCTGGCGCAACGATGAGCTTTGTGGATGAATCAATTCCTTGTTTTGATGTATACGATTATGCGGTGTATGCCGTCACCGATGGACATCATGGCGCATTGGCCTATCTTGATAAAGTGCTTGTTGGTCCTACTTGCAATTGGAAAATTATCATGCAATCGTCCGCTTTCCAAGGCTGGAATGGAGGTTGTGTCTCTTTGTTGAGCAAGACAGGAAAAGAGATCAGACGCATGACGATCACTAATTCTGCAACCCAGTCTTTGGAGTTCGCTACGCCATTGGGCGATGTCAGTTTCGCTTGGACTGCTCCTGCGACAACTGTCAATAGCATTGCCGTAATCATCAAGGACTCTGACAATAGTACGGTGTTTACCTATCAAGGTAATTCTTCGGGCATGGAAGAAGGAGTCTTTTTTGTCGCAAGCAATGATTGTGGTAATGAACAACCCTATGTGGCCCCATATGACCTGAGGGCAGATATGGTTGACGGTAATGCCGTTTTGACTTGGGAGGTGGAAGGCGCAACTCCCGATCTTGGATACAATATTTATCGCGACGAGCAGCTTTATGCGATGGTCAATGATCCTGAAAGCCATACTTATGTTGACGAAGGAATTACAGAAGGTCATTGCTATACGGTGGCTGGTATTGGTATGGGTGGCGAGACGGAACAATCTAACGAAACCTGTGCATCAGCGGGCGACTGCATGGCTGCCACCAATTTCTATTACGAATATACAGGGAACAACTATAGAATCAAATTGTCATGGGATAGGCCGGCTGAAAGCGAAGGACTTACCGGTTATTTCTTATATAGGAAACGTGGCGAAGAAGGTGCCTATGAAAGGATTAAGTTGTTAGGCTCCTCGGCCACCAGTTATACTGATAATACCGCCAATCAAGAGGGCGACTATTATTATAGATTGTATGCTTATTATAGTGCCACCGATTGCACTTCCTCTCCTGCATCAGTTAGGTATAATCCCAACTTGTTCTATCTGCATGTGTATTATTCTCCTACTGGATTGGACGAAAACGGTCTGTTGGCTTTGAATCTTTTCCCGAATCCTGCCGATCATAGTTTCAGCATAGAGTCGGAGGGAATGAACCATGTGTCGGTTTATAATACGCTTGGACAGCTCATATTCGACGCTATTGCTGATGGACATGCGATGAGAGTAAACGTGTCGGACTGGAATGAAGGCATGTATTTGGTCAAAGTGCAATCGCCCAACGGACAAGCGATACGCCGCATTACGATTATCCACTAAGCAGTTTTCCGACTTTGTTGGAGAAGAATGTTCGTTTATTGAAAAATTATTATTTTTGCATCCTTAATTAGAATCTAACTAAAACGCAATTAAAATGAAGAAGTACTTAATGAGCATGCTTGCCTTGGCTGTTTGCATGGGAATGGCTCAGGCCAAACCTGTCAGTGTGAGCCAGGCCAAGTATTTGGGACAACAGTTTGTCCAAGCTAACTTTGATCAGACCCGTTCGGGTGGCGAGTTGACGCTTGTTTACACTGGCACAACCCAAAAGGGGGTTGAAGGCTGTTACGTATTTAACGTGGGTGAAACTGGTTTTGTCATCATTTCGGCCGACGACAATTTTCGTCCTGTTATCGGTTATTCAGATGAAGGCGTGTTTGATGTGGACAACATCCCGCCAGCGATGGAGTTTTATTTGAATTCCATCATTGAATCTAGATGTCATTACCAAGGAAGAGTTACAGATCCTAAGGTTGCTGCTGAATGGAATAGCTTGGCCAATAATGGTACGTTGATTTCGCGCAATGGTGGGAAAGGCCGTGAATATCTGGTAAAGACCAAATGGAACCAGAATCCAGCCCCATACAACAGCATGTGTCCTGAAGATTCACAGAGTCCGAATGCTGGCTATCATGCATATGTGGGTTGCGTGGCGACAGCCATGTCTCAGATTATGAAATATTGGAACTATCCTGCCCAAGGACAAGGTAGTTATTCCTATTACCTTCCAAAGTATGGTCAACAGTCGGCTAATTTTGGCGCCACCACCTATGATTGGGACAATATGCTGAATTCCTATCCCTCAAATAACTATTCTCCTGAACAAGGCAATGCTGTAGCTACAATCTGTTACCATTGTGGCGTCTCGGTTCATATGAATTATGGTGGTGATGTCGAGGAAGGTAGCGGTGCTAATTCTGGAGACGTGCCTGCTGCAATAGCCAATTATTTCCGTTATTCATCGGCAGCCACTGTTCAATACAAGTCAAATCTTACCACATGGATGAATACGCTCAAGGAAGCATTTGACATGGGATGGCCTATGTATTATTCTGGAGTACAAACAGGATCCCAGTATGGTCATGCTTTCATTTGTGACGGTTATGACGATAATGATTACTTCCACTTCAACTGGGGTTGGGGCGGCAGCGGCGATAACTGGTTCCTCATCGAAGGGATTGATTATGATGCACAGAATACAATAATAAACAATTTTGTCCCTGCTGATGTTTATAACCATACTGCTCAAGCACCTACCAATTTTAATGTGGTGCCTGCAGCTGATAATTCATTGTCGACTACCTTGACTTGGACCAATCCTTCCAAAACATTAAGCAATACCAATTTGACTTCTATCAGTCGGATTGTTGTAACTCGTGATGGTGAAATTATTTATACAGAGGACAATGTAACTCCTGGCGCTGCCATGACCTATGTTGACAATACGGTTCCTCGTTACGACGCCTTTAGATATGAAGTATATGCAGTTGTTGATGGCGCCCACGGAAAAGTGGCTAGACAATCTGCCGTGAGCGTTGGTCCAACCTGTGCTTGGACAGTTACTGTCACCCAAGCTTCGTTCACTGGTTTCAAAGGTGGAGCCATTCATGTTTACAATTCGGCTGGTACAGAGACCTCCTCTGTGACCACAACTAGCTCAAATGTCCAGGCAATTCCTGTTGACGTGCCACTTGGCCATGTCTCGTTTGGCTGGTCGGCTCCTACCCAAAGTGGTGATTTTGATATGGCATTTAGCATAAAAGATTCCCAAAACAATGTTATTTACACTTATTCGGGATCTTCAACCAATATGGCAGAAGGCATTTTCTGTGAGACTAACAATGGATGTGGTTCACAACCTGGAACGGGTGTGCCTACAAATGTGGTTGCCATTACTGACGAAGAGAATCCTAATAATATCCATGTGTCATGGGATGCAATTCCAGGCGCAAATGGTTATGG
>JBGUNT010000024.1:0-32285 GCA_045117495.1 Candidatus Limimorpha sp. | reverse complement strand
AGTGCAAGCGATTTCCCGTCGAAAGTAGACCTCAGGAAGATCTGTCCGCCCGTATTCAACCAAGGCGAACTGGGGAGTTGTACGGCGAATTCGCTGCTTGCCGCCGTGGAATGTTGCAAAAGACTGCAAGGGCAGAAAAAAACCAAAAGATTGTCGAGGCTTTTCCTCTATTACAACGAGCGCGTGATGATGGATACCGTATTGTCAGACAGCGGTGCCTACCTAAGAGACGGCGTCAAGTCATTGAACAAGCAAGGCGTGTGCCTCGAAAAAGACTGGACTTATTCGAAGAGCACCAAACCTGGCGCAAAATACACCAAAGAGCCGCCCAAAGAATGCTACGAGTCGGCTCTCGACAACCAAATCTTGTCGTATTGGCGCATCAATGCGAACATGTTCGACATCCGCGCCTGCCTTGCCGACGGATATCCATTCGTGTTTGGTTTCTCGGTATATTCCAGTTTCATGTCGGAAGAGGTCGCCAAGACTGGCATCATGCCCATGCCTGAAAAAGGCGAGTCGATGCTTGGTGGACATGCCGTGATGGCAGCGGGCTATGACAACGACAGGAGGCTACTCCTCGTGCGCAACTCCTGGGGCAAGGAATGGGGCGACAAGGGTTATTTCTGGATGCCCTACGACTACATCTCAAAGACCAAGAACTGTTCTGATTTTTGGACAATCAGACTGGTGGAATAAAAACAGACATTTGCCAAACAAAAACGGTGCACTTCAAACAAAGCGCACCGTTTTCATTTTAATAAAACATCGCGAAGCTTACTCAGCAACCTCCTTTGCCTTAGCCCTGAAGTTCACCAAGTCTTCCTCGATGAAATTCTTCACGTAGACGCTCTTGCCGATGACGTCTTCCTCGGCGGCGTGGACGTAGACGTTGGCCGACTGGGTGAAGAGATGCGGGGCGTGGGTGGCGTCGTCAAGGATGAGCAACGACATCATGATGTCGCCGGTCATGTCGTAGAGACGGCGGGCCAGGAAGTCCTGAACCTCTTGGTTGTTGGCGCCCTTCACGTAATTGATGCTCTGCTCGTAGAGTTCCACGAGGGTGCGCACCGTGTTCTGCAAAGGCTTCAGGTCTTCAGAGACCTCGTTTTCAAGCATTTCCTTCATGATGGTGAGGTAGGTGCCATTGGTGATGTAACGGATGGCGGCCACCACTTGCAGCTGCGTCGTGCCTTCGTAGATGGAGAAGATACGGGCGTCGCGGTAGAGGCGCTGGCACTTGTACTCCATGATGAAGCCCGAACCACCGTGGATGCTGATGGCGTCGTAGGCGTTCTGGTTGGCATACTCGGAGTTCATGCCCTTGGCCAAAGGCGTGAAGGCATCGGCCAAACGGCTGTACTTCTTGCATTCGGCACGCTCCTCGGGTGTCAGCGGACGCTCGCGCTGGATGTCTTCAAGGCACTTGTAGATGTCGACGTAACGAGCAGTCATATAAAGCAGCGAACGACCAGCATCGATCTTGGCCTTCATGCGCGAAAGCATGTCGTAAACTGCCGGGAATTCGATGATCTTCTTGTGGAACTGCTGACGCTCGCCAGCATACTTCAGAGCCTCGTTGTAAGCCTCTTGTCCCAGACCCACCGACTGGGCAGCGATACCCAGACGGGCGCTGTTCATCAGGGCCATGACGTACTTGATAAGGCCCAAACGGGTCTCACCGCAGAGTTCAGCCTTGGCGTTCTTGTAGGTCAACTCGCAGGTCGGGGAGCCGTGGATACCGAGTTTATGCTCAATGTGGCGCACATTGACGCCGCCCTGACGCTTGTCGTAGATGAACATCGACAGGCCGCGACCGTCCTTCGTGCCTTCTTCGGAACGGGCCAACACGAGGTGGATATCGGAGTCGCCATTGGTGATGAAACGCTTCACACCGTTGAGCAGGTAGCAGCCGTCCTTTTCGGAATAGGTGGCCTTCAGCATCACGCTTTGCAGGTCGGAACCGGCATCAGGCTCGGTGAGGTCCATCGACATGGTCTCGCCGGCACAAACGCGCGGGATGTACTTCTTGCGCTGCTCCTCGTTGCCGAATTCATATAAGGTGTCGATGCACGATTGCAGCGACCAGATGTTCTGGAAGCCGGCATCGGCGCTGGCCACCATCTCACTCAGCATGGAGAAGACGGTGATGGGCAGGTTCAAGCCACCGTAACGGCGCGGCATGGAAACGCCCCAAAGGCCGCCCTTGGTGCAAGCATCAAGGTTTTCCTTGGTCTTGGAGGCATAGATCATGCGGCCATTCTCCAAATGCGGACCTTCGAGGTCGACGCTCTCGGAGTTGGGTTCGATGATGTTGGCGGTGATGTCGCCCGTGATGTCGAGGACGCGGCGATAGTTCTCCATCGCGTCTTCGTAATCGACGGGGGCATCCTCATATTTATCTTGGTCAGCGAAATTGCGTTCCTTCAGCTCGACGATGCGCTTCATCAGCGGGTGGTCGAGGTAGAATTGCAGGTTCGGGTTGTCGTTATAATAATTTGCCATTGTTTTCTATTTTGTGGGCTGGTAGAGATGCACGGCCGTGCGTCTCTATCCAGACCCATTATTTCGAATTCTGTTTGTAATATTTGATCAATTTGGGAACAACCTCCTCAACGGTACCGACAATGACATAGTCAGCAATACGGTTGATCGGCGCATCTGGATCGCTGTTCACCGAGATGATGATCTTGGAATCTTGCATACCGGCGATGTGCTGGATCTGACCGCTGATACCGCAGGCGATATACACCTTGGGGTGAACGGTGACGCCCGTCTGACCAATCTGGCGGTCGGTGTCGCAGAAGCCCGCATCGACGGCGGCACGCGAGGCACCGACTTCGCCGTGGAGCACCTTGGCGAGTTCAAACAACATGTCGAAACCTTC
This sequence comes from Candidatus Limimorpha sp., assembly GCA_045117495.1. Lineage (GTDB taxonomy): Bacteria > Bacteroidota > Bacteroidia > Bacteroidales > F082 > Limimorpha. Next base: position 29,398 of record JBGUNT010000024.1, on the reverse strand, counting down.
CTTCGAGCCCATGCCGTAACCACCGGCCACCACGATGGGTGAGCCTTTCAGGTTGTGTTTGGCAGCCTCCACATGGTGGTCGAGAACCTTCACGACGTAAGCCTCGGGCGAGACATACTTGCTCACTTCGGGATAAACGACTTCGTTTTTGGCCTTGCCTTCATAGACAGCTTTCTGCATCACGCCCGAGCGCACCGTAGCCATCTGCGGACGATGCTCAGGGTTGACGATGGTCGCCACGATGTTGCCACCGAAAGCGGGACGGATCTGATAGAGCAGGTTGTCGTAGTGCTTCTTGGTCTTGATGTCGTCGAAGTCACCGATTTCGAGTTGGGTGCAGTCGGCGGTGAGACCACTGGTCAGTGAGGAGCTGACGCGCGGGCCGAGGTCACGACCGATGACGGTGGCGCCCATCAGGCAGATCTGCGGTTGTTCCTCCTTGAAGAGGTTGACGAGGATATCGGTGTGAGGTGCAGAGGTGTAGGGGAACAAGCCCTCGCCGTCGAAGGCGAACAGCTTATCCACGCCGTAAGGCAGGATTTGGTCTTCCACCTTACCCTTGATGCCAGTGCCAGCCACAACGGCGTGCAGTTCCACGCCCAGCTGGTCGGCCAGTTTACGCCCTTTGGTGAGCAACTCCTGGGAGACTTCGGCCACCTGTGTGCCTTCGGTCTCGATATATACGAATACGTTGTTCATAAGTTTCTACTTTTTTAGACACGAGACTGGGGACACCACTCTAACCCCTTTCCCGTCATGGCGGAGAAACATCCGCCATCTCCCAAGCGCGAAGACGAATCCCTATCGCTCGGGAGATTGCGGGTCAAGCCCGCAATGACGGCAAGAGTGTTAGAACTGAGTTTAGCCATATCGAATCGTGTCTTTTGATTCATCCGATAATCTTCTCTTCTAACAATTCCTTAATTAATGACTCAACATCGGCATCGCTGGCGGTAAGGGTCTTGCTCTCCTTGGCCTGGAAGACGATGTTCTGCACAGTTTTCACCTTGGTGGGACTACCAGAGAGGCCGCACTGGTTGGGGTCGCCATCCACGTCGGCCACGCTCCACTGGTTGAGGTTGAGGTAGTCGCGGCTGGCATAAAGGTCGGCACGAGGGTCTTCGGGCTGACGCTCCAGCGGGCATGAGGCATACTTGTATTTCATCACCAATTTGGCGTTGCAGGGACGGCATGGTGCTGCGCTACCGTTGACGGTAATCACGCAGGGCAGCGGCACTTCCACAGTCTCCACGCCACCGTCGATATGGCGGCGGATGGTGGCGATGTTGTTTTCGATCTTGAGGATTTCCTCAGCATAAGTCACTTGGTTGAGACCCAGTTTTTGTGCCACTTGAGGACCCACCTGGGCGGTGTCGCCGTCGATGGCCTGACGGCCTCCGATGACGATGTCCACGTCTCCAATCTTCTTGATGGCGGTGGCGAGGGCATACGAAGTGGCGAGGGTGTCGGCGCCTGCGAAGAGGCGGTCGGTGAGCAGCCAGCCTGTGTCGGCTCCACGGAAGAGGCCTTGGCGGATGATCTCACCGGCGCGCGGCGGGCCCATGGTGAGCACGCCGACGGTGCTGCCTGGATGCTGCTCTTTGAGGCGCAGGGCCTGTTCAAGGGCATTCAGGTCTTCGGGGTTGAAGATGGCGGGCAGGGCGGCGCGGTTGACGGTGCCTTCCGGCGTCATCGCGTCTTTGCCCACATTTCTAGTATCGGGCACCTGCTTGGCAAGCACCACGATTTTCAATGCTTTTGTCATAAAATAAAAATCTCGTTTTCAATCGGGCGGCAAAGATACAGCTTTTTTCCTTAACGGCAAAAAATAGGAGTATCTAAAGACATTCAGATACTCCTTTGCGAAAAGACTTGGACTATTTACAATGTCTCCAATAATGCCTTCTCCCATTCTGACAAAACCATTTTCCTTGGTATCTTTGTATTTGCTCCACTAGTACTTGGAAGTGCATAAACCCTAACAGTCTCTGGCAATTTGCTATTTGCCTCCTGATATTTTTCAAGTGACCGAGCAGTTTTCTTTCCGTTCAGCAATACCTTTTTAATTGTTGGGTGTATTTTCAAAAATCCGGCAATATTATTAAAGTCCCTTAAACCTTTATCCAAACTACCTTCAATATCAGAAAACTTATACACATCCCATAAAGCAATGTGGTGTCTTCGCAAAAAATCCTTTTTCTCAGACCAAATTATCGGTCTTTCTTCATGGAATATCTTTGCTAAATAATCCCAGATATAATTTGCATAATGATAGTAATACTCGCCTTTTTCGATGGAACTCGAACTTGGGATAGTTCCCAAAATCAGAATCTCTGAATCTTCCCAAAAGAGGGGTGGAAATGATTGTCGCTCTTTCATCTACTACTTTTTGTTACTTCTATAATCATCACTATCACAGCGGGGTACCTTGGAGATGTTGCAGTAGGCTAGCCTATGGCTCTTGTTTCTTGGCTCTGCGGATAACCCACCAAAAATAGACGAAGTCCACAAGAATTATTGCTATACCAATACTTCCAACCTGCAACCCGTACCAAGAACCAAAGTATCTTTCACAGAATAAGCCTGAGAGAATTATAGATATGCCTGTAAGAAGCACATAGACGACTGGGTATAGCCCTTTTGCAGCAAACTTGGCATCTTCCTTCACTGCTTTCTCACTGTAGGTGAGGTTGAACCTCTTTGCGAGCTTCTTATGATTATATCGTATAGCTGCCCTTAATCCGATCTTGGCCCGTGACAGGAGTGCCAGGGCTAGCCCTCCCGCCATATGTGCTATGCCCACTGTGAGCAGGCCTGGCTCGAAGACCATCGAGAGCCCTGCGGTCATAGTGGCTACTGCAATGAACTGGAAGAGCCCGTTCCATGCAAAGCAAGTGTCAAAATGCTGTGACAGCTCTTCTACATACCTTTTGTAAATGATGCTTTCGCTAAGTCTTCCTTCCTTCTTGCGGAGATCGAAATCTTTCAGCAGTTCCAGTTGACGCCTTAGTTCCTGCTCAGAAAAAATGGCGAGACCATTAGGATTCTGCTGGGCCAAAAGTTCTTTCTCCCATTTGCTAGCTTTAGCCATAAAGTCTGGAAACTTTGTTTCCCAGTATTCCAAAAATGTCATAACATTGCCTTCCAATTTATGTTATTAAAGACAGCAACGAATGCTATCTAATTGATAGAATATGCTTTTGAATTTATTTTTTGCACGATTGTTTCGGTTCAATTTTTTTGTTTGCTTACGGCCCTCAAATATAAGCATTTATCTATTATCATAACGACGCAACGATTTCCTAATTTCAAGGAGATGGTGGGCAATTTTTCTATCGTTTCACAAATTTCCAAACATCACAAGCATTTTCTTGTTCCATCCGAATGAAATAAACCCCAGACGACAAATGTGAAACATCGAGACTCATATCTGCTGCAGAAACGGATTCTGCAATGACCACCCGCCCCATCAAATCAATGACAGTAACGCTCCAAGGCTTACATTGGGGAGTATCGCCAACACTAAAGGTCAGCAGATCGGAGGCAGGATTGGGATATATCTGTATGGACAATTCGCTTGATTCAGCAACCGAGGTTACGAAGGTTAGATGCTGGTACAAAAAATCGCGTGTAATGTCGAAGCAAGCGTTGAATTTCGTTTCGTTCAACTGGCTAATCCCATTAAGGTAAAACGCGTGCCCCTCGCCCTCAAAAGAGTGAAATTCGTAATCAGAGACGCCCAATTCATCAAGACGGCTAACCATAGCGTGCGAACCGTACATATAAGGCATCACTCCAGGAAGCATTCCATTGAAACAATAGCCCGAATCGTATGGCACTGTAGTGTCGTCGGTGCCATGAATCAAGCACAGCGGAACATATTCCTCGTTGCTTATGACATCGAGGCTCATTACACCGCCCCAATGCGGGATAGCGCCTGCCACTGCTGGCGAAAAACCAGCATATTCCTCATAACCTGAACTATGTATCGACCCTAAATCGGGGCTTTCGAAGGTCTCGGCAGGGCGCTCGCTCTCATCCATGAACATCTCGCACAAAATGGCAATGGATCCAGCTGAGTTGCCAAGCAGGAAAACCTGTTCGGGGTCAATCCTATATTCTTCGCAATGATATTTGAAAAACCGAATTGCAGAACTGACATCTTGAGCCGCCATATAGGCATCACGCACTAATGAGGTGGCATTGAGATTCCATATCGAAAGCAGGCGATAGTCGATGGAAGCCGCCGCATAGCCATGTTGCGCCAAGCGTGTGCAATACTCGACCATGTCGACATAATCGCGGCTACCGGCCACAAAAGCGCCACCGAAAACGGTAATCACCAACGGTCGCGCAGAAAGGGTGTCGCCTTGCGGCTCGTAAAAATCAAGATATAAGGTAGTGGGGGTAGTTTCACCCTCCTTGATGGCACTACTGAAAGGGATGCCCGTTTCAACGTTCACCTCCTCAAATACAGGTTCGGCATAACGCCGATTTGACTGAGCCATCGTATTTGTGAAAAGGCCACAAAGCAACACGAACGTCACAATAAATCCCGACTTATTGAATGTCATCATACTATTCATCGTTTTATCATCAATAACTATTCTTTTATGGACTATTGAGTGCAAATGTACACATTTTTCAGAAATTCCTACCTTTGCACCAAATTTCAAACAATGACCGTCACCGAAATACTAAATAAAGTCGATTCTTCGGCCCTTCGACAAGCTCAGGGCTCAAGGACCTTAACTCATGAGGAAATCAAGCTCCTGCTTGCCGCTGAAGGCGAAGACAAAAAGAAACTCTTCGACAAAGCCTTGCAGATGAAGCTAGCTCATTTGGACAACTACGTCCACTTACGCGGGCTGATTGAATACAGTAACATCTGTACGAAATATTGCCTTTACTGCGGTGTGCGCTGCAAGAACCTGAAGGTGGAACGCTACACGCTCAGCGACGAGGAAGTCATTGAATGTGCCAAATTAGCGCACGAATTGGGTTATGGCTCGGTGGCACTGCAAAGCGGCGAGAGGAGCGACAAGGCTTTCGTGGATAAGATTACCTATTTGGTCAAGGAAATCAAGAAGATAGACAACGGAAGTCTGGGCATCACACTGTCATTAGGTGAGCAAACCGAGGAGACCTACCGCCGTTGGTTTGAGGCAGGCGCACACCGTTACTTGCTCCGCATCGAGGCTTCAAACGAGGACTTATATTATAAGATTCACCCGCACGACGAGAAACACGACTTCAAGCAACGTCTCGCCTGCATCGACAGCCTATTGAAAATCGGCTACCAAACCGGCACCGGCGTGATGGTGGGCCTCCCCTTCCAGACCTTGGACGACCTCGCCGACGACCTGCTGTTTTTCAAGAAGAAAGACGTGGCCATGGTCGGAATGGGGCCGTTCATCCCCCACCCCGACACGCCGCTTTGGCAATACAGAGACCAAATCCCATCCGCCGAGAAACGCATGGAACTGACTTTGAAGATGATTGCCGTCCTCCGCCTGATGATGCCCGAAATCAACATGGTGGCTGCCACTGCCAACCAGACCGTCGACCCGCAAGGTCGCGAGAAAGCCATCCTTGCCGGCGCCAATGTCATCATGCCCAACCTTACCCCCAACGAGTTCCGCGAGAACTACCTCATCTACCCCGACAAAGCCTGCGTCAAGGACAAACCTGACGAGTGTCACAGCTGCCTCGACGTGCGTCTCGCAGCCATCGGACACAAGGTTTTATACAACGCCTGGGGCGACTCAGTGGCATTTATGCGGAAAAATGCTCAAAAATGATAGCTGTTCCAGAAAAATCACTATTTTTGCTCTTTTAAAACCTACATCAAATACAACATTCATTTTACTATGAGAAAACATATCCTAACCGCCCTGCTCGTCATGCTTACCGTAGTGACCTTCGGTCAGCAGTGGGTCGCCATCAAGAGCGATGCCCCGAGCACCATCCAGACGACTTTGGTTGCCTCTTCAGAGAACCAAATCACCGTCAACATGCAAGTCCCGGGCTTCTACACCTTTGAGGTGACCACTCCCCGTGGTGAAGCCAACATCATCTCGGTTCCTAGAACGGTCAGCACTGCTGCTGCTGGCGAGCCCAACCTCCCTATGATTGCCGTTCCGGTCATCATCGGTGATCGTGCCCTGATGCATATTGAAGTCGCTGAATCTGAATTCACCGACTACGAAAACATCGAAGTTGCCCCTTCTAAAGGCGATTTCCCACGTAGTATCGATCCTGAGGATGTGCCTTACACTTATGGTGAATGCTACAATCAGGATGCCTTCTTCCCAGCGCAAATTGCAACCCTCGATGAGCCCTATATCCATCGTGACGTCAGAGGCCAAAACATGATGATTGTGCCGTTCCAATACAATCCCGTAACCAAAGTTTTGAGGGTTTACAACCGCCTCACTTTGAGCATGGTGAAAGATGGAGACGACAACAGGAATATCATCGAAAACCGCATGAGAAACTTCTCGCTTGACCCTGAATTCAAAGCCATGTACGAGAACCGTTACATCAACTACGTTGAGTCGATGTCGAGATACACGCCCATCGAAGAAGCAGGCGAGCTGCTCATCATCTGCCACGACGCCTTCATGACGGCCATGCAACCTTTTGTGGCTTGGAAAAAGCAAATCGGTCGTCCCACCACGATGGTAGGGACCTCTACCGCTGGCGCAACAGCTGAAGCCATTAAGAGCTACATTACCAACTATTACAACTCACACCCCAACTTGACAGACGTGCTACTTGTTGGCGATGTTGCGCAGATTCCTGGTGTTTATATCTCGGCAGGTTCAGGTTCTTATGGCTATTCCGGTTACGGCGATGCCCAATATGGGCAAACGGTGGGCACCGACTATTATAACGAATTGATTATCGGCCGTTTCTGCTGCGAAAACGAAGCCCAAGTGACCAACCATGTCAACAAAGTTTTGAATTATGAAAGAGACCTGAATGCCTCTGCCACATGGCTGCCAATAGGGCAAGGCGTAAGTAAAAACGAAGGCGCTGGAGGCGGTCATTATGGCGAAGCCGACTACCAACACATAGATCTCATCCGCGATGACCTTCTTGACTACAACTACACTACGGTCCATCGTGATTACCAAGGTGTTTCAGGCGTATCGTCCAGTGCAGCCATCGTCAGCCAGCATATTAACGAAGGCGTGAGCATCATCAATTACTGCAATCACGGCTCGGAAACCAGCTGGGGCGTATTCAGCTATAGCAACTCACACGTCAACGCTCTGACCAACGACTACAAGCTGCCTTATATCATTTCGGTGGCCTGCCTTAATGGAAAATACGACCGCTCTGGAGATTGCTTTGCTGAGGCTTGGATGCGTGCCACCAACAACAGCAATGGCAACCCGACAGGTGCCATCGGCGGTATGTTTTCATACATCTCTCAGCCTTGGCAGCCACCCATGTATGGTCAGGACGAAATGGTTGACATCTTGGTTGAATTACAAAGTTCCAACATCAGACACACGATGGGTGGTGTATCCGCCAACGGCAATATGGCCGTTCTCGACCTTGGCGCCAACCAAAATGCCAATAAAGGTACCTATAATACTTGGATTCTCTATGGTGACCCGACTTTGACTTTGCGTAATGCAGTCCCCACCGACATGGGCGTAACCCACGCCTCCTCCATGAGCACTAGTGCGACGAGCTTCACTGTCAACGCCACCAACGGCAATGGTGCGTTGGCAACTTTGACCCGCAACAACGAAATCATGGGGTCGGCCACTATTAATAATGGTGTGGCCAACATCACCTTCACCGCTCCCGGCACGACAGGAACGGCCACACTGACCGTGTTCGGCTACAACAAGATCACCTACATTGCCACCATCAATATCACTGGTGGAGGTACACAATATTATAATGTGAGCGTAATGGCCAACCCGACCAATGGAGGAACAGTCTCTGGAGACGGTGCCTATCAGTTAGGACAGTCGTGCACCGTAACAGCCACTCCCAATGCAGGCTACACCTTCGTTAATTGGATGGAAAACGGCAACGTGGTTTCGACCAATGCCGTTTATACTTTCAACGTAACGGGCAACCACTATTTGACAGCCAATTTCCAAGCCCAGCCCCAAAACTACACCGTCAGCGTTTCGGCCAACCCGACCAACGGTGGCACTGTCACGGGCGGTGGCACTTACCAACAAGGCCAGTCATGCACTGTGACCGCCACTCCTGCAACAGGCTTCACCTTCCTGAGATGGACAGAAAATGGTTCGCAGGTCTCCACCAATGCCAATTACACCTTCACCGTGACAGGCAACCGTATTTTGGTTGCCCAATTCCAAGCACAGCCTCAGAACTACACCGTCAGCGTTTCTGCCAACCCGACCAACGGTGGCACCGTTTCTGGCGGCGGCACTTATCAGCAAGGACAATCTTGCACCGTGCACGCTACAGCCAACACGGGCTACACCTTCACCAACTGGACCGAAAACGGCAACGTGGTCTCGACCAATGCCAATTATAGCTTCACGGTGACCAGCAACCGCACATTGGTGGCTAACTTCACAGCCCAGACCTACACCATCACTGCCACAGCCAACCCGACAAATGGCGGCACTGTTGCCGGGGGCGGCACCTTCAACTATGGCCAGAGCTGCACTTTGACAGCCACGCCAGCCACAGGCTACAACTTCGTGCGCTGGACCAAGAACGGACTACAAGTTTCGACCAATGCCAACTACACATTCAACGTTACTGAATCAGCTGCACTTGTGGCACAATTCCAGTTGCAAAGCTGTGCGGTCTTTACGTCGGCCTATCCGGTTGAAGGCGGTACAACCACTGGTGGAGGCTCCTACCTCTATGGAGACAACGTTACCGTGACCGCGACGGCCAACGAGGGCTACAATTTCATCAACTGGGTTGAAGACGACAATGTGGTTTCGACTGAAGCCAACTACAGCTTCACCGTGACGGGCAGCCGTTCCTTGACTGCCATCTTCGAACTGCAAGCCCTCGAAATCACCGTTGCCATTGACCCAGAAGAAGCTGGTACCATCATTGGAGGAGGCACTTACAGCTACGGCGAAGAGGTCACATTGACCATCGAGCGCAACGAAGACTGGGCTTTCCAGAACTGGACTGAAAATGGCGAGGTGGTTTCAGAAGAAATGACCTACACTTTCGTCATCACAAGTAACCGCGACTTGGTGGCCCATTTCATGCACACCGAAGGCATCGACGAGCAGACGGCCAACGTCAGCCTCTACCCCAACCCCACCCAAGGCGAAGTCACCCTTGAGGGCGAAGGCCTGCAAAGCATCCGCATCATGAACGCCTTCGGCCAGACCATCTACAACGCCAAGGTGGAAGGCAACCAAGTTCGCATCGACCTCTCCGGCATGGCCAAGGGCATCTATGTGATGCATATTGGCACGGAGAACGGCAACGCTGTAAGGCAGATTGTGGTGGAATAAACACCAAAAAGTTAAATAACTTCAAAGTGAGGTGACATTCAATTGTCACCTCACTTTTTTTTCGTACTTTTGAAGCCAAATTATTGAACGAACTATGAAAATCAAATTCATCGGTGCAGCCCAAGAAGTGACGGGCAGCAAGCACCTCATCACCACCGACCACGGCAAGAAAATCTTGCTCGACTGCGGCATGTTCCAAGGCAAGGGCCTCGAAACCGACGCCGCCAACCGCAACATCATGGTCGACCCTAAAGAAATCGATGCCATCATCCTCACCCACGCTCATATCGACCACTGCGGACTGATACCCTATTTCTATAAACTTGGCTTCCGAGGCCAGGTCATCTGCACCGATGCCACACAAGACCTGTGTAGCATCATGCTCCCCGACAGCGGTTTCATCCAAGAGAATGATATGGAATGGTTCAACAAGAAACGTCGCAAGCAGGGACTTCCTGCCTTGCAACCTATCTATACCGAGAAAGACGCTCGCGCCAGCATGGAATTGTTCGTCAGTGTGGCTTACAACCGCTATTTCAATATCGACAACAACATCAAGGTGAAGTTCAACAACACCGGGCACCTGCTTGGCAGCGGCTGCGCCATCATCGAAATCGACGAAGGTGGCAAGATGACCCGCATCGGATATACAGGCGACATCGGACGCGAATACAACTATCTGCTGCGCTCACCAGAGCCTTTCCCGCACTGTGACTACCTCATCACCGAAGCCACCTATGGTAACCGCCTCCATGGCGACCGCACCAATGCCGAGCAACAGCTGCTGGAAATCATCTACCACACCTGCGTGGAAAAACGCGGTAAGCTCATCATCCCCTCGTTTGCCGTCAGCCGCACGCAAGAGATCGTGTATCTGATGAACAACTTCTACAATGAAGGCAAACTCCCCGAGAAGATTCCCGTATTCGTCGACAGTCCCTTGGCCGTCAACGCCACCGAGATCTTCCGCATGCACGTCGACCTCTTCAATGAAAACGTGAAGGATGTCATCGAATACGACCCTGACCCCTTCGGCTTCAACAGCCTGACCTTTGTGCGCGACATCAACCAGTCGAAAGCCTTGAATGCCCGCAAAGAGCCCTGCATCATCATCTCTGCATCGGGCATGATGGAAGCAGGTCGTGTGAAGCACCACATCGCCAACAGCATCGAGAATCCCAACAACAGCATCCTCGCCATCGGCTATTGCGCCCCAACCACCTTGGGTGCCAAACTATTGGAAAAGCCCACGCCTGCCACTGTCTCCATCTTCGGCTTGGAGCATGCTGTCAACGCCGAGATATACGAAATCGACGCCTTCAGCGGTCACGGAGACTACAAGGAGATGATTGACTATCTGAGTTGCCAAGACCCGAGCAAGGTGAAGAAGACTTTCATCGTCCATGGTGACCCGGAAGCCCAGAAGTACTACAAACGCATGCTGCGCAAGGAAGGATGGGACAATATCTTCATCCCCGAGCCTGGCGAGGAGTTTGAATTGAAATAATTGGCTCGCATTGTTTCGCCGAATCTATCGATTTCGTACTTTTGCAAAAAATTTCTAGAATGGCACAAAAACCCAGCATTCCCAAAGGCACACGCGACTTTCTGCCTGAAGTCATGGTGCGCCGCAATTATATCTTTGACACCATCAAATCGGTATTCAAACGCTTTGGCTTCCAACCTATCGAGACACCTTCGATGGAGAACCTGAGTACCCTATTGGGCAAATACGGCGACGAGGGCGACAAACTCCTCTTCCGCGTTCTCAACTCGGGCGATTTCATGAGCGGTGTGGAACAAAACGGTGAGCCGTTAGAGTCATTGAAGCTAGCTAGCAAGATCAGCGAGAAAGGTCTGCGTTACGACCTGACCGTGCCCTTTGCACGTTTCGTCACCATGTATCGCGAACAGATTGCCTTCCCCTTCAAGCGTTACCAGATCCAACCCGTTTGGCGCGCCGATCGTCCCCAGAAAGGTCGTTACCGCGAGTTCTATCAGTGCGACGTCGACATCATCGGCAGCGACTCCTTGCTGAACGAAGCCGAACTGGTGCAAATCGTTGACGAGGTTTTCCATGCCTTGAAGATCAACGTCACATTGAAGATCAACAACCGCAAGGTGTTGGCTGGTATTGCTGAATACATCGGCAAATCGGACGCCTTGGTCGACATCACTGTGGCCATTGACAAGCTGGACAAGATCGGCATCGATGCCGTCAACGCAGAACTCACCGAAAAAGGCTTGGAGCCTGCAGCCATTGAAAAGTTGCAGCCCATCCTCTTCATGAAAGGCAACACACGTGAGAAACTGGCACAACTGAAACCTTTATTGGATAACGAAATCGGCCAAAAGGGTATCGAAGAACTTGAAACCTTGTTCGATTACATCGACAACATGGACCTCGGCATCGACACCGAGCTCGACCTCACTTTGGCTCGTGGCCTTAACTACTACACTGGCGCCATCTTCGAGGTGAAAGCCAAAGACTTCGCCATCGGCAGCATCTCGGGTGGCGGTCGTTACGACAACCTCACAGGCATCTTCGGTCTGCCCAACGTATCAGGTGTGGGCATCAGCTTCGGCGCCGACCGCATCTATGACGTGTTGGAAGGCCTCGGCCTCTTCCCAGAGACCATGTCGGAAAGCACCAAGGTCATCTTCCTCAACTTCGGCAAGAACGAGGAGAAATACTGTCTGAAATACCTCAGCCAAGTGCGCAAGCACGGCATCAACGCGGAAATCTATCCCGATGCCGCCAAGATTCAGAAACAGATGAAATACGCCGACCAACGCCATATCCCGATTGTCATCATCGCCGGCGAACAAGAAGTGGCCGAGCAGAAATTTACCGTCAAGTTCATGAAAGAAGGATCGCAAACGGTGGTAGATGCCAATAAATTAGTTGAAACAATCATAAAATAATCGATATGAAAATCCACAAAATCTCATCCAAAGAATTGACCTTCAAACAGGTAAACGAAATACTCACCAAGGGTTACAAGCTCGAGCTCAGCGCTGATGCCATCAAGCGCATCCAAAAATGCCGCGACTACCTCGACAAGAAGATGGAGAACCCTGAAAAGCCTATTTATGGTGTGACCACCGGCTTCGGTTCCCTCTGTGACCACAGCATCTCGAAAGAAGACTTGAGCACCCTGCAGAAGAACCTCGTCATGTCGCATGCCTGCGGCACAGGCGAGATGGTGCCCGAAGAGATTATCCGTCTCATGCTCCTGCTGAAGGTGCAGAGCCTCAGCTACGGCAATAGCGGCGTACAAGTCGCCACCGTCCAGCGCCTCATCGACTTCTTCAACAACGATGTGCTGCCCGTAGTCTACAACCAAGGCTCACTCGGTGCTTCTGGCGACTTGGCTCCTTTGGCCAACCTCATGCTGCCTTTGCTCGGCTTGGGCGAAGTGCACTATGAAGGCAAAATCGTCCCTGCCGAGAAAGTCCTCAAGAAGTTCGGTTGGAAGCCTATCACCTTGCAGTCGAAAGAAGGTTTGGCCTTGCTCAACGGCACGCAGTTCATGAGCAGCTACGGCACCTACGTCCTGCTGAAAGCCTTCCGCCTCAGCTACCTGGCCGACCTCATCGGCACCGTCTCTTTGGAAGCCTTCGATGGTCGCATCGAGCCTTTCTTCGACCAAGTGCATCAGATCCGCCACCACAACGGACAAATCGTCACTGCCAAGCGTGTGCGTGAGTTCACCAAAGGCAGCGAGCTGATCGCCAGGGAGAAGAAACATGTCCAAGACCCCTACTCCTTCCGTTGCATGCCGCAGGTTCACGGAGCGTCCAAGGATGCCATTGACTATGTGGCCTCCGTGTTCAGCGAGGAGATCAACGCTGTCACCGACAACCCGACCATCTTCCCCGATGAAGACCTAGTCATCAGCGCCGGCAACTTCCACGGCCAACCTCTTGCCATCACCTTGGACTTCTTGGCCATCGCCATGGCTGAACTCGGCAACATCAGCGAACGTCGTATCTATCAACTCATCGGTGGCAAACGTGATTTGCCGTCGTTCCTCGTCGCAGAGCCCGGTCTCAATAGCGGCTTCATGATCCCGCAATATGCCGCCGCCAGCATCGTCAGCCAGAGCAAACAGCTCTGCACGCCTGCTTCTGTCGACAGCATCGAATCGTCGCAGGGTCAGGAAGACCATGTCAGTATGGGTGCCAACGCCGCCACTAAGGCTTTGCGTGTGGCTGAAAACCTGGAGCGCGTGTTGGCTATCGAGCTGTTCAACGCCACACAAGCCTTGGAGTTCAGAAGGCCTTTGAAGTCGTCGCCCATCATCGAGAAGTTCGTTGCTGAATACCGCAAGCAAGTGGAGTTCGTTCGCATCGACAAGGTGATGTACACCGAGATTGCCAAGAGCGTGCAATTCGTGAAGGACTATCCTTTAGACTTTGATACTTTGAAAAATGAATGAGCCAGCAAAAACTCGCCCCACAGGGATGACCATCCTTCTGGTGTTGTCGTTCATCAACGCCTGTTGGAACATCCTTAGGTCCATCGTCATGTATTTCATTACACCGATGATTGGGACGATGCTAGACAACGGGCAATTTGAAGAGATGATGGAGCCATTCTCTGCCATGGGTGCAGATTTCACAAACGCCATGACGGATAGCATGACAGTCATGTCACAAATCAGCCCAACATACTATCTCATCACCCTATTGCTGTTTATCGCCTCGCTGACAGGTGTCATCAAGATGTTCAAGTTGAACAAGCGCGGACTTCACATCTACGCCATCGCTCAGATTCTCATGCTCATCAATGCATCCGTGTTCGTTTATCCCTTGCAGAAGCCCTCGCCTTTCGTTTACGACTTGTTGATCACCGTGATGTTCATCTTCCTCTATTACCTCTACTTCAAACGCAACGACATACTGCAAAACCAACAGCCTCCGATAGAATGAGTCCCAACGAAGGAAAAGTATTCAACCTGAAGCCACAGCTGACGCTGGCCATGAAGCTGGCAGCCACTTTTGCCATCACTTATTATGGCCTGCTGCTCATATACGAGATATTTACTCTCGTCTTCAGCCGCTATTTCATCGACTCCTACTATCTCGGAGCCGACAACGTGGTTGAGGGCAGTTCCGACTACCTCATCCTCATCATCCAGTTGGTGCTTTCGGTGACTTTGGTCTTCAGCTTGATACAAATCTTCAGGAAGAAAAACCACGGAAAGGCCATCTTCGTGGGTGCTTCCCTCCTACTCATCGTCTTTCAGCTGATCACCACCGGCTTCGTCCCGTGGCTGAAATATGCCCTCGAAGTATTGCTGGTGCTCATCATTGCGCCATTACGGGTAAAGAAAAAGATCAAGATCAAGGAGGGCAAAGTCACTCTAGAAGAAGTCAAGGAAGAAGCGGAAGACACCGTGTCAAACGAAGAAAAAACGCACAAAACAGGAAACACCTCCGAATCATGAACAAAAGGCTTTTCATACTCATGGGAATCCTCAGTGTCTGCCTCCTATCGGCTTGTCACAAGGTCGAATATGAAGGGCAGACGGGAAGAATCTACCATAAGGAATACAATCCCGCCCTCAACATCAACTACATCCTCGACACCGTGGCACAGACTTGGGACACCATCAGAATCGATCTTGACAAGGACAACGAGACCGACCTGAAAATCTGTTTCCAATACGACATTCCCTACATCATTGCCTTAAAGGATTGGGAGCTCAGCGTCACCACAGACGGCAACATCAGCAGTTTGAGTTGGTGGAGCAAGGACCATTATGTTTTCATGGGGCACATCTCAGCCTTTTGCCTGCGGAACAATACCGAAGAAGGGCCGTGTTATGGTTGGATGGACTGTTACACAAATCGAGGCAGCGAAGGACAAATAGACGCCATCCGTTTCTACCTACGCGAAATAGCTTATTGCACCTGTCCCAACTACCCGTTGAAATGGGGGGAGAAATAAAAAAAGCCCGATTGACTCGGGCTTTTTTCGTTTTCAAGACAGTTCTTATTTTGCTGTAGCTTGTGCAAAGCCTGCACGCACGGCTTGGACGTTAAGGTCGACGACCTCTTGGCCTTTCTTGCCGAAGATGTGGGCAATGGCTTCCTCGACCTTCTCCATGGAGATGCCGAGATAAGGCACCGTGGCGCCTAGCAACACCATGTTGGAACGGGCTTTCAGCTGCTTAGCAATGTCATTGGCGTTGAAGGAAACCACATGATCAAGTTTGCCCAATTCAGCGTTGATCTTATCCATGTCAGGATAGTTGCTGATGTTGATGAAGGGGTCGTTGTTGGTAATCACCCAGCCTTCCTTGCTCAACCAAGGCAGATAACGCAAGGCTTCCATAGGCTCTGAGGAAAGGATGATATCGGCTTGACCTTCAGGGATGACATCGGCGAAGATCTCATCATCGGAGATACGCAGGTGTGAGAATACAGAGCCTCCGCGCTGCGACATGCCGTGGATCTCGGACTGTTTCAGGTTCATGCCCATGTTAAGGGCTGCGTCGGAGATGATCTTGGCCACCGAAACGATACCATCGCCACCCACGCCGCAAAGTACTATATCTTTTTTCATTGTGTTCTGGATTAAGGGTTATTTCTTCATGTGTTTCTTCAATTCCACGATGCAAGTGCGGTGCGGGATGATGACCGACACGCCGTTGTAGTTGACTTCTTCCTCGATGATCTTGACATTCTCTTCGTGGTTCTTGGGCAACGGGATGATGTCGCGGATATGTTCAGGTTCGACGCCGAGGCCTTCGCAGATACGGCGGATCTTGTTGTGTGCCGACGAAGGCTGGCCGCCAGTCATGGCGGTGATGTCGTTGTCGAGGATCATGACTACGACATTGGCCTTTTCGTTGACGCAGTCCATGAGGCCCGTCAGTCCGCTGTGGCCGAAGGTGCCGTCGCCGATGACAGCCACGGCTGGGAAGATGCCCACTTCGCTGGCGCCTTTGGCCATGGTGATGGAAGCACCCATACACACGGTAGTCTGGATAGCGCCCATGTTGAAGCCCAAGGTGTAACAGCCGATGTCGCCAAACACCTTGCCACCTTTATGATTGGCCATAACAGCGTTCAACGCGTTGTAGCTGTCGACGTGCGGGCAGCCTTGGCAGAGCGCGGGCGGACGGTTGGTGACGACTTCCGGCACCTTGTATTGTGCAGGCACGTCCATGCCGAGGGCCTTGGCCACCTTTTCGGCGTTCAGCTCGCCATCGCGACGGATGGTCTCGTCGAGGCGACCCATGACCTTCTTGCCCTTGCCGAGGAAGCCTTTCACCAACTCTTCCACGAACGGCTGGCCATCTTCGAGGACAAGGATTTCGTCGCACTCGTCGTATACCTTATTAATATAATTGTAAGGCAACGGATACTGCGTAACCTTGACGACCGGATAGGGGCATTTGCCGTCGGCGAAGTTCTCCATCAGGTAGTTGTAGGCGATGCCAGTGGTGATGATGCCAAGGTTTTTCTTCGGTCCGTCGATGTATTTGTTATAGCCCGAGGTCTCGGAAGCTTCCGTGAAAGCGGGTTGCTTGTCAATGAGGTCGCGGTAGAGGCGTTTGGCGTTGGCGGGCAGCAGCACAAACGACTTGGCATCGGCTGGCTCGGTAAGTTCGTTTTGGGGGCGGACGGGCTTACGCACCACGCCAGCGCGGCTGTGGGCCAGACGGGTCGGGATGCGGTAGAGCACCGGAGTGCCAAGTTTTTCACTCAGCTCGAAGCCGTAGTGCACCATGTCGTAGGCTTCCTGTTGGTTGGAGGGTTCCAGCATGGGGATCATGGCCCAGTGACCATAGAAGCGGCTGTCTTGTTCGTCCTGCGACGAGAACATGCTCGGGTCGTCGGCCACCACGATGAGGACGCCCTTGGTGCCGATGATGGCGGCGTTCATGAAGGGGTCGCCACAGACGTTAAGTCCCACGTGTTTCATGCAGGACATGGCGCGTTTGCCGGCGTAGGCCACACCGATGGAGGCCTCAAGGGCCGTCTTCTCGTTGGCGCACCAGTTGGCGATCACGCCTTGTTCCTTGGCTTGTTTCGAGTTGATGACATACTCTGTGATTTGGGTTGAGGGCGTGCCCGGGTAGCTGTTGATGGCCGAGCCGCCGGCGTCGATGAAGCCCTGTGCAATGGCCTCATCGCCTAATAGCAGTAATTTCTCCATATTTCGTTCAGTTGTCAATTTTTCAGTTTTAAGCATTTCTCTAAAATAGCCACTCCTCACTCCTAACTCCTCACTCCTAACTATTTTTGCAAAGATACGGAAATCTTTGATTCGGCGACACAAAGTGGGGCAATTTTTCGATACGGCAACGAAAAAGCATCTTTTTCACTTTCTCGCGGCAACACACTTGAAATTTTCGTAATTTTGCGCCCTCAAAAAAGGCAATTTTACATTGCTAACTAATTATAAAACGTTGAGATACAAATAATTACGTAAAAATAAACGATTAAAACAAAAACACAAATGAAAAGGAGATTTACAATCCTTACCGCAGCCTTCGCGCTGCTCGCAATCCTCGCCTTCCCGATGGGGATGTGGGGACAAAGCACGGTGACATTTGATGCTACTACTGACATCACAGCAAATGCATCGTCTTACCAAACAACAGAATTGACTATTAATGCCGCTGATGGAAGCACTTGGACTGCCAATGGTTATGGTGCAACAGCTAATACCAATATTGTTATTGGTAAGGGTGGGGCTAATTATCTTAGGACTCCTTCCGTAGAGGGTACAATTACTTCTGTAGCTGTTACATGGTCTGGTAACACTAGTTATTATCTTGCCTTGCAAACAACGAGTGGTACTGAATTGGAAGCAAAAAGCAATCCTTCTACGTCAACAACTGAAACTTTTACCGTTAGTGGAAGTTACGCTCAATTACAACTTGTTGGACGTCGTAGCTCAGGCACGGGCAATGCGGCTGCCACTATTACAAAGGTTGTTGTGACTTACACTTCAGGAAGTACTCCTCCGCCTACATTTACAGTTACCTATAACGCCAATGGTGGCACAGGCACAATGACTGACTCCAATAGCCCTTATGAAGAAGGAGATGAAGTTACTCTGCTTTCAAATACCTTTGAAGCTCCCGAAGGTATGATTTGGAATGCTTGGGAAGTAAAAGATGCATCCAACCAAACTATTAGCGTTTCGAATAACAAATTCACTATGCCTGCCAGCGATGTGACCGTCACTGCCCAGTGGGTTGCTGATCCCAATGCCACACAATACGAATGGGTGTTGACGGATTTGGCTGACCTTACTTCAAGCGACATCTTTGTCATCGTGGGAACCATTTCAAATACGAACTATACTATGTCTAACAATAATGGTTCAGGAAATGCTCCTACTGCTTCAAGTGTTACTATTGCTAACGAAAGAATCACATCTATAGTTTCAGATAATATCAAATGGAATCTTAGCGGCAACACCACGGAGGGGTATACTTTTTATCCCAATGGCTCAACTGGAACTTGGCTGTATTGCAACACAACCGCTTCGTCCAGTTCCAATAACAATATGAGAGTTGGAACAGGTGATAGAAAAGTCTTTTCTTTCAATTCAAACAACTACTTGGTTACAAATGATAACTATACTGATAGATTTGTTTGTGTTTATGCATCTGGTCCAGATTGGAGAGGATATACTTCTGGTTCAACAGTCATATCTTTCTACAAACGCCAAGTGGTTAATACTGATCCCTATATTACCGCTGATGATGTTGAATTGGAATGTGATGATACTGAAGGTACTATCGTTTATGTACTTCACAATGCAACAGGCAACATTACTGCCACTACTACTGCCGCTTGGATTACAAGCTTGACTCCCGATGCCTCCACATCAACAATTGCTATTGTTTGCGAAGCTAACAACTCTAATGAATCCCGTGAAGCCACTGTCGTGTTGGCATACGGTGAGGCCACTAAGGAGGTTACGGTATCGCAGGCTGCCAATCCCAATGCGGCTCTTACCACTATGGATGAGATTTTCGCTAGGGCTACCGAAGTGGGCAATACGGCAACTGATGTCACTATTACCTTCAACAATTGGGTGGTTTCAGGCAATAACGATTCGTCACATGCTTTTGTCACCGATGGCACAAAGGGCTTCATGATATACGCATCAGGATCGAAATCAAATCACGGTTTTAATGCTGGTGACATTTTAAGCGGAACCGTGCAATGCAAAGTTCAGCTGTATAATGGTGCCGCCGAAGTTACCAACCTTACTTCCACCACCACTGGTCTTACGATCACCACAGGCGGCAACGTTGCCGTTGCCAATATTGCCATGGCTGATCTCGTGGGTATCAATACTGGTGCTTTAGTTAGCTATCAAAATCTGACATGCTCTGTTAGCACAAGTGGCAACTACACCAACTATTACCTCACTGATGGCACAACTCAAATTCAAGCTTATCATACTATCATTGGCTCTCTCGAAAACTTACTTGAAAACGGCAAGACCTATAGCATCACTGGTGTCTTTGTGCAAAACAACAGCACAAAGCGTATTTTACCTCGCAGCGCTGCCGATATCGAGGAAGTTGTCATTACCACTCCGTCCATCACCGTAGATCCCGCCACTGTCAGCATCCCTGTTGAAGGTGCAGAAGGTACCCTAACGGTAACCTACGAAAACATCACCGAGATTATTGCTGAAGTCTATTTCTGCGATGCCGAAGGTGCTGAAGCCACTTACGACTGGATTACCGCTGAAATCAATGACGACAACAATATTGAATACTTAGTTGAAGAAAATGACGGCGAAGCCCGCACGGCTTATTTAAAGGTCTATGCTCTTGACGATAATACCGAAGATGTTTACTCCAACCTCGTCACGTTCAACCAAGCTGCTTATGTGGCTCCAGCCACAGGAGATGAATATGCCCTCTATTCCGGCGAACTCGTCGAAGGCGACTATCTGATTGTTTATGATGGTGGTGCTATGAACACTACCGTCGAAAGTGACAGGCTGCAATATGAAGCTGTTACTGCAACAAATAATGTGATTGTTACAGACAATGCTGAAATCGTTTGGCACATTGCCCAGAGTGGCCAATACTGGACCATTTACAATGCTGATGCTGAAGCATACGCAGCTAGCACTGGTGCAAAGAATAAAGCTCAAATGCTTACCGATGGCACCGATGACAAAGCTCTTTGGACGGTTTCTGGCACCGAGACTTATGAGTTCGTGAACAAACAGAACGCCGCTAATAATGTCAATGCCAACCTCAGAAAGAACGGTACATACGGTTTCGCTTGCTATGCAACGAGTACTGGTGGTGCCTTGTTGCTTTACAAGAAGGTTGTTGAGCCCGAGACCCACACCCTCTACATCCCTGGTTACAGCAATGCTACTAACCCCGAAGGCGGTTATTACCTCATCGCCTCGCCTGTTACGGTGAATCCCGAAGATGTTGAAGGTGATCCACAAGGCATGATCGATGGCAATTTTGACCTGTACTACTTCGACCAAGCTGAAGAAAACGAATGGCGCAACTATGAAGCCCAATCTTTCAACCTCGTTCCTGGCAAGGGTTACCTCTATGCCCACGACACCGATGTTGAGCTTACCCTTACCGGCACACCTTACAGCGGCAACGGCGTGTTCCCGTTGTCTTACACTGAAGATGCGGTGTTCGCCGGCTGGAACCTTATAGGTAACCCCTACAACTACGATGTCACCGTTGATAAAGATTTCTATATCATGAATGATAATGGCGACGAAATCATCACTCCCGAAGAAGGCATGCCCATTCTTCCCATGCAAGGCTTCTTTGTCGTGGCCACTGCAGCAGGTCAAACGGTTACCTTCTCAAAGTACGTGGCGCCTATTGTCCCGCTTGGCAAGCTTGTCTTGAACCTCAACCATAACCGTGGCACCGTCATCGACCGCGCCATCGTACGCTTTGGTGAAGGCGAGCAGCTGCCTAAGTTCCAACTCTTCGAGAACAGCACCAAGCTCTATATCCCGCAGGGCAACAGCGACTACGCCATCGTTCGCAGCGCCGCCGAAGGCGAGATGCCCGTCAACTTCAAGGCCAAAGAGAACGGCACCTATACCATCAGCGTCAATACCGAGAATATCGAGATGGACTACCTCCACCTCATCGACAATATGACCGGCACCGATGTCGACCTGCTCCAGACCCCGAGCTACACCTTCGAGGCCAGCACACGCGACTATGCCTCACGTTTCCGCTTGGTGTTCAGCGCTGAGGAAAACGGCGCTTCGGCAGGCTCAGCGACCTTCGCCTACTTCAATGGTAACGAATGGGTCGTCAGCAATGAGGGCGATGCCCAGCTACATGTCATCGACATGACCGGCCGCATCGTCAGCACCGAGACCATCAATGGCAACGCCACCGTCAAGGTGAACGCCGCTCCTGGCGTCTACATGCTCCGCCTCGTCAACGGCAACGATATCAAGACTCAAAAGGTAATAATCAAATAAAACCATAATACGATGAAAAAATTAGCACTGACAATCGCAATCGTCCTCGGACTGAGCATGACCACCTTCGCCGACGGCGGCGGTCTGTTCCAACGCGGCAACACGCCTGAAAACTCGCAGGAAGGCACCTCCTTGCGCGGTGACGGTCCTGGCCTTCCCGGCCATGGATCACAAACCGACGAGCCCGCCCCGCTCGGCAGCGGCATCGCCGTCCTGATGGGCCTTGGCGCCGCTTACCTCGTCAGCAAGAAACAACGCGAGGAATAATACGATCCTTGTTTTAAAAAAGCCGGCCCTTACGGTCGGCTTTTTCTTTATCTTTGTGGTTCCAATCCCCAGTTGCATGCAACAACAAGCCAAGCATATACTAGCTTCATGCCTCCTGCTTTTCACGCTGTGTGGAGCCCTCTCCGCACAGATTCCCGATGGCTACTACAACAACGCCACGGGCAAGACAGGACAAGAACTGAAGGTGGCCTTGCATAACATCATTAAGGGACATAACAAGATTGATTATGGGGATTTATGGGATGCCTTTTGGAGCACCGACAACAAAGGCAACGGCATTGTTTGGGACATGTATTCCGACATCCCTGGTGGAGTACCTTCTTACGTTTATTATTTTGGCACAGACCAGTGTGGCAACTACAACAGTGAAGGCGACTGTTACAACCGTGAGCATTCATGGCCTCAGAGCTGGCTCGGCAGTCAAACCATACCCAGTTGCGACTTGCATCACATCTTCCCTACTGACGGCTTTGTAAACCAAAAACGAGAGAACTATCCCTTCGGAAAAGTGCAGTCCACCACATGGACGTCACTAAACGGCTCAAAACTGGGCTCTTGCAAGTCGTCATTAGGCTATAATGGCACCGTGTTCGAACCCATTGATGCCTACAAGGGCGACTTCGCCCGTGCCCTCATGTACATGAGTGTGCGTTATTACGGTGAAGACAGCAACTGGGGTTCAAGCGACATGACCAATAAGTCGGAAATCCTCCCTTGGGCCATCGCTATGCTCATGGACTGGAACGAGCAAGACCCTGTAAGCCAAAAGGAAACCGACCGCAATAATGCCATTTACACAGATTATCAGCATAACAGGAACCCCTTCATCGACCATCCCGAGTATGCCCGAATGATTTGGGACGAGAGCTGGGAACCACCCACCGCCTACCCTATCACCCTTGCCCAATGCGAGCACGGGGAGGTTTGCGCCAACGTCGCCACCGCCACTGAAGGCCAGACCGTCACCCTCACAGCAGAGCCTGACGAAGGCTATGTCCTTGATGCATGGAACGTATACAAGACGGACAGTCCGACCATCACCGTCACGGTCAGCAACAACACCTTCACCATGCCTGCTTATGGTGTTACTGTAAGCGCGACCTTTGTGGAAAGCAGCGGCGGCAACCCAGGCAACGGTGACTATGTAAAAGTGACTTCTGCGCCGTCGGACTGGAGTGGAGAATATCTTTTGGTATATGAGAATAGCACAACATCAGGATATGTATGGACTGGCGTGGATGCGGCAAACTGTTATCAAGAAGCGGCAATAACAAATTCTACGATAGAAAATAGCGGTTTTGTCACCATTACAATAGCTCCGATGGCAGAAGGATATTCCATCAGAGTTAATGGTGGAACCAATGACGGTAAATATATCTATGGGCAGTCGGGAAGCAACGTCATCAAGTTTGGAACATCGGCTACTTTGAATACTTTGGAATTTGAGTCCGATTGGGTAAAAATCATCTCCAACACCTCTGTGATGAGATTCAACAATGCTTCAGGGAACATGCGTTTTCGGTATTACAAGGAAGCTTCTTATTTGAACACCAACATAGAACCCATACAACTCTACAAGAAAACCGAGCCTCAAACCGTCGAGCAGTCTATCTCTCTTGTCGCTGGCTGGGATTGGTGGGCGCCAACGGTGGAGGCCTCTCTCGCCTCGCTTCAAACGGCGCTTGGCAACACGCTTGTGCAGATCAAGTCGCAAGGCGGTACGCCAACGGAGCTTGTTCTCGGACAGATGTACAGGATACAGACCAATGCTGCTAGCGAATGCTCGCTAAGTGGCGCACCTGCCGCCAGCGTCACGATTACCATCGAGCCAGGCTGCAATTGGTTCGGCTACACGGGCGCAGATCCATTGGCTCTTGACGAGCTCAACATCATCCCTGCCACAGGCGACAAAATCGTCTCGCAAAACAGCGGTTTCGCCATCTTTAATGGCACCTTGTGGGCAGGCTCGCTCAGCGTACTTCAGCCAGGCCATGGATACGTCTACGTGTCAGTAGCCACGGGAAACAACACCTTATCATTTTAATTGCAACGAAAAAGTTAAAAATCAAGCTCGTTTTGTCTTGCGAGTCCACCTTTTTTGTACCTTTGCTGATTAAACAATTTTCATTGTAATGAAGCTTTATCGTTTTATATTCCTCTTTTGTGCCGCTATCCTCGGCAGCACAGCCATGGCCCAGAGCCAAAGAGAACTCCAACAGCTCATGCGCGACCGCGGTGAGTATTACTTCACCCTCAGCGTTGATGACCCTATGCAAATACAAGAACTCGGCCGCATCTGCTCTGTAGACGGCACCGACGGTCATAACGTAGTGGCTTACGCCAACCAGCAGGAATACGACAAGTTGATTGCGTTGGGGTACCAACCCAAGTTGGAAACACCTCCTTCGCTGCGCGCCAACGTCACCATGTGGAACGGCCAAGGAACATACAATTGGGATTCTTATCTGACTTATCCCCAATACGTGACCATGATGGAAGGATTTCCTTCAAATGCGTTGAGCGATAGAACTTGTACCTTAATTGACCTCGGGCAACTTTCCACCTCGAACCACCGTCATCTCTATGGCATCCGCATCTACAAAGGCGAACCCTACGGAAAGCCGAAGTTCCTCTACACCTCCACCATGCACGGTGACGAGGTGACGGGTATGATTCTCATGCTGCGCTTGATTGACGAATTGTGTACCAGCACCGAGAGCCGCATTGTCAATCTGTTGGATGACTTGGATATTTACATTTTCCCTTGCACCAACCCAGATGGCACATATTATGGCGGAAATAACACTGTAAATGGAGCCCGACGCGCTAACGGCAACAATGTTGACCTTAACCGTAACTATCGGGACTACTTTAATGGAGATCATCCGAATACAAGTACCTATCAGAATGAAACTCAATGGACTATGGCATTAGCCGATGAAAACCTTTTTACCATGGCTGCCAACTATCATGGTGGGGCAGAGGTAATGAACTATTGTTGGGATTGGGTTTTTCAGGACCATGCCGATCTGGATTGGTGGGAATATGTCTGCACCGAATACGTTACGCTTGCCCGACAGGTCTACGGTTCTTATATGACCGACACTTATTCTGACGGTGTCACCAATGGCGCCACTTGGTATTCCATCACTGGCAGTCGTCAAGATTATATGAATGGATACGCCCAGTGCCGCGAAGTGACTGTAGAGTGCTCCACTACAAAAACTCCTAATGCTTCGCAATTACCCAACTTTTGGAGCTACAACCACAACAGCATGCTGGCTTTCATGGAGCAGGCACGCAATGGTGTGCACGGTGTTGTTTATGACTCCCAAACAGGGCAAACCATGCAAGGCGTCACGGTCAGCGTGTTGAACCACGACATCAGTAACTCTTACGTCACAACACACTCCGTAGGAGACTTCCATCGTCCCATAAAAGGCGGCTCCTACACTTTTGTCTTTGACAAGGAGGGCTATGCAAGAAAATTTGTGGATGTCACAGTAACCGACGGCCAAAGGGTAGATTTGACCGTATATCTTACTCCCAGTAACGAAACTGCAATGGAATGTTACGAGCAGGTTGAAAAAGCAGACATTGTTGCTGGTCCCTATCTTATGGGTTATAGCAATGGCTCTACCTTCATTATGCCTACACATAACGATAGGAGCATTTCCACTTCCGTGTCCGTGAACGCCTCTTTATTATCTATCACCCCGTCTGTCTATGGTTTTACCTTGCCCCATGACATTGAACGTCAAAAAATTGCCTTGGAACCATCGGGTGCCAGTGGGCAATACCACATCGTTTATAAAGGAAGAATGCTTCAAAGATCCAGCAATTCTCTTACATGGGCAAAACCCAGCAACGCTTCTGGATATGGTGTTGACCTTTCTTCTTATAAATGGTATATCAATGAGAACGGCATCTATGTGAGTGTGTCAAGTGGTTGGAGTGGAAGCACCAACTATTACTTGTACTACAATAACGGTTCTTTTGCCCTCAGCACAACGCCGCAAAACAACATCACCTTCTATCAAGAAAGCGAATGCCCTGCCACGCAAGCTGTCACCCTTGAGCCCAACTGGAACTGGTGGACGCCCACCGTCGAAATGACTTTGGAGCAACTGGAAAACCTCCTCAACAACGACGCCGTCCTCATCAATTCCCAAGACGAGGGTTTTGCCCGCTTTGAAAACGGCACTTGGAGCGGCACCCTGGCAGAGATTGTTCCTGGTCAGATGTACAAGATTAAGATCGAGGCCACGGACCCCGTCAACCTCATGCTGAGCGGCACACCCGCCTCAAATGTCAGCTTGACGATTCTGCCTGGCTACAACTGGTTCGGCTACACAGGCAGCCAGTCAAAGGCCATTGACGAAGTGTTCGATACAAACTTCAGCCCCACTGACGGCGACACGATCACCGCTCAAAACAACGACTATGCCACTTACAACGGCAAAACTGAGAGATGGGAAGGCTCTCTCGGCCTCCTTGTTCCCGGCCACGGCTACGTCTACCACTCCAACGCCACACAAAGCCGTAGCATCAACTTCGAATAACAGAAAACAATAAAACAACACATACCATGAAAAAAGCACTATTCTTACTTTTGCTCATTGCCTCAGGCCTAAGCGCCGTGGCACAACAAATACAACTGCGTTCGGTCGACAAGGTGGAATGCGTGAAGAGCGACATGACGGGCCTCAAGGCCTCTTTCTCCTTCTCGACCATCGAGGCGGAGGACTACAACAGCGAACGTGGCACTTTCTCGTGGCTTTCAATGGCCAACACCGTCATCGGCGGCAACGAAGGCGAGCCCCAGATCCCTGTAATCAACCAATTGATAGCTGTTCCTTTCGGTGCACAGCCGCGTATCGAGATTACGAGTTACAGCACGACGGATTACCGCCTCGAAGACCTTGGTATCCATACCTTGGTGCCACGCCAGCCTTCGGTGCGTAAGGACAAACGTCCCGAGGACGTGCCCTTTGTCATGAATGAGGCCGCCTACCAAACTCGTGGTCTGCACTCTGAACCCACAGCGGCTGTCAGTGTGGAAGGTACGATGCGAGGTGTACAACTTGGCACGATGACCATCGAGCCTGTCAGCTACGACCCCGTCAACAACACCCTGCGCGTGTTCAACGACATTGAGGTGGAGGTGCACTTCGACGGCGCCGACGCCCAAGCCACTGAGGATATGCTGCTGAGGACCTATAGCCCGGCTTTCGACAACGTCTATGCTCAATTGTTCAACAACAGAGCCATAACAGATGTTTATACCGACCACCCTGACCTGTACAACACACCAGTCAAGATGCTGGTGATCTGTTATTCGGGCTTCCAAGGCAATGCCGCCCTTGAGAGCTGGCTGCAATGGAAGCTTCAGAAGGGCTATTATGTCGATATCTACTACACTAGTGAGACAGGTACTACGGCAAGCGCCATCGCTTCTTTCATCAAGACCAAGTACAACGCTTCCGTTTCGGCTGGCAACGCCTACACCTATCTCATTGTCATTGGCGACACGGGACAAGTCCCGCAATACATGACAAAGACCGTTGATGAGTCATGCGCCTCCGACCTCGGTTATTCAAGTGTCAATTTCTCGTCAAGCACGAGCAACTACTTCCCCGACATGTACTACAGCCGTATGTCGGTAGAGAACACCACGCACCTGACCAACTATATCAACAAAGTGCTGACCTACGAGAGATATGAGTTCACCGATGGTGGTAACTACCTGAACAACGTTATCCTCGTCGGCGGTTGGGATTCGAGTTGGACAGCCAGAGTGGCCAAACCCACCATCAACTATGCCACGAACTATTACTTCAAGTCAAGCAATACCACCTATGGCGGCTTTGAGAACGGCACCATCAGTGCCACAATATCAACAAGCTCGACACAAGGCTATTCCGGAACGAACAACGGTTGTTACAATGGCATCAACAACGGCGTATGCTTCTTGAACTACACCGCCCACGGCGACAAGCAAGAATGGTATCAGCCTAAAATGACAGCCGCCCACGTGGCCACGCTTACCAACTCGGGCAAATATTTCTTTGGTGTCGGTAACTGCTGCTTGACAGGTAACTTCAACAATACCTCGACAACCTATTCTCCTGGCTCTGCCATAGGCACCAATGCCTGCTTTGCGGAAACCATGATTCGTGTCCCCAATGCCGGTGCCGTTGCCTACGTTGGTTGTTCGCCCTATTCCTATTGGTATGAGGACTTTTACTGGGCAGTTGGAGCACACTCATATTCTCAAGGTAACTATCCGACACAATCGGCTTCTTCAAAAGGTGTATATGATGTTATGTTTGAAGACCAATATTGGAACTCGGCATCAGCATTGCTTTATGTAGGCAACCTTGCCGTGCAGCAAGCCGTCACCAATGGTAACACCAACAGTGGCGTTACTGATGGTAATTGCAACAACTCGGCCCACTATTACTTCCAGTTCTACCACACCTTTGGCGATGGTTCCGTGATGCCTTACATCACCAAACCCGAAGTGAATACCGTCACGATACCCAGTACGGTCACACCAGGTACTACCTCCATCACCGTTAATGCCGTGGCTGGCTCCTACGTTGCTGTTACCGACAACAGCTCGGTCATCTACGGCGTTGCCGAGGCCAACTCGTCGGGTGTGGCCACAGTGAACTTTACCAATGCCATCCCTACCAGTGGCACCCTCTATGTGGTCGTTACCCGCCAGCAATACCAGCCCTATTTTGGCACCATCAGCATCGTGGGCGGCACGCAATACACCATCACCGCTACGGCCAGTCCTAGCAACGGTGGCACGGTGAGTGGTGCGGGCCAGTATTACGGCAACACGAGCTGCACCTTGACGGCCTCACCCGCTGCCCACTACGACTTCGTCAACTGGAAGAAGGGCAGCAGCGTGGTGAGCACCAACCCGACTTATACCTTCACTGTGACTGAGAACGCCAGCTTCACGGCCAACTTCGTCGCCCTGCAGCCCCACAGCGTGACGTGCAACCCCGTCGAGAACGGCAGCATCAGCGCCAACCCGACCACGGCATACAAGAACGAGACCGTCACCCTGACGGCCACACCCGCCTCGGGTTACTTCTTCTCGGCTTGGGATGTCAGGGATGCCAACAACAAC
>JBGUNT010000023.1:0-26056 GCA_045117495.1 Candidatus Limimorpha sp. | reverse complement strand
GCATGGGAATGCCCATGCAAAGCTGCAATTCGAAAAGCGGACAAGGCAAAAAAGACATGAAAAACATGCAACAATTGCAGCAGCAACTCAGCCAACAACTGAAACAAATGCAACAGCAGATGGAGAAGTCGGGACAACAACAACCCAACTCCATGAGCGAGCAGTTTGCCCGCATGGCGGCCGAACAGGAAATGCTACGACAAGGCATGCAGCAAATGCTCAACGACATGAAAGAAAACGGGCAAATAGGTGATGATGGTTTGAACGACATCATCAAAGACATGGAAAAACTAGAAGAGGAGCTGGTGAACAAGAAGATCAACCGCCAAATGATAGAACGCAGCCAAAGGATTGAAACCAGAATGCTGGAATCACAAAAAGCCCAAGAAAAACGCGAACAAGAGGAAAAGCGCAAATCGAATGAATACAAGGGCTCGCAGTTTAACAGAAAGGTGGACGAGCTCTTGTTTAAGGAAACGCTGAAGAAAAACCAAGAATTCCTAAAAACCCATCCGATTGAATACACACCCTACTACAAGGACAAGATCAACGACTATTACATAAAGAAAAACACACATTGAAATGATTCGATTCAACACATTGGATGTGGCAATGCCCCCCATCGACCCACAACGCGTCAAGACATGGATAGAAGAAGTGGCAGAAAGACATGACAAGACGATAGGGGAGTTGTATTACTATTTCTGTAGTGACGAGAAACTATTGGAAATCAACAGGGAAAGACTTGGTCATGACTTCTACACCGACATTGTCACCTTTCCGCTAACCGATTGTGAAACGGTGCTTTCCAGTGAGTTTTGCATTAGCATCGAACGCATCCAAGACAATGCGGAGACTTTTGGCCGTAGTTATGAGAGTGAGTTGCACCGGGTCATCATCCATGGTGTGCTGCATCTCATCGGCTTCGATGATCTTACCGACGAGGAAGAGAAAGAGATGCGTGAAAAAGAGGAAGAAGCATTAAAATTATTATTTAATTAAGTGATTATCAAAATATTAAACATATTGTTTCCCGTGAAACATAGACAAAAAGATGTATTTTGAACCTTACGATATCATTGTTGTAGGAGCAGGCCACGCCGGGTGCGAAGCTGCGGCTGCGGCTGCCAATATGGGAAGCAAAGTCCTGCTCATCACCATGGATTTGCGCCTGATGGCCTCCATGTCGTGCAATCCAGCCATGGGCGGTATCGCCAAAGGACAGATTGTGCGTGAAATTGACGCCATGGGCGGTTACTCAGGCATCGTGTCGGATCGGACCATGATCCAATTCCGTATGTTGAACAAATCCAAAGGACCTGCCATGTGGAGTCCACGCTGCCAAAGTGACAAGATGATGTTCTCAGCAGAATGGAGAAGCCTGTTGGAGAAAACACCCAATGTAGACTTCTGGCAAGATACCGCAATAGGTTTATTGGTAGAAGGCGACCGGATCAAAGGCGTCAAAACTAGGATAGGAGGAGATATCGAAAGCAAAGCTGTAATCCTGACCAACGGCACTTTCCTCAATGGATTGATTCACATAGGTGAACAGCACTTCCCAGGAGGTAGGATGGGAGAAGTGGCAAGCCATGGGATCACCGAACAACTAAAAGATCTCGGATTTGAAGCCAAAAGGCTGAAAACAGGTACCCCAGTAAGAATCGACGGGCGTACTATTGATTTCAGTAAACTCATAGAACAAAAGGGAGATGAGGAAGTGACGGGGTTTTCCTATTTGGAACCTTTTAAAATAAAAAAACAAAGAAGTTGTTGGATTGCACATACTTCTCTTAAGGTCCACGAAACGCTCAGAAAAGGATTCAAATACTCTCCAATGTTCAACGGACGAATCCAAGGCGTGGGACCAAGGTATTGCCCAAGCATTGAAGACAAAATAGAACGTTTTGCAGGCAAGGATAGTCACCAACTCTTTGTCGAACCCGAAGGATGGACAACGGAAGAATACTACCTGAACGGATTCAGCTCCTCATTACCTGATTATATACAATACGAAGCCTTGCGACAAATCGAGGGCTTTGAAAATGCAAAAATTTACAGACCCGGCTATGCCATCGAATACGACTATTTCCCACCAGAACAATTATTCCATTCACTAGAAACAAAACGGATGCATGGGTTATATTTCGCAGGTCAAATCAATGGTACAACGGGATATGAAGAAGCCGCTTGCCAAGGCATGATGGCAGGAATCAATGCGGCTTTATCGACCAGGGACGAAGAACCCTTAGTACTATCGAGAACAGAAGCATATATTGGCGTCCTCATTGATGATTTAATAACGAAAGGTGTAGATGAACCGTACAGAATGTTCACCAGCAGGGCGGAATATCGTATCCTATTAAGACAAGACAATGCAGACGCAAGACTAACCGAAAAAGCCTATAAACTAGGATTAGCGACAGAAGAACGCTACACGAAATACAAAAATAAACAAGCTAAAGTTGAGGATATTAAACAAGTGTTAAACGAGACATACGTTTATCCCGAAGAGATTAATAGGCTTCTCGAACAAAAAGAAAGCTCAAAGATAGAGCAAAAACTCAAATTGTCTTATGTCTTATTAAGACCACAGATCAACCTATCAGAATTAATCGAAATATTACCACAACTAGAGGCGTATAGAACACAAGACCAATTCGCAAAAGAATGTTTAGAAGAAGCAGAAATACAAATTAAATATGACAGTTACATACAAAAGGAATTCGAGCTGGCCGAAAAGCTAAATCGACTTGAAAACGTAAAACTACCCAAAGATTTTGATTACCATTCTATACAATCATTATCATACGAATGCCGCGAAAAACTAAATCGATACAAACCTCAAACACTTGGCCAAGCATCAAGAATTAGCGGTATTTCACCAGCTGATATCAACGTATTAGCCATATTTTTAGGAAGATAGAAGAATTGTTCCACATGAAACACTGAGAAAACATGAATAAAAAATGTCCCTGGTGCGGATCAGAAAAAGCACAAATCTACTTATGGCTCAAAGATGAGTTTTTAACGAAAGAGGACTTCCAAATCTATGAATGCCTCCAATGTGGATTGCTATATACGGAACCTAGACCTGATAAAGAGAAGATTGGCCAATACTACAAATCAGAGGAGTACTACAGTCACCAAGAGAACACCAAAGGCTTTATCCCAAAAATTTACGAAACGGTCAAATCCATCAACCTCAAGAAAAAATACAAAATAGCCGCAAACAAACACGAAGCAGGGAAAATGCTCGACATCGGATGTGGGGTAGGAGATTTCATCCAAATGATGGAGAAAAAAGGCTGGGATTGTGTTGGTGTTGAACCTTCAGAACAAGCAAAATCCATCGCGTCAAAAAGGATAAAAGCCAAAATGATAAATCCCGAACAATTGGCCGAACTTAAAGGGGAAGAATACGACCTGATCACCATGTGGCATGTATTGGAACACGTAGAAAACCTAAAAGAGGAGATCGGACAGCTGGAAAGACTATTGAAAAAAGGTGGTAAGCTAATCGTAGCAGTCCCAAACTTTAAATCTTACGACGCCCAATACTACAACACACACTGGGCCGCGTACGACGTACCAAGACACTTAAATCATTTTTGCAAAGAATCAATTGTTAAAATATTTAAAAAGACAAGCCTGGATTTAATAGGATATGACATGCTTATCTGGGATGCTTATTACATTTCTTATATGAGCGAATTGTACCTAAGACACAGATTTCCAATGATAAAAGGGGCATTCCGAGGGCTTGTCTCAAACTGGAAAGCAAGAAATTCAGGGGAATGGTCAAGCAAAGTATACGTTTTCGAGAAAAAATGATGAAATCAAAAATTTGGCCGTTTTTAGCGAATATGGAACACTTTTGACCATAAGAGGAACAAGGAGACAAAAATCGAAAAAAAAGCGAAGAGCGCGATTGTTTTTATAAACAACTCACAATCAGACAAAAACAAACAAAAAATGAAAAAGATGAAGAACTCCGGGAAAAAAACAGGAAACGCATTTTGTTACCTGAGCATAGCTTTGGCTTTAGCTACAGGCTTGTTCTTCTATCTATCATTAAAAGAAGATAGGATTCAACAAAAAGTCCAAGCCTCAATAGAAAAGATGGACCGGGAGATGGGGAGGCTGATTGAAAAGGGGTTGAATCACGAAGAGTTAGAAAAAAAACAAACGGGTCTGTTTGTCTTCATGAATGACACGCTGGTATTTTGGAACCAAAATGATGTAAACCCAAAACTGGTTAAAAGAAAAGTCAGAATCGGACATGATACGATATGCCATCTTTTCTCAGGAAATTATTATATAAAATCCTACGAAAGCGGTGCTATGACCTACTACATCTTCAACATGGTCAATACATCCTATCCCATCAACAATCGCTACTTCACAAACAAAAACAAAGCTTTACCAAAGTATATTGAAGCCGATATTTCACTAATAGGCAGCAACGAAGGGAAGACGCTGTATAACAGCAGTGGTAAAGCGTTGGCACAATACCAAATCACGAATAAGCCAAAGATCAAAGAGCCTTTCCGCTATATGTGGCCGTTGCCTTTTCTAGTATTATTGATAATCGGATTGATCCTGAACACTAAAAGGAAGTCTAAAAGTATCATCAGAAACAACAAAAAAACATATGCGATAGAGATCGGAATCGGTGCCATACTATTACTATCTATTATTGGTACCATTATTTACGATAAAACGGTGTCAAAACGCGAAAATGAGGAAATGAAAAGGCAAGCAGAGCGATTGCTGGAAGAACGGGACCAGGAATTTGAAAAAAGCTTTACCAATTTTTCTCAACTCATTTTAATAGATACTAACATAAGGGAGATGCTGTTTGCCGAAAGCAACATTTTGGCAGATGTGATATTGGGCTATTCAAAAGAACTGCTTTTCGATGAGGTAATGAAGCCCTATAACACTACATTGACACTCTGCTCGCCAGAAGAAGAAATCACCATACAACCAGAAGGATATGTAACACCATGCGATAAATATTTTCAAGACAAATTAGCCAACACAAAGCAAAGTAAAGTAGGAGAAGGGTTATATTTTATGGATTACTATACATTTGACCCTAACTACCTTGGAATCATAAACATCACATCAAAAGATTCATTACAACAAAAAACACTGTATTACGAGTTTTACAAACCCATAACACCGGAAAGCTTTGGTTTCCCAAAGCTATTAAAAGCTGGCAAGGGTCAAGAAACAAACGATTACTCGATAGCAAACTATAGAAACAACCAACTTGTTTACAAGAATGGAAAGTACATTTACCCAACGCAACTCAATAGCTTAAATGTTGAAGATCGAACATACACAAACAGCCATAAGTACAAACACTATGCTATAAAACAAGATGACGATAGCATTCTAGTAATCAGCACACCCCGAAAAAGCTGGTCAGAGATAACAGCCCCATTCGCATTGATATTCCTTGGGCTTGCAATAGCATATTTGGCAATTGTATGGATTATACGTCCTAAAGAAAGACGTAAATGGCATGACAGAAGTTTTCGACAAAAACTACAAACGATCATCCTGTCAACACTAGGCATTTCATTCTTGGCTGTAGGACCCGTATCCGTAATTTACATGCGTGGTTTGTATAACCAAAAGACCAAGGCAGCGGAATTCGAGACCACAAGAACCCTGGCATTAGAGATGCGAAACGACCTAGATTTCAACAACCTATTAAGAACGGCTTCCAAAGACAAATGGGACGAAATTCTCGATCATTACGCATCGACTTTTTTCACAGACTTGAATCTCTATAAACTCAACGGACAGCTATTAGCGACCACACGACCCGAAATCCAGGACCTCAATCTACAAGCGCCAATTATGAACGCCGAGGCCTACCAAAATATTCACCGAAACAAAGCCTTGTTCTACACACATGAAGAACATCTTGGTGAGGGCAATTACGAATCGGCTTATATTCCAATAACCGACGATTATGGTAACAATTTGGCATATCTTAATACGCCGTATTTCTCCAGTGCCACTGATCTACATAATGAAATCAAGAATTTCGTCCTAACATATTTGAACATCATTCTGGCTCTCTTTGGAATCGCGTTGATTTTTGTGCTCAGTATCACCAAACGCTTCACACAGCCATTATCATTAATACAAAACAAGCTGGGTGACATCAAAATCGACCAGAAGAACGAGCCCATTGAATGGAAAGGCAATGACGAGATCGGAGCATTGGTAAAACAATACAATCAGTTAATCGAAGAATTGGAGAAAAGTGCCGCCGAACTGAAACGTACTACAGCAGAGTCGGCATGGAGAGGTGTGGCTCGGCAGGTAGCCCACGAAATCAAAAACTCGCTCACTCCTATGCGGCTCAGCGTACAAATGCTACAACGCAACATAGAAAACGGAGAAGCAACACCCGAGCAAATACAACGCACCACAAACACGCTCATTGAACAAATCGACGCGCTTTCCGATATCGCTTCATCTTTCTCAACCTATGCCAAATTGCCTGAAAACCATCCTCAGCCCCTGGATTTGGCAGAATTGGTAGGTAACGTGGTGAATCTTTATGACAATTCGGAAAACATCAAGTTCAACTACATATACGACGAGTCGACAGACCATACCTTCAACGGTGACAAGACCAACCTCAATAGCGCCGTCAGCAACCTTGTGAAAAACGCCGTGCAAGCCATTGGAACAAAACCAAACGGGCAGATCGACGTCTCGCTGAAATCAACAGCAAATGCTTTCATTATCAGTGTAAAAGACAATGGCAAAGGAATCAAGGATGAGGACAAAGGACAAATCTTCTTGCCCAATTTCACCACCAAGACGGGAGGTTCGGGTGTGGGCCTCTCGCTGACCTACAACATCGTGCAAGCCGCTGGAGGAACCATTGCCTTTGAAAGCAAAGAAGGGGAGGGGACGGAGTTTATCATCGAATTGCCAAAAAATTGAAATCAACCCAATATAAAGCGTAAAACAACGTTTTTGAAAGAACAGGAGAAAACGACATGGCAGAAAACAGATTAGGCTCACTTGCGAAACAAACCGCCATTTACGGCCTCAGCAGCATTATCGGCAGGTTCTTGAACTACCTGTTGGTACCCATCCACACCCATAGGATGGCTGCTGAATCGGGTGGATATGGCATTGTGACCAACCTATATGCCTATACCGCTTTGCTTCTCGTCATCCTGACCTTTGGCATGGAGACCACTTTCTTCCGTTTCTCCAACAAAGAAGGCGTCAACCCCAACAAAGCTTTCTCTACTGCAGGACTTTCTGTCGGTTTCGTCTCACTGGTTTTCCTATTGCTGGTATCCATTTTCCTCCAACCTATTGCTGCGGCTTTAGATTACGCCACACATCCCGAGTTTGTGGAAATCATGGCCATCATCGTGGCTTTCGATGCTTTCCAAGCCATTCTGTTTGCAAGACTGCGTTATGAAAACCGCCCTGTTAAATTCATGGTGCTGAAACTTTCTTTCATCATCATGAGTTTGTTGCTCAACCTGTTTATCTTCTATCTGGCGCCCTATTTGAAAGCGCATTTCCCCGCCATGATGGAATGGTACCAACCCAGCTACCAGGTCGGCTATATCTTCATCGCCAATCTGATTTGTACCGTGTTGGTTACCTTCGGATTCATTCCTGAAATCAAGAAGCTGAAATCCGGAATCGACTTTACGCTATTGAAGCAAATGCTGAACTATACTTGGCCCATCCTCCTTTTGGGTTTGGCGGGTATCCTCAATCAAGTGGCCGACAAGATCGTTTTCAAGAAAATTGTTCCCGGTCTCGAAGGTGAAGAACAACTTGGCATCTATGGCGCCTGCGTTAAGATAGCGATGATCATGGCGATGATTACACAAGCCTTCCGTTATGCTTATGAGCCTTTTGTCTTCGGCGGTCAGCGCGACAAAAACGACAAAGTGCTGCAAGCTAAGGTGATGAAGTATTTCATCATCTTCACATTGCTGGCATTCCTTGCCGTGGTGATGTACATGCCTATATTGAAATATCTTGTCGGTGAAGACTACCACGCAGGTCTGCGTGTAGTGCCCATCGTGATGATGGCCGAGATTTTCATGGGCATCTATTTCAACCTCTCATTCTGGTATAAGCTTATCGATGAGACGTGGTGGGGAGCCATCTTCTCAGCCATCGGCTGTGCGGTATTGCTCGCCATCAACTTCATCTTTGTACCCAAATACAGTTACATGGCCTGTGCCTGGGGCGGCTTTGCAGGCTATGCCACCTGCATGGTGCTGTCCTATTTTGTCGGGCAAAAGAAAGCCCCCATACCTTATGACTTGAAGTCGGCATTCCTCTATTTTGCATTGGCTATCGCCTTGTTTTTTGTCCAAAAAAACATCCATATCGAGAGTACCGTTTGGACCTTGGTCGTCAACACGGGCTTGTTGCTGGTCTTCTTCGCCTTTATCTGCTGGAAAGAAAAAGACTTGGTGAATAGCGTTATGCATGTAGTGAATAGTAAAATATTGAAAAAGAAATAGATATGAAACTCAACATCGTCAACACTTCAAATAACCCAATGCCTGCCTACGAGACCAAAAACTCTGCTGGCATGGACCTCCGCGCCTATCTGCCAGAAGGCCCCATCACCCTCGAACCCATGCAACGTGGCCTCGTGCCGACAGGGCTTTACATGGAGATCCCTGAAGGCTATGAAGGACAGGTGCGTCCCCGCAGCGGTCTGGCCCTCAAAAGCGGCATCACCGTGCTCAACTCTCCTGGCACCATCGACGCCGACTATCGCGGACAGATCTGCGTTATCCTGATCAATCTCTCCGACAAGTCGTTTGTCATCAATAGTGGCGACCGCATCGCGCAGATGGTCATCGCCAAATGCGAACAGGCCGAGCCCGTGCAGGTGGAGACGCTTACGGAAACCGAGCGCGGCGCAGGCGGTTTTGGTCACACTGGAAAAAACTAAACACAAATGAAAAAAGTATTATTATTGTTGTTGTTGGGTGGTTGTATCACCATAGGCTTCGCTCAAACCATGTCATCGGAATATGAAGGCAAGCCCGACAAGAAAAAGAACGCTACCTATTTCTCGAACGGCTTGCAGAGCAAATACCGCGAAGACACTGAAGGCGCTATCCGCAATTTCGAACAGGCTCTTCGTTATATGCCCAACGATGCCGCTTCCATGTTTGAATTAAGTCAACAATATGTTGATGCCGGGCGCATAGAAGATGCCTTCAAGATGATCCAGCAAGCTGTCAAAATAGACCCGGAGAATAAATGGTATCAGCTGCGCTTGGGACAGTTTTACCGCAACCTAGAACAATACGATGACTTCATCAAGCTTTATGAAGGTCTGACCCAAAAATACCCGGAAGACCCCGACATGCTCAGCGAACTCATCGACATGTACTTGGTCACCGGAAACTACGATAAGGCGATAGACAAGTTGGATCTCTTGGAAAAACAAGTTGGTCAAAACGAACTGATCACCGAACAGAGACTCAGCATCCTCAAACAGAAAGGCGACACGAAAAAACTCATTTCGGAACTCGAAAAGCTCATCCAACAAAACCCTGGAACATCACGCTATTACAGCATGTTGGCACAAGTCTACACTGAAAGCGGCAAGGAAAAAGACGCCTTGAAACTGTATGAGAAGATACAAGAGATCAACCCTGATGACCCATACATTAATGTCTCACTTTTGGAGTTTTACGATAAAAACGGCAATAAGGACAAGGCTTTTGAAGCATTGATTGCCGCCATCCGCAACAAGAAGCTTGACTTGACTACAAAAGCCAACATCTATGATTATTGGATGAACCGAAACCAAGACTCCAAGAACCTCAACGAGCAAGCCAAACAATGCGGATTGGCTTTTAGTGAGACCCATCCGGACGAAAAAATCGGGTATCTCATCCTGGGATCCTATTACATCATCACCGAGAACCCTTCTTTGGCCAGAACCTACTATAAGAAATCCCTCTCTATCGACAGCACCGACTTCATCTCCTGGCAAAACCTCATCATCAGCGAATCACGGCTCAACGAAAACGAAGCCGTACGCGACCATGCCATCGCCGCCTTGAAATATTACCCCATGCAGCCTGTGTTTTATTGGTATGCTGGTGTTGCCAATGCGGTGTTGAAAAACGACGAAGATGCCGTAATCTATTTGGAAAAGGGGAGGAGATACACCACCGATAAGCTGCAGATGGCGAATTTTGACGCTTTCCTTGGCGACATCTACCATGAACTAGGCGAAGAAGAAAAAGCATTCGAAGCCTACGATCGAACCTTGCGCAATGACCCTGATAATGCATTGGTCCTTAACAACTACGCCTACTTCCTCGCCTTGAAAAACCAAGACCTGGATAAGGCTTTGGAGATGTCGACAAAAGCCATTGCACTTGAGCCCGACAACCCGACTTATCTCGACACACATGCTTGGGTGCTTTACACAAAAGGCGACTACAAGGAAGCCGAAAAACACATGAAAAAAGCCCTGAAACTATTGAAAGAACCAACCAAAGAATATCGTGACCATTATGATGCCATAATGAACAAACTCGAAAAGAACTGATTTGGAACACAATTTGGAGAAAGATATTTTGTGAAACACCTGACGAAAATAGCTTTCCTCACCCTGCTGCTGGCCGCCACTTCTTGCGCCTCGCGCAAGAAAACCGTTGCGCCCGTTCAACCACAACCCTTCGAATGGCTTACCGCCAACATGGACATCCAGGCTGAGGGCAATGGCATGAACTTCGACGACCTCTCGGGGCAACTGCGTATGCGCAAGGACAGCCTCGTCTGGCTCAGCGTGACTGCCACCTTGGGCGTCGAAGTGTTGCGTGCCAAAGTCAGCACAGATTCTGTTTGGATCGTCAACCGCATTGAGAAGACTTATCTGGCCGAACCCATGAAAAACATCTCCGAAACACTCGGCATTCCGCTCAGCCTTGCTTTATTGCAAACCCTACTTTTGGACAATAACGAAGGCCTTCCACCCGTTGAGAACCAAACGGTACAATTGAAATCCTTCGTTTGGGGCAATCTGTCCGCCAAAATCAAATACCATAACATCAAACTTGACGAAAAGACCGCCTTCCCACTGAAAATCACAGATAAGATGGAACGCTACCATCTGAAAAAGAAAGGATACTAAGGCTTGAAAAAACTACCTGTCATATTAGTTCTGTTATTATTGGCCCTTGCCAATCCTATCTATTGCCAAAAGACGAAGGGCAAGTCGAAGAAACAGTTGCAAACCGAGATCACTTCTTTGCAAAAGGAAATTTCGACGGCTAACCAGCTGCTGAAAAAGACCAAAAAAGACAAGGAGATGACGCTTAACGAAGTGAACCTCCTCGACAAAAAAATCAAGCAGCGGGAGCAACTCATCAAAGCGTATAACGAACAGATAGCCGTCCTCGACGAAGAAATCAACGCCGGACAAAACAACATCAAGTCGCTCAACTCCGACCTTAGCAAGCTTCGCAAGGAATACGCCAAGATGCTCACCTTTGCCAACAAAAACCGAAGCAAATACGACAGACTCGGCTTTATCTTTGCATCTAAAGACTTTAACCAGGCTTTCAGCCGACTGCGTTACATCCGAGAGTTCAGCGATGCACGAAAAGTCAAGATGGACCAGATTGCCAGCACCGAACGTCGCATCAGCGGAGAAGTAGAAGCCAGCCAACAAGCTCGCGAACAGCAGGCAGCCATGTTGAAAGACGAAAAGACACAACAAGATGCCCTGAAAAAAGAAAAGGAAGAACTCAACGGACAGGTGGCCAAACTGAAGAAAAAAGAAGGCAGCATACAGCAAGACATCAAGAATAAGCAACAACAGACCCAAAAACTGCAAAAAGCCATCGACGACATCATCGCCGAAGAAATACGCAAGGCCAATGCCGAAGCCGAAAGAAAACGAAAAGAGGCTGAAAAGAAAGCTGCTTCCAACAAAGACAAGGGTAAAACGGCTTCGCCTTCAACCCCGGCTCCAAGCAAGGAGAAGGGCATGGCGCTGACGCCTTCTGAAAAGACCCTCTCTTCCAACTTTGTCAGCAACAAAGGAAAACTGCCATGGCCTGTTGAGCGGGGAGTCATTTCTTCCTCCTATGGCAAACATGCTTCCGTTGTTTCCGACAAAGTCACCGTCACCAACAACGGCATCGACATTGCCACCACCGAAGGTGCCAAGGCTCGCGCCGTCTTCGACGGCGAAGTGGCCAGCGTAGCCAAACTAGTGGGTTCCAATACCGTCGTCATCATCCGTCATGGCGAATATTTCACCGTTTATTCCAACCTTGAAAACGTAACCGTGAAACGCGGCGACAAGGTGAAGACCAAGCAAAACATCGGTACGGTACACACCAACAAAACCGAGAACAAAACAGAATTACACTTCGAGTTATTGAAAGAACAAAGCCGACAAAATCCTTCCAACTGGTTATCGAAATGAAAAACAAACTATTGATATTGTCATTATTGGGTCTGATACTCACACTAGGCTCTTGCAAGACTAAAGACGTGCCAGGTCGTCGCCGCGCACCTCGTAATTGCAATTCATGCACCAAGTGGAGCTATGTACCCCAAGAAGCCATAGATTACGAACTCTTGCACGACAATGAAGGCTGAAGAACTCCAACTTCTGAAACGCTATTTCCCTGAAACAGCCGTGCAAAGAGTAGGCGAAATGTTCAGTCAACGCCGATTCAAGCTGCACTTCAAAAGGCCACGTAATTCCAAATTGGGTGATTTTCGTCCTCCCCGCACAAAAAACGGCATTTGCGCCATCACACTCAATTTGGATCTCAATCCTTACCAAATGCTCATCACCTACGTCCATGAGGTGGCACATTATGATGTGTACCAACAATATGGGACTAGAAATGTTCTCCCCCACGGCCAGGAATGGCAAAGACAGTTTTCAGCGTTGCTATCGCCTTTCATGACCGAAACCGTCTTCCCAGAAGACGTGCTGACAGCATTACGGTTCCATTTGCAACACATCAAAGCCAGCAGCAATGCCGACCAAAACCTACAAAGAGTGCTCCACAAGTATGACAAGGACTCCGATTCCATGACTACCGTGGAAAGTCTTCCCAACAACGCCAAATTCATGCTCAAAAATGGGCTAGTATTTCAGAAAGGGGAGAAGCTTCGCACCCGCTACAAATGCTATTGCGAGAGCAACGGACGCTGGTATTTCGTGTCGGCCTTGGCAGAAGTCAAAAGGTTGTTATAAACACACTTATGATGGTGTACGTCTTTTCATTAGAGAAAAAGTTGTATTTTTGCTCGTTCATTACCGCAATGCTTTATGCGCAAGCTGATTACACGCTTTTGTAATTTCATATTCGGGAAACACAAAAACAATACGCTTCCTCGTATTTGGATTTTGGCTGCCGATATGGCCATTGTCTTGCTTGCCTATGTCATCGCGGTGGTCATGGTCTATTTTAACGACATCACCAAGCTGAACCTCATCGTTGATTGGAAACGCATATGGCTGTTCCCGTGTTTTTACCTCGTCTCTTTCCTGATCAGCAAGACCTATGACGGCATGTTGCGCTATTCGGGGTTCAACGACATCCGAAAGATCTTCTTTTCGTGCACGTGGACGTTTATCTTTATTGTGGTTAGCAAATGGGTATTAATAAAACTCTACCATCCTTTTGCTGCCAACTATTATCCCCCTTTTACCATCATCGGCTACCATTATCTGATAACACTGGTGCTGATGATCATCATGCGTTTTACCATACGACGCTTGTACAACGAAGTCTACAAAACCGCCAGCAACAAACAGAACACCATCATTTACGGAGCGGGAGATGCTGGAACCATTCTTTTGAGAACCCTCAGCCAAGACACCAATTCAAGATACAGAATCAAAGCGTTCGTTGATGACGACCAAAAACGCATAGGCTCACAGATCAATACCATCAAGGTGCTCGCTCCGAATGTTGTTCTTTCGGAAGACTTTGTCCAAAAAAACAAGATTGAGGTGATGATCATCGCCATCCCGAGCATCTCGGAAAAACGCAATAAGGAAATCATCGAACAGGGTTTGGCGCTCAATCTTATCGTCAAATCGGTGCCCTCTTTCGACAAGTGGGTGGACGGGAAAATTTCGACCAATCAGATCCAGGACATCAAGATCGAAGACTTGTTGGGGCGCAATCCTATCATCTTGGGAAAGAGCCATGTCGTCCGCGAAATCGACAATAAAGTGGTGCTCGTCACAGGAGCCGCAGGCTCCATTGGCAGTGAAATATGCCGTCAGGTGATGCATTACAACCCGTCAAAGCTCATCATGCTCGACCAGGCCGAATCGCCATTGTATGACTTCCAATTCGAGATGAACAACACACCCGAGTTCAAGGAAAAACGCGACAGGATGGCTTTCGTGATCACCAATGTGAAAGACCCCATCCGCATGAGGCAGGTCTTCGAGTCATTCCACCCGCAGGTGGTGTTCCATGCCGCAGCCTACAAACATGTGCCCTTCATGGAAGAGAACGCCTATGAAGCCGTCTTTGTCAACGTGTTTGGAACCAAGTTAGTTGCTGACCTGGCTACAGAATATGGCGTCGAGAAGTTTGTTATGATTTCGACCGACAAGGCCGTCAACCCAACCAATGTGATGGGCGCCACCAAACGAATCGCCGAAATCTATACCCAAAGCCGACAAGGTTCAACCAAGTTCATCACCACTCGATTCGGTAATGTGTTGGGCTCAAACGGTTCCGTAGTTCCCTTGTTCCAAAAGCAAATCGAGCAAGGAGGTCCCATCACCGTCACCGACCGTCGCATCACCCGTTATTTCATGACCATCCCCGAAGCCTGCAGCCTCGTTTTAGAAGCAGGGTCTATCGGAGAAGGCGGCGATATCTTCGTCTTCGACATGGGAGAGAAAGTCAGGATTTGGGACCTAGCCGAAAAAATG
The DNA here is from genome assembly GCA_045117495.1 of Candidatus Limimorpha sp. Taxonomy (GTDB): domain Bacteria; phylum Bacteroidota; class Bacteroidia; order Bacteroidales; family F082; genus Limimorpha. The sequence goes on along the minus strand of JBGUNT010000023.1, from coordinate 11,079 downwards.
CGTCAACTGGCACACCGCCCCGAAGTCGAAATCATTGAAACAGGCCTCCGCCCCGGCGAAAAACTCTATGAAGAAGTGCTGGCCAACGAAGAAAACACCATCAAGACCGAGAATGAAAAAATCATGCACGCCGTGGTGAGAAAATATGAAACCAAAGAGGTGGACGACATGATTGAGACGCTACGTAACGAACTTGCCACCAGCGACCCGATGAGAATCGTTGCTCAAATGAAAGTCATCGTGCCCGAATTCAAAAGCAATAACAGTATCTTCAGCCAGTTGGACAAATAAACCGAAATGTATACTTTACTCACCGACGCCTTACATCGCATCGCGTACGCCACCGATGCTTCCGCCTACCGTGAAATACCAAAAGGCGTGGCATTCCCAGAAAACGAACAGGATATTGTCAATCTCATTGAGGAAGCACGCAAACAAAAAACCCATCTCATCCCGAGAGCTGGCGGCACTTCCATCGCCGGCCAAGTGGTGGGCAACGGCATCGTGGTCGACATCAGCAAGCATTTCAAGAAGATTCTGGAAATCAACCAAAAAGAACGATGGGCAAGGGTGCAGCCTGGTGTTGTCCTCGACGAACTTAACCTCGCCCTTGAGCCCTATGGTCTTTTCTTCAGCCCCGAGACCTCTACGAGCAACCGCTGCTGCATTGGCGGCATGTTTGGCAACAATTCCTGTGGCTCACATTCGTTGGTATACGGCAGCACGCGCCATCATGTCTTGGAAGCCCGCGGTGTGCTATGCGATGGTAGCATCGAAGTTTTCAAAGCTTATACGACCCTTGAACTGCAAGACCGTTTTGGCGAACGCTTTTGGGAAACCAAATCCGACCTGCCCATACAAAACATCTATGCCCAACTCATTCGTTGGGCCTTGGATGACAAAACGGTCCATCTTATAGAGGAAAACTATCCCGACAAGAGTTTACGACGCCGTTCCTGCGGTTATGCCATCGACGAAGTCATCGAAGACCTGCACAACGCTTCCAAGCCATTTGAACAACGTACCATCAATCTTTGCAAAGTGCTGGCAGGCAGCGAAGGTACTTTGGCCTTCATCACCGAGATCAAAGTCGACCTCGATCCGTTGCCACCCAAGGAAAAAATGGTGGTATGCGCCCATTGCGACTCTTTGCAAAAAAGCTTTTTGGGCAATCTCGTTGCCTTGAAATACCATCCTACCGCTGTCGAGCTGATGGACCGCAACATTTTGGAACTCAGCAAACAGAATGTCGAACAGCAGAAAAACCGTTTCTTCGTGCAAGGCGACCCTGCCGCCATCCTTATCATCGAGCTACGTGGCGAGACGAAAGCCGAAATCGATGCCATCGCCGACGAACTTGAAAAGGCATTAATGGAAAACAACGAGAAATTGGTTTATGCCTGTTCACGCGTCTATGGCTCCGAGATCAGCAAGGTATGGAGCCTGCGCAAGGCGGGCTTGGGTCTGCTCACCGGCATGAAGGGCGATGCCAAACCCATCGGCGTCATCGAAGACACAGCAGTGGCACCCGAGAAACTGCCCGCCTATATGACCGACTTCGCTGCGATGCTTGATAACCTCGGCTTGAGTTGTGTCTATCACGCCCATATCAGCACGGGCGAGCTGCACCTGCGACCCATCATCAACATCAAGGAAGCGGAAGGCAAACGCAAGTTCCGCGAGGTGGCCTACCAGACCGCCCTGCTGGTCAAGAAATACAAGGGCTCGCTGAGTGGCGAACACGGCGACGGCCGTCTGCGCGGCGAGTTCATACAGCTGCTCTATGGCGACGAGGTTTATGCTTTGATGCAAGACCTCAAAAAATGCTGGGATCCCAAGCGAGTCTTCAACCTGCACAAGATTGTCGACACCCTGCCTATGGATAGCATGTTGCGCTTCGATGTGGAACAACAGTATGCCATCGAGAATGAACTTGGCGAGGGTAAGACCTACTACAACTGGAAGGCGGCCTTCGACGAATGCAAGGTGGAAGGTGCCACGGGAGCCAAAAACCAGCTGCATGCCCTGATGTGCAGCATAGAGCAATGCAACGGCGCTGGCGATTGCCGCAAGTCGAACCTCATTGGCGGCACACTCTGTCCCGCCTTCAAGGTCAGCGGCGACGAGACCAAGGCCACCCGTGCTCGCGCTAACGTACTCCGCGAAATCCTGACAAGAGGGTGGGGGAGCGAAGCATTTACTCAAGCTCTCAACAAAGACAAGAGCATCCTGAAATCGGAGGAGCTGGCCGAGGTGTTGGACAGCTGCCTGGCTTGCAAAGGCTGCCGCAGCGAGTGTCCCTCCAACGTCGACATGACCCGTCTTCGCTCCGAAATCTTACAGCACAAATACGATGTCAGCGGCATGCCTTTGCGTTCCTTTGCCGTGTCAAGGATGGCCACGGTGGAGCAACTTGGACATCTCGTCAGACCTATCTATAACTTCATGGCATCGTGGAAATTCTCTTCCAACATCATCAAGCGTATCATCAAGTTCTCCACCGAGAGAGACATCCCCACACTCAGTCGCATGACAATGCGCAAAGCCGTAAAACAGGAATGCAGAAAACACACAGGGCAAGCCACCAAAGGCAAGGTTTTCCTCTTCGCCGATGAGTTCACCAACTTCCAAGAAGCAGAGCTAGGCCTCACTTTTGCCAAATTGTTACTTCATCTGGGTTATGAAGTCGAAATCCCGAAACATGTAGAAAGCGGTCGCGCCGCCATTTCGAAAGGCAACCTCAAGTTGGCCAAGAAGTTCGCCTCGAAGAATGTCAACCTGCTGAAAGACAAGGTTTCGGAAGAGACTCCTCTCGTGGGCATTGAGCCCTCGTGCATCCTAAGCTTCCGCGACGAATACCCCGATTTGGTGCCTGCCGAACTGCGCCATCTAGCCCAACAATTGGGTCGAAATGCCCTGTTATTCGACGAATTCATCATGCGTGAGATGAAGGCTGGGCGTATCGCTGCCGACGACTTCAAGGATGATGCCGTTGAGATATGGCTCCACGGCCACTGCCATCAAAAAGCCTTGGTGGGAACAGAAAAAACGGTGGCCGCCTTACAACTAATAAAAAACGCCAAAATCCATGTCATCCCCAGCGGCTGCTGTGGTATGGCGGGTTCGTTTGGCTACGAAAAAGAGCATTACAAGACTTCGTTGGCTATCGGTGAGATGGTGCTCTTCCCCACCATCCGCAAGGCTTTGGACCAAGCTGACAAGGTAACGCCTTGTATCGTATCCGCACCTGGCACCTCATGCCGACAGCAAATCCTTGACGGAACAGGTGTCCATGCCGTTCATCCCATTGAAATCCTATACCGCTGGGCGAAATAAACATGTTTTTTTGACGTTCAAAAGAAAAAGAAGTATCTTTGCATCATAGAACAACAAAACACAAGCATCATGAAAAAACAAGTGATATTCTTCTTGCTGCTCTTGGTAGCCTTCAGCTGCAATCGTAGCAACAGCAATGACGTTTTGACAGAACCCTATGTTTTTACCGACAGCGTCCTCGTTCAAAACGAATTCGAGGAAGACTATTCCTATTATTCCATGCAGGCCGACCTGCCCATCACCAAAAACGACTCCTTACGACTCAACATCATGAACTGGATGTTTGACTCGCGAGGCGATGACTACAAAGCCTATGTCAAGGCAGATAAAGACCGTTTCTTTGCCGAAGAAGGCAACGAACCCAGGGCCGCCTTCGATTCGGAGTACTCACTTTCGGAACAAACCCAGCAATATGTAACCTATATCTCCGAAGGTTATATGTACACTGGCGGCGCACATCCCCTGCCTTGGTACTCGGGTACCACTTTCAGTAAAATCGACGGCAGCATCGTCGGTTACGACATGTTCAACCATCCTGAAGACTTGATCGACTTGATTTCGGAAAACATCCGCACCCAATATTTCGAGCCATTCAACACCGAAGAAGAAGAGTATCTTTTCGACCCCGACGAGCCTTTCCAGCTGCCCACCAACCTGCCATGGATTGAAACCGACAGTGTGGTGTTTTGCTATGGCCCATACGAGATTGCCCCGTATGCTGCTGGCATGCCTTTGTGCAAAATCTCCAAAAACGCTTTGCTTCCCTACCTTAGCGAAAAAGGAAAATCCTTGTTCAACTTCGAATGAAAGCCAAAATGAACCACAACTTTTGCATCATCATGGCGGGTGGCATCGGAAGTCGATTTTGGCCACTTAGTAAAGACAACTATCCCAAACAATTTCTCGACATCCTTGGGACAGGTAAGAGTTTCATCCGCAGCACCTACGAACGTTTCAGCCCTGTCATTCCCGACGAAAACTTCTTGGTGGTGACCAACAAGGCCTACAAACAACTTGTCCTGGAGCATCTGCCCATGCTCAAAACCAACCAGGTGCTTTGTGAGCCGGCACGACGCAATACCGCCCCATGCATCGCCTATGCCGCCTATCACATCCAAAGCCGCTGCAAGGAAGCCAACATCGTTGTCACTCCTGCCGACCACTTGGTGACCAACGAAATCGAGTTTCAGCGTATCATCCGCTTGGGTTTCGATTTCCTGTCGAAAAACCCGACAGCCTTGATGACCATCGGCATCAAACCCAGCCGACCCGAGACTGGATATGGCTACATCCAAGTGCCCAAGCAAGACCGCTTGCCCGAAGTGGTGAAAGTGGAAAAGTTCAAAGAAAAACCTGATTATGACACCGCTGTGAAGTTTGTTGCCGATGGCAATTATTATTGGAACAGTGGCATTTTCCTGTGGACCTTGGAGGGCATCATGCATGCTTTTGGACAATATCTCCCTACGCTGGTCGATGTGTTCGAAAAGGGCAAGGTATATTTTGGTACCAACGAAGAGCAGGACTTCATCGACAAGCATTTCGTTGACTGCCCTAACATCAGCATCGATTATGGCGTCATGGAGAAATCGCCCGACACCTTCACCATCCCAGCCGACTTCGGCTGGAGCGACATTGGCACCTGGGGATCGCTGTTCACCCATGCCAAGAAAGACGAAAACGGCAATGCCTTACGCGGCAAGGTGGTGGCTATCGACGACCGAAACACCATCGTCAATATCGAAGATGGAACCGAAGCCATCGTGCAAGGTCTCGAAGATTATCTCGTTGCCTACCGCGACAATTCGCTGCTCGTGTGCCGGCTTCACGACGAGCAACAAATCAAAGTTTGGATCGAAAAACTAAAATAAAGCCTTTCGCCGTGGAAAAGCAACTGGTTTCGGTCATCATGCCTTGCTATAATATGGAGCACTTTGTTTCCGATACCATAACATCGGTATTGCGGCAAACTTATTCCCATTGGGAACTGCTCATTGTGGACGACGCCTCGACTGACGGAACCGTTGCCATCATCAAAGAACTTTGCTCGAACGACGACCGCATTCGGTTCATCGTCAAGCCCCAACACACAGGCATCGCAGACACCCGAAACCAATGTATCCATATGGCACAAGGCCGTTTTTTGGCCTTTCTCGATGCCGACGACCTCTGGCATCCTGACAAGCTGGAGTCACAGCTTCAATTCATGACAAGCCAGGGCGTTGGATTCAGTTACACAGCCTACCATTGCGTCGACGAATACAACAAGCCTTTGGACAAAACCATAAAAACCGCTGGTAACTTGGACCACGACGCCTATCTGCACAACACCATCATCGGCTGTTCAACGGTGATGGTCGACAAAGCCATTGTAGGTGATGTGACAGTACCCAACTTCCGAACCAGCGAAGACGCAGCCACCTGGCTTAATATCCTAAAAAAAGGCTTCTTGGCTTATGCCATCGAACAACCTTTAACTTCCTACCGCATCCGTAAGAAATCGGCCAGCTCCAACAAACTAAAAGCTTCTTATGACCTTTGGAAAGTCTATCGTCAACAAGAAAAACTGCCGATTTTTAAAGCCATGGAGTGTTTCTTCAGCTATGCTTTCAATGCCATCAAAAAACGGTTGTGATGAAAAGATACTACTTATATCGTAATGCTTGGCGTTATGAGGGAGCACCCGACCAGGAGACAAAACTTGCCAAAAGCGATTGGCAGGCTTTGTTGAAGCAGGGTGGTTTATTGGTCAGGAACACCTATGATTTCGACCAACAAGAAGAAAGCTGCTTTTGGTATGTCATCAAAGACCGCTTTGGGGGATTGGAAGAATTCTCATCCAACGAAAGAAACAAAATCAATCGTTCAACCAAAGAATTGACTTTCAGGAAGATTGATATCGAATTGCTGAAACAGGAAGGCTGGGGCATCCTGCAAGCCACATATGCCGATTATGCCGTATCGGATCGAAGCATGAGCAAAGAGGTGTTTCTTGACTACCTCGGGTCGTGCGAAAAACAAGCCTTCGACTATTGGGGCGTTTACGACAAGGAACGGCTCGTCGGCTTTTGCACGGTGTGGCTTTGGTCATCCGACAGTTGTGAATATGGACTGATAGGGATACAACCCGAATACAAGCATAATAACACCTATCCTTATTATGGCCTTTTCTATACTTTAAACGCCCATTACCTAGGGGAGAAAGGCTTTCGATATGTTGCCGACGGCGCCCGTTCCATCACCGAGCATTCCCACATTCAAGACTTCCTCATCCAAAACTTCCTTTTCCGAAAAGCGTATTGCCATTTGGAGGTCCATTACAACAGATGGATGAAATTAATGGTTAAGGCCTTATACCCTTTCCGAAACATCATAAGCTTACCACGAGTCAAGGCGATATTGAACATGGAAGCCATGCAAAGAGGAGAGAAATAAGCAAAAAAAAACCCTATAAAACCACAAGGGAATTACAAGGCCAAAAAATTAATAACATGAAACATAAAAGCGCCCCCTTCAGGACTTGAACCTGAGACCCCCTGATTAACAGTCAGATGCTCTAACCAACTGAGCTAAGGAGGCTGCACAATTTCACAGAACTATTTTCTGTTTTAGCTACGCTGAATCTTTCGATTTAACTATCGTTGATTCTTACGAATTGCGGCTGCAAAAGTACGGCTTTTTTCATTACTGACAATATTTTTCCGATAAAATTTTTCAAATATTTTATATCTAACTGATAATCAATGCGTAAATTTATCACTTATAACAGAGATTCCCGACGGTCCCATCGGGAATCTCTTTTTTCTTACCTTTGCACAAATTTAAATCTCTGAATCAAACATGAAAAAAATCCTAGGAATTGGAAGTGCTTTGGTCGATATATTGACCCAAGTTCCCGACGAAAGCATCCTTCAAGAGCTTAACTTACCCAAAGGCAGCATGACCTACGTCGATGCCCAGACATCCGTCGAAATCGGCAATAGATTGGCTTATCTCGGCAGCCAAATGGCTTCGGGAGGTTCGGCGGCCAACACCATGAGCGGTCTGGCAAAACTCGGCATCGAAGCAGGTTTTCTCAGCAAGATCGGTGACGATGAGGTGGGCTGTTTCTTTGAAAAACAGATGGCTGAAACCCATGTCAAACCGTTGATGCTAAAGAGCGCGACGCCTTCGGGCCGTGTGCAGGCCCTTGTCACTGCCGACGGCGAACGCACCTTTGCCACCTGCCTTGGCGCTGCCGCCGAGATGTGTGCCGACGATATTCGTCCTGCACTTTTTGAAGGTTGGGATATATTTTACGTGGAAGGCTATCTCGTGGCCAACCCGTCCATGCTTAACAAAGCCATGGAAACCGCCAAGGCAGCAGGACTAAAAATCGCCATCGACATGGCTAGCTATAACGTGGTGGAAGAAAGCCGTGACTATTTCATGCAACTGATTGAAAACTACGTGGATTATGTGTTCGCCAACGAAAAAGAAGCCTTTGCCTTAACGGGGATGGAGCCACTCCAAGCCTTGGACTTCATCGCCTCGCATTGCGAAATCGCCGTCGTGAAAGTGGGGGCCAAAGGTGCCTACATCAAGCGCTGCAACGAAATGGTGACCATCCCTCCCATGAAAGCCAATGTCATCGATACCAACGGTGCCGGTGATATGTGGGCTGCTGGATTCATGGCCGGTTTGGTCAAAGGCGAAAACCTGGCCAAATGTGGCCAAATGGGAGCCATCGTGGCCGCTAATGTCATCGAGGTCTTGGGCACGAAGATGAATGCCGAAAGATGGGGTAAAATACATGAAGCCATAGCATCACTATGATGTGAGATTCCCTTCGGGAATGGCATTAGTATGCTTGTCTAACATGCGGCGGCTTGTAACGCTTACGGGTTGTGAACGTTATTTGCCGCCGCTGTTTACAGTATAATTGCTTTCCATTCCCGAAAGGAATCTCTTTTTCATATTTTATTGCATTCTTGTTTGAAGGTATCATTATATTTTGTACCTTTGCGCCCACTTAAGTATTTTTCGCGAAAAGTAAATATTTAATAATTAGCTAGTTAGATAAACAATGAAGGAATTCCAAACAAAAGACATCCGCAATGTTGCCCTCATCGGCGCAGCAAAGTCGGGTAAGACCACGCTTGCCGAAAACATGCTTTTCGAAGGCAAGCTCATCAACAGAAAAGGTAGCACCGATGAGAAGAACACCGTGTCAGACTACCGTCAGATCGAAATGGAGCGTCAGATTTCGGTGAACGCTTCCATGATGTACACGCTCTACAACGACAAGAAAATCAACATCCTGGACACGCCTGGTTTCAGCGACTTCTCGGGCGACATCGTCAGCTGCCTCTACGCTGCCGATATGGCCGTTTGCACCATCAACGCACAATCGGGCGTTGAAGCCACGACCGAAAACGCCTGGCGTCATGCTGCCAACACCAACAAGCCCGTTGTGTTCTTCATGAACCAACTCGACCACAGCAACGCCAACTTCGACAATACCATCCGCGAGATGAAGGAATACTTCGGCGACAAGGTGACGCCCATCCAGTATCCCGTCAACGCCGGTGAAGATTTCAACGCCGTCATCGACCTCATCATGATGAAGATGCTCGTTTTCAAAAACGGCAATGGCGCTCCTGAAATCCAAGACATCCCCGCTGCCGAGATGGCCAAAGCCGAAGAGCTGCACAACAACCTCATTGAGCATGCCGCCGAAGGCGAAGAATCCCTCATGGAGAAGTTCTTCGAAGAGATGACACTGAGCGAGGAAGACATGGAACGCGGTATCCATCTGGGTATCGTCAACCGTGAGATGTTCCCCGTCATCTGTGGCGCTGCCAAGCGCGGCGTAGGTGTGAGCCGCTTGATGGAATTCCTCATCAACGCCTGCCCGTCGCCTGCCGACATGCCGGCCATCAAAGCCAACAACGGACAAGAGTTCCACAACAGCAACGACGATCCCACCGCTTTGTTCATCTTCAAGGTGACCACCGAGCAAAACCTCGGCGACGTGGCTTGGATGCGTATCTATGGCGGTTCCGTCGTGAAGAGCCAAGACCTCATCAACCCGCGTACGGGCAACAAGGAACGTCTCTCACAGCTCCTCGTCTTCCGCGGCAAGAACCGTGAAGAAATCGAGAAAGCCAACGCTGGCGACATCATCTGCACCATCAAGCTGAAAGACGGTCGCATCGGCGACTCTTTGGTTGACGCCAAAGCCGGTGAAGCCATCTTCCCCGAAATCCCGTTCCCGACCCCGATCTTCTCGATCGCCGTCAAGGCCGTCAACTCACAGGAAGACGAAAAGCTGGGCAGCATCCTCAACGACATCCACAAGACCGACCCCACCGTCATCAGCGGCATGTCGCGCGAACTGCGTCAGAACATCCTGCAATGCCAGGGCGAATACCACTTCAACACCTTGAAATGGTACTTCGACAATGTGTATAAGATCGCCATCGAAACGGCTTCGCCGAAGATCCCGTATCGTGAGACCATCACCAAGAGCGCTCGCGCCGACTACCGTCACAAGAAACAATCGGGTGGTAGCGGTCAATTCGGTGAAGTCCACATGCAGCTGTCGCCTTACTTCGAGGGTTACACCGACCCGAGCGAACTGCAGGTGCGCGACAAGCAGGAGTATGAACTGCCTTGGGGCGGTAAGCTCATCTTCGCCAACTGCGTCGTCGGTGGTGCCATCGACGCCCGTTTCATGCCCGCCATCCTGAAGGGTATCAACGAGCGCCTCGAGCAAGGTCCTCTGACGGGTTCCTACGCCCGCGACATCATCTGCTACATCTATGATGGTAAGATGCACCCGGTCGACTCCAACGAAATGGCCTTTAAGATCGCCGGTCGTATGGCCTTCAGCGCCGCCTTCAAGAACGCTGGCCCGAAGATCATGGAGCCTATCTACGACCTCGACGTGCGCATGCCCGCCGACCTCATGGGTGCCGTGATGACCGACCTGCAAGGCCGCCGTGCCATCGTGATGGGTATGGATAGCGACCACAACTACCAGACCATCCATGCCAAGGTGCCGTTGGCAGAAATGGACCGTTATTCGACCACCCTCAGCTCGCTGACCTCTGGTCGTGGAACCTTCACCATGAAGTATGCTGAATACCAGCAAGTTCCTACCGACGTCCAGAACCGTCTGCTGAAGGAGTACGAAGAAAGCCAAAAGGACGAAGAATAAGTCTTCTTCCCTTTTGCAACAACAATCCCCGCTACCACCTTGTGGCGGGGGTTTTTTGTGTTCGGCAAAGCTCGTATCCCTATATTTTTATTATATTTGCAGACATGAAAGCAAGATCTTTTGTCATAACCATTGTATCGGGACTCGCCTTGTTGACGGCTTGCCATACGCCCACAAGGGAGGCGCGGCAGATGATGGCGCAAGCCAAGGCCTTGTCTGACACAGCTCCTGACAGCGCAGTCAAGCTGATTGACAGTGTTTTGAGAATGGAATACCATTTCAGCGAACAACAGCGTATGGATTTGGCGCTATTGCAGGGCGAGCTTGTCTTTCGTGATGCTTCCATCGATGAGGAAGTCCTGCCCGAAGACGTCTCCACCAGCCCTGAGTTGGAGCGTGCCGGCGCCTACTTCGCCAAAAGGAAGGAATACACCAAAGCCGCGCATGCTTCGCTTTACAGCGGCTATGTGCAACAGGCGTATGGTGAAAGGGAGAAAGCCATGCGGTCGTATAAGGAGGCAGAACATTATGGAGGATTGGCG
>JBGUNT010000022.1:0-20737 GCA_045117495.1 Candidatus Limimorpha sp. | reverse complement strand
GTGTTGCTGTAACATCTTGAAATGGAGTCGCCCACCATCAGGACGAGGCGGTCGTAGTTGTGTTCGGTAGGTTTCAGTGAGTCGTCGGTCATCATTGCTTCGTAGGTGATGATGAAGCGGCTTTGGTCGATGACCTTGTACTCATCAATGTTGATGGGATTCTGCGCAAGCGCCAAGCGCGGAATGGCGAGCGTCAGCAGCAAAAGGAAATACGAATTTTTGAACATAGTGGTTTGATTTTGAGTTGTTGCTACAAAAAAGTCTTTGTCATTAAGACGCACGAAAACGCCGATTTGTGACATGGTGCAAAACTACCGCATTAGTCAAGCGGTTAAATGGCCAGTCCAAACTTTTTTGGGATTGAATAATTGTAATGTTTTTGGAATGAATAAGTTAGAATTTCATTCATTCCAAACTTTTTGTTGAAAAAGTCCAAAAATTATTGGCGTTCAGCCATCTTTTTCCTGACTCTTCCCCGCAGTTTGTCCACCATATTGACAGTGGTTCCAAGGTAATCCGCCTCTTCCTGGCGTGAAACCTTGAAATGCGACAGAATGAAGGATTTCTTCTCGTCCTCGTCCAAGTCGGGGCACTTTTGTCCGAGGGTTTCCCAAAGGCTTGGGTATTTCTCCTCAACCACGGCGAGCATGGCCTTCCAATGGTCTTTGTCACCGAAAACCGAACGTTCCAAGTCATTGAGGAGATTGGCTTTCTTGCTGTTGTTCAGATAAATGTCCAACAGCATCATGGTTTGTTGCTCCTTGTCCAAAGCCTCCGAAAGGCGGTCGGCATAGTCCTTCTGGATTTGCTCATGTTCGGCATCCTTTTGTGCCAAGGCTTGGCTCTGTTGCTTGAAGTGGAATAGTTCGGCGTTGATTTCGGCTTCCCGCTTGCGGTTGCGAGCCAATCGGATTTGCGAGATTAAGGAGGCCAACAAAACCAATGCCGCTATCCCACTAATAAGAATGATAACACGCTGTTTCCGAATGATATTCTCGTTCAATTCGTTCTGCATCACCGCTGTGTCATATTTCTGGCTCATCGCGACAAGGTTGTTCCTTTTCTCTTCTATCTTACTATGATTATTGCCGATATCGTAGCGGCAGTAATAATCGAAGGCCTTTTCAAAATCGCCGCGACTTTTGGCTTGATGGGCAAGGGTATAAAAATAAAACCAAATATCCTTATCTGACTCGGCTTGGTTGACAAGTTCCTCCAACTTTCCATAATAATAAGCCGTAGAATCCGAATTGCCCATCTCATAAAAGATGTCACCCATGCCGTTGTAATAATACATCATCGTTCTGTCATCGACATCAGGCATTGACAATTGAAGGAATCGCCTCAGATAATCGCCCGACTTCTCATATTCTCCAGCATTGAAATACATCGCATGAAAAGCCGATGAAACCGTGCGTTTCGCCTCCAGCGAGCCACTTTGTTCGGCGTAGGCCCAAGCCTGTTGCAGAACCATCTCGGCGGTATCGTATGCCCTATGGAACTGATAGAAATCGCCCAACTCTCTCAACGCATCGGCACGGTCGGCATAGTCTTCGCCAAAGCCCTCTGCGGCAGACTTCAACAACGAAACAACTTCTTCTTTGTCGGCATAATAGCCCAAACATTGCGCGATATTGAGTCGAGCGTGGGCAACCGTCAGCGTGTCATCCGCCAATAAACCATAATGTTCCGCCTCCTTGAACAAGCGCATGGCATCCGCCTTGTTGCCCGAATCCAGCTGGATGCGAGCGTTTTCCAAGGCATCGCGGGCGGTTTGCCGTGCATCGCGGGAGGTGGGATGGCAAGCCGCCAACATTGCGATAAGGAAAAACCAAACCAGATTATACCATTTCATGGGGACAAAAATAGACAAAATACTCTGTTTCACTTCATTTAATATCACATATCTTCCAACGATAGCCCCTCCATCCGAATCTGATAGGCCGAAAACTCCGACGGTAAGACTCCTGCTTTTTCTTGCAAGTCTTTCATGCTGATTCTGTCCTTGTTGCGCTTGATCTCGGCCACGAGACAAGTCTTGTCAAATTCGTTCAAGGCCACCATGTCGATTTCGTTCTTGCCCTTGCGATCCCACCAGTTGCCCACCTTCGTGAATTTGCCTCCTTGCATCGCTTTCTCTTGGAAATATCGCTCCAAAGTGCGCCCTGTGAATTGCGCATAATTGTCTGTCACATATTGTTTTAGCAAGCCGAGTTGGTTGCTTTCAATCAAGCCTTGATAGGGATAGACGAAGCGAAACCAGAAGCGCAGGAAGCAGTCGTCAATCTGCCAGCGGATGTTCCTCACACCCGGCTTGCTCAACAAAGGCGTGTTCTTGCTGATGAAGAGATAATCCTCGTGCATGTTGTTCAGGTAGGCTCCCGTGTTTTTCCCGATGATGCTGTCAATCTCATTTTGTGTGGTCATGCCGCCGGCAATGAGTTGAAGGATAGAGAAATAAGTGCCATAGTCGCGGCCAAACTCCGAAATCAGCAGTTCGGTGCCTTCGGTCAGGAAGGGCGAGTCGGGCGACAGGGCATAGTTGAGCATTTTCTGTTTGGTCGTGGCGCGGGCATCCATCAGCAAGGCGACATATTTGGCCACGCCGCCCGTGAGCATGTAGAGACAGAGCAAATCATCGGGATTGTAATCGGGGTTGTGGTCGGCCAAGATGTTCTTCAGTGTCTCGATACTGAACGGCAACAGGCGCAGATGCGAGTCACGGCGACCATAAAGCGGTTGGTCGCTGTGGTCGAAAATGCGTTTCATCATCGAATAGATGGAGCCGCAAAGAACAAGGTTGACCTGTGTTTTGTCTTTGTTCCGATCCCAAATGTCTTGAATCTCGCTTGGGATGGCAGCGTTGATACCCAACAAGTTCTGAAACTCGTCGATAATGAGCGTATAATGGTGGCTTTCACCGTATTTCATCAATTCCTTGAAAAGATTGCCGAAGTTTTCCACTTGCCCATACAGTTGCAAGTCGAGCACATTTTGCGCCTGCTGCTGGAACTTTCGGCAAAGCACCTGTTCGTTGTCTTTCGACACATACAGGTACAGACAGGTTTTGTTTTCCGCACTTTTCAGTAGTAGAGCGGTCTTACCGATACGTCGTCTTCCAATGAGCGTGGTCATCATAGAGTGGTTGGCTGACTGTTGCCAATTCTTTTCAAGTATCTGTAATTCAGCATTTCTATCGTAGAATTTCATACGCTACATCAATTTATTTAATCGTTGTTAATTTAACCGTCATTAAATTAATGACGATTGCAAAGATAGTGTTTTTTCATGAAACAGCACCATTTTGCAACTTTTTTCTGCTGAAACCTCATTTTTCCCTACCTTTGCAGCCTGATATTATAAGATGCAACGCAGTTAAAACCACAGACGCGAGACTTCGAGACACGGGACGCGAGACTATTTGGCCCTCGCCTCGTGTCCCGAAGTCTCGCAGTCCCGAAGTCAAAAAAACTATGATCACCCAAGACCAACTTAAAGACGTATGTAAGAGGATTGATGCCTTGAGGAGGTATCTTTGACGTCGACAGACGTACCATCGAAGCACAGGAATTAGACGAAAAGACGCAAGACCCGCAGTTCTGGGCCGACCCCAAGGCTGCCGAAGCCACCATGAAGAAGGTGCGTGAGGTGAAGGGCTGGCTCAACGGCTACAAGGAAGCCGAAGACGCCGGCAACGACCTTACCGTGCTCTTCGACTTTGCCAAGGAAGGCGAGGCCACCGAGGAGGAAGTGGACGAGCAGTACAACGCCACACTGAAAATCATCGAGGATTTGGAGTTCAAGAACATGCTGCAAGAGGAAGCCGACCCGATGAGCGCCGTGCTGAAAATCAACGCTGGCGCAGGTGGTACCGAAGCCCAAGACTGGGCGCAGATGCTCATGCGAATGTATATGCGCTACGCCGAAAACCACAAATACAAACTCACCATCTCGAACCTCTTGGAAGCCGACGACGCAGGCATCAAGCAAGTGACGATGAAGATCGAGGGCGACTATGCTTACGGCTACCTGAAAGGCGAAAACGGCGTGCATCGCTTGGTGCGCGTCAGCCCTTACAATGCACAAGGCAAGCGCATGACCTCGTTTGCCTCAGTGTTTGTCACTCCTCTTATCGACGACACCATCGAAATTGTCGTTGAGCAGTCACGCCTTTCGTGGGACACCTTCCGAAGCGGCGGCGCTGGCGGCCAAAACGTCAACAAGGTGGAATCGGGTGTTCGTTTGCGCTACCAATACAAAGATCCCTATACCGGCGAGGAAGAAGAAATACTCATTGAAAACACTGAGACCCGCGACCAGCCGAAGAACAAGGAGAATGCTTTGCGCCTCTTGAAGTCGCAACTCTACGATCGCGAGATGCGTCACCGCATGGAAGAACAGAACAAAATCGAAGCGGGCAAGCTGAAGATCGAATGGGGCAGTCAGATCCGCTCCTACGTCTTCGACGACCGTCGAGTGAAAGACCATCGCACCAACTACCAGACCTCTGACGTGCAAGGTGTCATGGACGGTAACATTGATGCGTTTTTAAAAGCATATTTAATGGAGTTCGGAGGGAAGAAAGAATAACTTAAAGCAGTTTCAACTAGAATAAAAAACACAATGAAAATTCTAACCATCATCACCATGTTTTTGGCCCTGTTAGCCAAAGACCCGACTCCAGCCATTCAACAATTTGTGAAGACCTATTTCCCCAAAACCACCATCCTTTTCACCCAACGCGATGAAGGTGAATACGAGGTGAGACTGAGCGACGGAACGGAAATCGAGTTTACCCGCAAAGGCGAATGGAAACACATCGATTGCAAGCATTCTAACGTTTATACTAGCGTGCCCGATGCACTTATTCCTGCTGAAATCACCAACTATGTGAAAGCCAGTTTCCCCAATGAAGATATCATCAAAATAGACAAGGATAGAAGAGACTGGGAAATCGAATTGAGCAACAGACTGGAAATCAAGTTTGACAAAAAATTCCGTGTCCTCGAGTACGACGACTAAGGTTTTTCACAAACCAACCATCAAGCGGCTTGAAATCTTTCAGGCCGCTTTTGTTTTTTTGCGGTGACTTTACAATATGTATCTCAAAAAACGTATTTTTGCAGCCATATAAAACGTGTATTATGATCACTTTCTTTATCGCTTTGGCCGTCCTCATTCTCGGCTATTTTGTATACGGAAAGCTCGTCGAGAAGATCTTTGGCATCGACCCGCAACGCCCCACCCCAGCCACGACCATGGCCGATGGCGTCGACTATGTGCCGATGAAGCCATGGCGTATCTTCTTGATCCAGTTCTTGAACATCGCTGGTGTAGGTCCCATCATCGGAGCCATCATGGGTGCACAGTTTGGCACGGCGTCCTTCCTCTGGATCGTGTTGGGAAGCATCTTCGCTGGTGCCGTACACGACTATCTCGCCGGCATGATCTCGTTGCGTGATAAGGGTGCAAGCCTGCCCGAAATCCACGGCACCTACTTGGGCAATGGGGCCAAACAAATTATGCGCGCCTTCACCATTATCTTGATGATTTTGGTCGGCGTGGTCTTCGTCAACACCCCTGCCACACTACTGAATGCCAACTTCACGCAAGGCTGGAATCCCTACATCTGGATCATCATCATCCTAGTTTACTACCTGATTGCCACTCTCCTACCTATCGACAAGCTCATCGGCAAAATCTACCCCATCTTCGGCATCCTGCTGTTGGGCATGGCTGTTGCCATCTTCGTGGCTTTCCTCATCTACAAACCTGAGATTCCCGAGTTGTGGAGCGGCATGCAGAATCGCCATCCTGATGCGGCCAACAACCCCATCTTCCCGATGATGTTCATCAGCATCGCCTGCGGTGCCATTTCTGGTTTCCATGCCACACAATCGCCCTTGATGGCTCGTTGCATGGTGAATGAGAAGCAAGGTCGCCCGATTTTCTACGGCGCCATGATTACAGAAGGCATTGTAGCTTTGATCTGGGCCGCTGCCGCTGCCTATTTCTTTGGTCCCGACAGCGTCGTCGACGTCACAGGCAAGAGTGGTGCCGCCATCGTGGGTATCATCGCCAACACTTGGTTTACACCTGTCATCGCTACCATCACCATTTTGGGTGTTATTTCAGCTGCCGTCACCTCTGGCGATACGGCTCTGCGTTCGGCACGCCTCATCATCGCTGACTTTATGCACTATGACCAAAAGCCCATCAAGAACCGCCTGATTGTGGCTGTCCCGATGTTTGTTGTCACTGCTGCCATATTAGTTTACAGCATCTCCAATGCCAAAGGCTTCCAGGTCATCTGGCGTTACTTCGCTTGGGCCAACCAAGTGTTAGCCACAGTGACACTTTGGGCCATTTCGGTTTACTTAGCCAAAAACAAAAGCAAGCTGTGGTATCTCATCACCCTCATCCCTGCTCTCTTTATGACCATGGTGACGGGATGTTTCCTCTTCGTAGCCAAGGCTTCCGACGGCGGACTCGGTTCCATCCTGCCCCGCCCCGTGGGCTACGGCATTGGCGCGGCCATCACCTTGTTAGGGCTGGTGTTGTTTTACATATGGAAAAAACGCCAAAACCGTCTATTAAACGTCTAATGACCATCTAACCCATACTAAAAAACAAACGATGAAAAGAACAATATTGACTCTATTGGTAGGCCTGATGGCCAACGTGGCTTTCTCTGAGAGCGTCCTGACCGAAGGCTTCGAATACGCCAATCAAGACTTCCAAACGCCCATCGGATGGACTTGTGACGACAATTCTTGGCTTTGTGGATACCAAGAAAAAGACCATAACCGTATCCCTCATTCGGGCAATTGGTACGCCTTTACCAATGACGAGGAAGCATGGATGTTCATGCCACTGAGCCTATTCAACCGAATGGACTATCGTTTTATCTGCTGGGCCATTTCCGACGGAACCTTTCAACTGGAATTCTGGGCAGGCAACGAATCCAACCCTGACAACATGCACACGCTTCTGCTATCAACCTCCGTCAGTAGCGGGAACTATGAAAAGTTTTCCTCCTATGTCGACAGCATTCCAGATGGATGTAATTACATCGCAATACATGCCCTTGCAAGCCCCAGCGCCTCGTATCTCACCATCGACGATATTGAAATTGACATGGTCCAACAGTATGATTTTGAGGCTGTAACCATCAGCAATGACACAGCGATGTATCCTGGCACACAGGCTGTATTTCGTTATATTGTCCACAACACCGGTTACGACCCCGTCGACATCACGGCACACCCTTCCAACGAATACTTCACCGACTTCAGCTGCTATGCAAACGGCATCAGCGGCATGACCTTCCCAACACAACCCGACGAAACCGTCGAGGTGGTCTTCTATGCCACACTACGACCTGAGGTGGAGCCAGGTTCGGTGGTTTGGCTCGACATCATGATGACCATCCCTTGTGGTTGCAACACGGCCATGGCCACCTTCTGGGTGACGCCCCTTGCGCCGACACAAGTGTATGAAAACCTTCCAAACATCAGCATCTATCCCAATCCAGCACTGCATCACGTCACCATTGAGATGGAAGGGTTAGAGCGAGTTTGCGTCTTTGACGAAACGGGTAAAATGATAAAGAGCGTCCCCGCAAACGGAAACGCCCTTCAACTTGATCTTACCGATCTGAAAGCCGGTTATTACTTCATTTCAGCCAAGACACGTTCCACTTCTTCTTTCGTGAAGCCAATCTTGAAAATGTGAGTCGGTTGCAGGTGATAGACCTCATGCTCGGCATGGAAGCGTTTCTCACCTCCACCTGTGACATTTAACATCACCACGTCGTCAGCTTTCACCATTTTCTTTTCTATCGCCTGCTGCAATGAAGCGGTAGCTACGGCAGCGGCATGGTAGATATCGATACCTTCCGTTTCCTCAAACAGCATTTTGGCCGCATCCGCCTCAGCATTGCTCACCGCGAGGATGTCGCCGTTCGTGTCTTTCAAGGCATCATAGAGTCCACCTGCCAAACCATAAGGCGGCTTGCGATTGGACAGCACCGGAGCGCAAATCTCCGCTGCATCCTTGCGGGCCTGATCAGCATCGTATGGCAAAAGTGCCCTTGAGTCAGCCTTCCAAGCCTCATACATAGGCAGGAAAGGCTTGTTTTGTGAGACCATCAGACGGGCTTTGTTGGCACCAAAGCGCCCATCCTCGATGAAACGCAAGTTGGCCTCCCATGCCGCGATGGCACCCGTGCCACTACCAACAGCCTGGAAGTAGAAATCAGGCGTGCGGCCGATGAAAGTGGTGGCCGACATCATCGTGGTACCCATGCCGTCGCGCCGGGCGATGTTCTTGGCACCGCCTTCGGCAAGGTAACCATCCAACTCACAGACCACATTCGAAAGGTTGATGGCATCAAAATAATCACTGCCCGATTCGGTAGTGATGAGTTTCACACATGGATTCAAAGGTTTATCGAACCACAAGGCCTTGATATTGTCTTGCGGCACACAAAGCAGCAACTTGATGCCATTGTCGGAGCACACCTTGGCAAAGGCACGCGCGGTATTACCTGCCGATGCCACAACAAGAACCTTGTTCCTCTGCTCCTCGCCTAAACGGGCACAAACCGAGAAAGCTTCCATCTCTTTAAAGGAGCAGGTCGTCATCTTGGCGCCACGTTCTGGCCACCAACCGTTAAAGGTAATATAAAGATTCCGCAGGCCGAGACGACGAGCAAGTCCCTCGCTCTTATAGGTAATAGGCTCAGAAGGATGGTTCAACATGGTCTTGATAGGCAACCAGTCGGCATAACGGTACAAACCCAAGCAAGCCCCTTCCTTAACATCGAGCTGTTTGTTTTCATAGACAGGACGCACCATGCTTGGCGTGGGACATTCCTTGTCGTCCAAAGTCCAACCTTCGTCATCGAAAACTCTGCCTGTGGCAACAGTCTTAAGTTGGTATTTAGTAGCGGTAAAAATCATAGACTTATCTTTTTATGCCCCGCAAAAATAAAAAAAGTAAATGTTATTACAGTAAATAATCGTACTAATTTTATCCGCCGAAGGGAAAAGGAGCAAAAGGGCTTATGGAAGGAAAAGACAGCTGTCGCCATAGCTCAAGAATCGGAAATCATGATCGAGAGCAAAGCGATAGCATTCCTTCCAACGCTCTCCGATGAGTGCTGAGACCAACAGAAGCAAGGTGCTCTTCGGTTGGTGGAAATTGGTAATCAGCCCAGTGATGACATGCATTTTGTAGGAAGGCGCTATCATCAAGGCAGTGCTGGCCTCGAGACGGGTCAAGTCATGTTTGTCGAGATAATCCAATATCAGCTGCAAGGATTCCGATGTCTTCAAAGCTTCATGCGCTTCGTATGGATACCATTGTTCAACATGCAAAGGACGGAGAGCAAGGCCTTGTTCTTTCAGCATCATGCCAATCCAATAGAGGCTTTCCAAGGTGCGCGTGCTAGTGGTGCCCACGGGAACGACGGGTTTCCCTTCATGGTCAATCAGATTTTGTATCAATGACTTGCGCACGATGATGGTCTCCGAATGCATGGCATGTTCTCCGATGGTGTCGGTAGCCACCGGGCGGAAGGTTCCAGCGCCCACGTGTAGCGTCACCTCATCGAAGTCAAAACCTTGTTCACGAAGGGCTTCCATCAGAGGTCTTGTAAAATGCAGGCCTGCTGTAGGAGCAGCCACTGAGCCATCGTAACGGGCAAATACAGTCTGATACCGGTCGCGATCCTCGGGCTCAGCATCACGGTGAAGATAGGGCGGCAAAGGAATCTCGCCGGCAGCCTCGAGGACAGTGGCAAACGGAATTGTCAAAGGTGTCCATGAGAACTCGATTTCGGCATATTGGTCGTTTTGCGACAGACGTTCCGCGTAAAGGGTTACCTGCGCACCTCCTGCCACGAGTTCCATCGAAAGCTTCCCTTCTTTCCATCGCTTCGAATTGCCAATCAAGCACTTCCATCGTACAGGAGAGGCTGCCGCAAAAGCCACCTGATAATCCCCATCGGGCTCAAGGCAAAACACCTCAATACGCGATCCCGTAACCTTGTGAAATTGCAAACGAGCCCGAATCACCTTTGTCTCGTTGAATACCAAAAGGGCTCCATCAGGGAGAAAACCACCTATGTACTTAAATTGGGATTCTGCTATCTTATTGTCTTTCAACACTAAAAGCTTTGAAGCATCGCGCTCGGCCAAAGGATATTTGGCAATGCGTTCCTCTGGCAAAGGATAGTCATATTCTTCTATGCAAATATGCTTAACGTCGTTCATCGTCGAAAATTTGCGCAAAGGTAGGGAAATCTTTAGATTCGACTATATGAAGTGTTTCAATTATTACCTATTTTTGCAAGGTGAAAGACAAAGAAAAGAAATGAATGCCATACAGATTGCCTTAACCCGTGAGTTCCTGCTGAAGTTCCTAAAATTCGGCGTGGTGGGCTTCTCGGGCGTGTTCGTCAACTTTGGCATCACCTATGTCTGCAAGGAATGGCTCAAATGGAACAAGTACCTTAGTAACATCCTAGGCTTTGTCTTCGCTGCCACCACCAATTACATCCTAAACCGGCTTTGGACATTCCAAAGCGACAATCCTCAGATTGGCACCGAATATGCCAAATACTTTTTCATTTCACTAGTAGGCTTGGGTATCGACACTTTGACCGTGTATCTGCTCAACGGCAAACTGAAATGGAATTTCTACCTCAGCAAGGTTTTCGCCATCGGTTTCGCCACGCTGTGGAACTTTTTTGGCAACCTCTTGTTTACCTTTGCGTAAACTACAGGAACTTCTCCAAGAACACGAAAGGCATCAGCGACTCCACGCCATCAAACACCATGATGGGGCCTGTCTCGCCTTGGCACAGCACCCTTAAAGGCCGTTTCGACACATGCTCCGCCTCTACCATCACCTGCCGACAGGCTCCGCAGGGAGCGACAGGTTCGTCAATGTGTTTCGACGCCGAATAAGCCGTAACCGCCAACGCCTCAAACGCCACGCCCGGATATTGCGCCATGGCAGCGAACATCGCCACGCGTTCGGCGCACAAGCCGCTGGGATAGGCAGCATTCTCCACATTGTTGCCTAAAACGACAACGCCATTGGCCAGACGCACTGCCGCACCAACATTGAACTTGGAATAAGGTGCATAGGCATTTTTGGCCGCCTCATGAGCTTGGCATAACAGCTCTGCATCCTTGGGGTCCAGCTCCTTGGGGTCGTCACAAACAATGTAGGGGCAAACAAATTGATCCTTTCTCATATTATTTCTTTTTAGTTTCTTCCATTTCAATGCTTCCTTCTCCAGAACTAGGATAGACAAAGAATAGGAACGCATAGAAAAATGCAAACAACGAAGCTCCTGCCTGGGTTTCAAGTGTATCTTCAGGAAACATCGACAAGGCCATGATACATATGAAAACCGTGATCAAATACGACCTATACTTTCGAGAAGACAACCACGGGTAAAACAGTACGAGCAACAATAGCGACAAACCCACCAAGCCAAAAGCCACTGCTATGGCAAGATACTGGTTGTGTGCCCTAAAACGAGAGTCCTTATTCAACGGAGAATTGATTTCTTCGTATGCTTGGGCAAAAGCCTGAGGCACATCGCCCGTACCTACACCAAAAAGCCAATGATGTTTGACAATGTGCAATGACGCCCTGGTGAACTCGATACGTTGCGACACGGACCCCCCGTTAGGGTTGTTATAACGACGATACTTGCTATATTCAAACAAGGTTGAAGAAAGGCGTGCTCGCAGTCCAGGGTGAAGCCAGTTGTTATAGTTAGCTTCTCCTTTTTCTATGTTCCTTATGTCTTCCTCGCTGAGTGCCATGACACCTTCGGCATCCTTGCGCAACCCTTTGGAGGTAAGGTATCGCGCCAAAGTGGGTTCCAACCGTTGTCCATTCAATGCCTTGCCGTCCAAGGGCAAGTCACTACGCTGCGGCCATGTCTCATAAAGCTCTTTCTTGCAATAATAAAGCCCCACATACCTGCCGTCCTCGATGGGATTGTAGACCGTGTCATGCCAATAGTAGTTGCCCGATGCGGTTTTTTTGTCCAAAGTGGCGAAATCCACCGTTTCCACCTTCAGCAGTGGCTTCAGAAAATGCGACACGAGCCCCACTCCCAATGCCAGGATAGCCACAGTGACGACAACCATGGCAACATGCCAACCACGACCCTTTTTCCATCGCCATGCGGCATAAAAGCCAGAGACAAAGACGACAGCGACAAGAATGATATAACCAGACAACGACTCAAAGATATAAATCTGATAGGCAAACCAAAACAGCAAAAACCATTTCAGGAAACTATCCAATGCGACTTTCACGCCAAATGCTGGTACGCCTTTCGTTTTGGGTATGCGGTCCCTATAAAGATAATATCCGATAATCGCCATACTAAACACGATATTCAGGCAGAAACGGATATGGCTAATAAAATGCGATATCTCGCGCACGTCTTCATAATCTTTTCTTATATAGGTAAAGAAACTGAACTGCGTGGCCACAAACACCGAAAGCACGTAAACAAGCATCACCAGATTGACGCGCTTGCGGTCAAGGGGCGGCATTGACGAAAGGATGAAAGGCAAGACCAAAATGGGCAATTTGACACGCAAGTCCCTCAAGGCATACTGAAAATCGCTGGTATAAAGCAGACCCACAACATGCAGTAGATAAAAGGAGACCAATAGGATGGCTATCTTATTGTGCACAAAACTGGAGAGCTTGCTTCGGAATGATTTTGTGCAAACAC
Source organism: Candidatus Limimorpha sp. (assembly GCA_045117495.1). Lineage (GTDB taxonomy): Bacteria > Bacteroidota > Bacteroidia > Bacteroidales > F082 > Limimorpha. The sequence goes on along the minus strand of JBGUNT010000022.1, from coordinate 7,962 downwards.
CATCAATGATCCAGACGCCGGCGAGCCAAAACTGTGACAGGCCCATCAGGAATGGCGACAAGGTAAGGCCTACAGCCATCATCAGCAGACCCAAAAGGTAGGCCTGATTCAGATAGGGCCGTATGGAAGCCTTTAATGTCATCACTTGCCACTCAATATTTTATGGTACTCGTCTTCCCCTTTTGTATTCAACAAAATCTCAAACGCCCGCTCCAAATCGGGATCGTTCTGCAAAGAAGCAACGATCCTACCCTTCTGATAATAATAGCGTCCGACGATCTCAGAGCGCAACAGCTCTTCGATATCTTTGCGATTATTGAGCAAGTCGTTGTCCTTTTCTGCAGCCAAATTCTTCTCCAACAAATCGATTTGCGGTTTAATCTTGTCGAGATAGCCTTCTTGTTTGGCGGTTTTCTTGAGTTTCTCAATGGCCTTTTCACTTTCTGTGGTATAAGTGAACTTCTTGTCTTTCACAAATTGCATGAAATCCTTATAGGTGGCTTCATCGATTTGGAAACGATCGGCCGAGTCGATGCTCTTGTGCTCGCTATAATACTTATTGGCGTAGTCAAAAATATAATTCTTGCCATACAGATAAGCCGTCACAGTAGCGTAGACATTGCGGTCCACTTTCACATCGGGCGTGATGCCATGACCTTCATAAACGATGCGACCGCCAGCCGTCTTGAACGCCTTGCCTAGTGTATCCAACTTCTGAGTGGTGTCTTTTTTATGCGAATAATCAATTTCCTGGATGCAACGGCCGCTGGGGATATAGTAATGGGCCACCGTAACTTTCATTTGGGTGTTGTAACTCAGCGGAAGGATATTCTGCACCAAGCCTTTGCCAAAGGTGCGCTGGCCGATGATCACGCCACGGTCGTAATCTTGGATGGCACCTGCCACGATTTCGCTCGCCGAGGCGCTATTGCCATCCACCAATACAGCTAAAGGGATTTCAAGGTCGACAGGGTCGTTGGTGGTAGGATGCACGCTACAGGCCGTCGGGGTCTTACCTTTCATCGACACTACAGGTTTGCCTTTGGGAACAAACAAATTGACAATGTCGACCGCCTCGTTCATCAAGCCACCTCCGTTACCGCGCAAGTCGAGGATGAAGCCTTTTAGCTTATGGCTTTTCTTCATGGCGACCAGCTTCTCTTTCATTTCCTTGGCCGCATCACGGGTGAAGCCGCTCAATGAAAGGTAGGCGATGCCATTGTCGAAAACGGTATAATACGGGATATTGTCGATTTTAACCTTTTCGCGCTTCAGCTTCTTCTCTATAGGTTTGTCAGCACCATAACGCTGTATCTTCAAGGTCACCTCTGTTCCAGGCTGTCCTTTCAAAAGCTCACTCACTTCGGCGGTGTTTTTCTTCTTGCAGTCAACGCCATTCACCGAAAGGATGATATCGCCTGCAATCAGCCCCTCTTTTTGGGCCGGCCATCCATAATAAGGTTCCGAGATGCGGGTGAATTCACCATCGTATTGAATCAAGGCGCCGATACCGCCATACTCTCCTGTGGTCATGAAACGGGCATTCTCGATATCCGATTCGGGGATGAAAACAGTATAAGGGTCAAGACCAGAAAGCATGGCCTTGATGGCGGCCTCGTTGAGTTCACCTGGGTTGATTTCATCGACATAATTGAGGTTGAGCTCACGCATGAGGCTATTATAGATGTCGATGCTCTTGGCAATCTCAAAATTATTCTGCTTTTCCTGGGCAATCATACCCAAAGGCAGCAGCAGCGCCAAAACCAATGTAAGGAGAGATATTTTCTTCATATTCAATTATTTATTTCAAGATTTCAAAATACAAAAACCCGCCCCAAGCATTACGGGACTGGGTCATAGCCACTACCGCCCCATGGATTGCATGACAGCACACGCTTGACAGTAAGCCAACCACCTTTAAAGAAGCCGTATTTGCTGATAGCCTCGATGCCATAATTGGAACAAGTGGGTGTATACCTGCAGCTTCGTCCTATGAAAGGCGATAAAGTGACCTGATATAACCTAATTAACAGGATGAGTCCTTTAGCGGGCAGTTTTATGACGCTTTTCAAAAGCTTTTTCAATTTCATGGATGGCTTTTTTCGTCTTGTTGAACATTTCATCAAAAGAATGGATGACCGTAGCCGTATAGACTAACGCCACATCCACCGAAATATTATCCTTTTGGCAGATATTATATAAGGTAATCTTGTTTTTACGCCACGCTTCGCGTATGAGGCGTTTGACACGATTCCGCTTAAAGGCGTGATGAAAACGTTTCTTTGAAACGGAAACCAGCAGCCTGACGGTCACAGGACGGTCGCCACAATCATGAAACAAATAGATGACGCGATAGGGGTATGAGGAGAAGCCCACGCCTTTATCGAACAAGGTTTCGATGTCTTTGTCCTTGTTGATCCGTTCGTATTTTGCGAGGCCCTCCTTCGCTGTCATGACAGAACGTTTTGAGAGGGCTTATTTCTTGCGGTTCTTTTTCACTTCGGCAGCAAGGAACTCCTCGATGGCCATCGTCATTGAAGGGGCCGTCTCCGTAGGAGCCTTGAAAGTCAAATCGTATCCAGCGTCAACGATGGCTTGACAAGTGGCATCGCCGAAACCGGCAATGCACACGTCCTTTTGCACGAATCCCGGGAAATTCGTTTTCAAGGACACTATACCAGCAGGGCTGAAGAAAACCAGCATATCGTAATCCTCAATCTTGATGTTCTTGAGGTCGGCAGGAACCGTTCTGAACATCACGGCTTTGGTATAATTCAATTTGGCGGCAGTCAGCATTTCGGTAGTACTGTCGGAGGTGATGTCGGAACAGCAGTAGAGATACTTCTCGTCGCGATGCTTCTTCATGATGTCGATCAGGTCGTTGATGGTCTGGTTACCATAAAAGACCTTACGTTTCCTATATTGAACGTAACGCTGGAGATAAAGCGCCGTCGACTCGTTGATGCAGAAATACTTTAAGGTTTCGGGAATGTTGTATCGCATTTCCTTAGCAATCCTAAAGAAATGGTCAACAGCATTACGGCTTGTCAGGATGATGCCCGTGTAGTCAGGCAATTTAACATGCTCTTGGCGAAGCTCACTCGCCGTCACTCCATCAAGCTTGATGAACTTCTCAAAAGTGAACGTAACGCCATATTTCTTCATTAGATCGCCATACGGTGTCTTCGAAATGTCAGCAGGTTGTGGTTGTGATACCAGAATCGACTTAATCTTCATGCTTTTCTTCGCTTTAAAACCACTATCAAATCTAGAAACATACCTCTCACAGGCTACTTAACTCATTAAAAAACAGTACCCTTACCAAAGAACCTAAGGCCTGTCGTCAAGAGTATGGCAACCGGTGCGATTTCGAGGGCGCAAAAATACAAAAAAATATAAAATGAAGATATTTTTGTGTTAACTCTTGTCTCTAAAAATTCAAAAACAAACCGCAACAAAGCGGCCAAAACCAGGATGCCAACACCCACCCAAACGAAGGCCGTGTAAGGATTGTACAACAAAAGCAAAAGCACGGGCAGCATGGCAATAAGGCAGAGTGTGGAGATGGAAAACTGTACCGTCATCTGACGGTCGACGGTATCCTTGGCTTCAAAAAGCCAATTCACCAAACGTAAAGTGGAAAAACGTAGCAACACCCAAATCCCAACCGCAAACAAGAGGATGCCGAACACCTTGATGCTGTTGTATTGTCCTACATCACGCGAAAAAACCACGCATGACTTTTGCAAAAACAAGGCTATGATAACGACATAGGCCATGATAAAAGAAACACCAAGGAAACTCTTGGTGGGAGTCCATTCACGCAACAGCTGGTTAGTGTGGGCAACACCACCCGGGACACTCAGAATCTGTCGGAATTGTCGCGGATAAAGCTGCTTGTTCAGCACCACCAGCAGCAGGATGATTCCTATCGCAAGCAGGTTCCACCCTACCAAAACATCATAAGTCACCCTTGGCAAGGGGGTAATGTAGCCGTTGAAGCCCGAGGTGATGAAGCTGGGCACCACACTATCACATCGGATCGTGTCAGCCAAAGCGACGGTATCAGTATTGGGGAGCGGCGCTTGGAAGGGATTCTGATAGGATATGTACGGATAATCCGGCATGGGTTTCTTTCAAATTACGCTGCAAAAATAATGGATTATTTGCAAATCGACACAAAAACTTCTTAACTTTGCATTTCAATTTCCAACAGAGCGACAGACAACTATTAACATCAAACTGAATAAAATGGATTTAATGCAAGAAATTATTGCCAATGCCCAAGCCAACAAGCAGCGCATTGTGCTCCCCGAGGGTGACGAGCCTCGCACCCTGAAAGCCGCCGATCGCCTTCTTGCCGATGGCGTTGCCGACATCATCCTTATCGGTCCTGCCGAAAAAATCAAGGAGATGACCGCTGAGTTCGGTCTCAAGAACATCGACAAAGCCCGCATCGTCGACCCCAAGAACAATCCCGACACACAGAAGTATGCCGACATGCTCTACGAGTTACGTAAAGCCAAGGGCATGACGCCTGAGCAAGCCAAAGACCTGGCCCAGAACTTCATGTACCTCGGCATCCTGATGGTCAAGGCCGGAGAAGCCGATGGCCTCGTCAGCGGTGCCCGTAGCACCACAGGCGACATGCTCCGTCCCGCCTTGCAGATCATCAAGACGGTGCCCGGCGTGACCTGCGTCAGCGGCGCCTTCACGATGTTCCTGCCCGAGGGATGCCCCTACGGCACCAACGGTCGCATGGTCTTCGCCGACTGTGCCGTCACACCCATGCCAACGGCTGAGCAACTGGCCGAAATCGCCATCTGCACCGCCGACACGGCTAAAGCCATCGCCAAGATCGACCCCATCACTGCCATCCTAAGCTTCTCTACCAAGGGCAGTGCCAAACACGAGGTGGTCGACAAGGTCATCGAAGCCACCCGCATCGCCAAGGAACGTCGTCCCGACCTCGTGCTTGACGGTGAGCTGCAGGCCGATGCCGCCATCGTGCCTTCGGTGGGTGCCAGCAAAGCCCCAGGCAGCCCCGTAGCAGGCAAAGCCAACACGCTCGTATTCCCCTGCCTCGAAGTGGGCAACATCGCCTACAAGCTCGTCCAACGTCTGGCAGGCGCCGAAGCCGTCGGACCCGTGTTGCAAGGTCTCGCCAAGCCCTGTAACGACCTCAGCCGTGGCTGCTCCATCGACGACGTCTACAAACTGGTAGCCATCACCTGTAACCAAGCAATTGCACAAAAACAGAAATAACCATGAAGATATTAGTCCTCAACTGCGGCAGCTCCTCCATCAAGTACCAGCTGCTGGAAATGGAAAACGCCAATTCATCGCGCCTGTTGGCCAAAGGCCTGCTTGAACGCATCGGCCTCGAAATGGGTGAGTTTACCCACAAATACAACGGCGAAAAATATTACGAACAACTTCCTATCCCGAACCACACCGAAGGCATCAAGTTGGTGCTGAAGGCTTTGGTCGACCCGAAGATGGGCGTCATCAAGGACCTGAAGGAAATCAACGCCGTCGGTCATCGAGTAGCCCATGGCGGCGAGAAGTTCACCAAGAGCGTCCTCATCGACAACCAAGTCATTAAGGGCATCGAAGACCTTTGCGACCTCGCCCCGCTTCACAACCCAGGCAGCCTGCAAGGCATCCACGCCATGGAAGAAGTGCTCCCAGGCATTCCGATGGCTGCCGTGTTCGACACTTCGTTCCACAGCACCATGCCGCCCGAGGCATACCTATACGCTCTGCCTTACGAGTATTATGACAAGTACCGTGTGCGCCGTTACGGCTTCCATGGCACAAGCCACAAATACGTGGCCGAGAAGGCCGCTGCCTTCGTAGGCAAAGATTGGAAGAAGACGAAGATTGTGACATGCCACCTCGGAAGCGGCGCCTCCATCGCTGCCGTCGAATACGGCAAGTCAGTGGAGACCTCGATGGGCTTCACGCCCGTGGAAGGCCTCGTCATGGGAAGCCGCACCGGAGACCTCGATTTGGGTGCTTTCATGTACATCATGGACAAGGAAGGCTACAACACCAAGGAAATGAACACGTTGGTCAATAAGAAATCGGGCCTCGTGGGCATCACAGGTGGCAAACAAGACATGCGCGACGTGCGCGCCGGCAAGGAAGAAGGTGATGAACGCTGCACTTACGCTTTCAACATGTTCGCCCACCGTGTGAAGAAATACATCGGAGCCTACATGGCCGTGATGAACGGCGCCGATGTCATCGTCATGACGGGCGGCATTGGCGAGAACGCCTGGTTCATGCGCGAAGCCATCCTCGAAAACATGGAGGGCCTCGGCATCGAATACGACCGTCAACTGAACAAGGAGACCATCGGTGATGCCGGCGTCATCTCCACGCCCAACTCAAAGGTCACCGTAGTGGTGTACCCGACAGACGAAGAATTCGTCATAGCGCAAGACACCTACAACCTTGTGACGAAATAAAGTCACTTGAACAGAAAAAAGGGCGCCGGTTGGCGCCCTTTTTCTTTATCCGCGGTCATAATGCGGCATCTCCTCGGGCAGGATGATGGAAAACTCGACAAGCCCTCCAACCACCTGCTTGGCATCATCCTCATACCAAGGTGTCTGGTAGATCAATTTCTTCTTACCCTTCTTCGAAATCGTGTAGACATTGGTGGCGGCATCGTCCAAAAGATGTCGGATGATCTGCTGCGAACGTTCGTTATGGCATTTCATCAAGTCGCGGCCTCGAGCATCGCCGTTCACCTCGATGGAACTGTCGTTTTGATAAAGAATCTCGCCATCCTTGGCGCTCACCGTGATGGCCAGATTGACCCCTTTGAAAAAATCCTTGTTTTCCATGACTAACTTCTTTGTGATTTTTTCTGCAAAGATAGAATTTTTCTAAATTTGCAGCGTTATTACAATTGTGAAGAAACTTTACCGCTATATCGTCAAATCCTTCCTGGGCACTTTCTTGTTCACGTTCTTTATCGTGATCTTCATCCTGCTCATGCAATTTCTATGGCTGTATGTCGACGACCTTGTCGGTAAAGGATTAGAATTGAAGGTCTTAGGGGAATTGTTCTTCTACATGTCCATCACTTTTGTCCCTATGGCCTTGCCTTTGGCCTTGCTGTTGGCATCCCTGATGTGTTTTGGCAACTTCGGCGAGCATTACGAGCTGGTAGCCATGAAAGCTTCCGGCATCTCCATGTGGAAGGTCATGCGCCCCTTGATGTTCTTCTCATTGTTGCTCAGCGGACTGGCCTTCATCTTTTCCAATAGCGTGATTCCGGTCGCCAACCTGAAAGGCAAGACCCTTTTGTTTGACGTGCAGCGCAAGAAACTCGCTTTCAACATCAAGGAAGGCGTGTTTTACCGCGACCTTTCCGATTATGTCATCTATGTGGACAAAAAAGGCGAAGACGGCAGTCACATCTATGGCGTGAAGATCTACGACCATTCCGACCGCATGGGCAACACGAAAATCATGTCGGCCGACTCAGGCATGATGGCACTCAGCCCGAACCAGCGTAACATCCTCTTCACCCTGTACAATGGTTACAACTACACCGACATCACAAATGTTGAAGACTACAAGAAAACGCGCCCTTTCGAAAGGATGTCATTCAAGCAGGAACAGATCAAGTTCAGTCTGAAAGACTTCGACATGACCCGCTCCAACGAGGAGATGTACAAGTCGTACCAACAGATGATGAACATCCGGCAGCTTTCACGTTCGCTCGATTCCTTGGAACGCCGGTATGAGGCAAAACAAACATCCTATGTAAAGAGTTTCTCCCACCGTTGGTCCAACTACAGCAGCCTAAGCTCTGGTAACCCTGACATAAAACTGCAACAAGCTAATGCCGACAGCATCGTTGCCCACCCCCGCACGCTCACATGGCCATTACTCGACAACTATAGCGGCGAACAACGGCAGGCCATCAGGGACATGGCCATTGCC
>JBGUNT010000021.1:0-12002 GCA_045117495.1 Candidatus Limimorpha sp. | reverse complement strand
GTGTTGGCGGCAATCACGCCAGGCAAGGCGGCAGCCATGCCGGCGGCAGCAATGATGACCTTAATACCGCGGCCTTGGGCCTCGCGGGCAAAGGTTTCGACCTCTTGCGGGGTGCGATGAGCGCTAAGGGCGTTCATCTCAAACGGAATCTCCATCTCATCGAAAAACTGTGCGGCTTTTTCGAGAACGGGAAGGTCGGAAGTGCTTCCCATGATGATGCTTACTATTGGCTTCATTTTTGTAGAAATTTGAGGCAAAGATAGTTTTTTTTCAGGTCCAGATGATATAACGACAGCATTTTGTATATTTGTATCGCCTAAGTCAAGAGGGCACACAAACAACAATCCTTTGAAAATGAAAACGGTAAAAGTATTAGACAAGGAATTTGAGCTGTACATTCCCCAGGAAAAAATCGAAGCCAACGTACAGAAAGTGGCCGATCAAATCAACAAGGACTTGGAGGGACAGAACCCCATGTTTCTCGTAGTGCTCAACGGCGCCTTCATGTTTGCCTCCGAGTTGTTCAAGCGCATCACCATCCCCTGCGAGATCAGTTTCGTCAAACTCACCTCCTATGCCGGTACCGAAAGCACCAGCGTCGTGCGCGAGCTCATAGGCCTTGACCATTCGCTTGAAGGTCGCCATGTGGTCGTCGTGGAAGACATCGTCGACACAGGCCACACCATGCGCTACACCATCAAGAAGCTCCGCGACCTGAAGGCCGCCGACGTTCGTGTGGCCACGATGTTCTTCAAGCCCAACAACTTCAAATACGATTATCCTATCGACTACAAGGGCATGAATATCGACAACGAGTTCATCGTTGGCTACGGACTGGATTATGACCAGCAAGGACGCAATTTACCTGATATTTATAAGATAATCGAAAAATGACAATAGATTCCCCTACGGGGAATGGAGAAAAAGATTAAGTTTATATGCGGCGGATAAAACTGCTTCAAGTTGGTAACTGGTTCATACCGCCGCTGGTAACAAAAACAACAAACTCCATTCCCGCAGGGAAACTAATAAAACTAGAAATCTTTAAATAATTGAACATGCTAAACATCGTACTTTTTGGCCCTCCCGGGGCAGGCAAAGGAACGCAATCACAGTTTCTGCGTGAGAAATACAACCTGACCTATATCTCCACTGGCGAAATCCTCCGCGAGGAAATCGCTGCCGAGAGTGAGTTGGGCTTGCAAGTGAAGGAAATCATCAGCCAAGGCAACCTCGTCTCCGACGAGATCGTGGCCAAGATCATCGAGAAGAAACTCTCCGAGAACATGGACTCGGCCGGTTTCCTCTTCGACGGCTATCCGCGCACTGTGCGCCAAGCCGAGATCCTGGACGAGATGATGGAGAAATTCGGCATGTCGCTGACAGGCGTATTGAGCCTCGAAGTGCCAGAGGAACTCCTCATCGAGCGCATGTTGGAGCGTGGCAAGACTAGTGGTCGCGCCGATGACAATCTCGATTCCATCAAGCACCGTTTTGTGGAATATGAGGCCAAGACACGCCCCGTGCTCGACTTTTACGAAGGCAAAGACAACCTGCATCCGGTGAACGGCGTAGGTGAAATTCCACAGATTTTCGAAAACCTTTGTACGGTAATTGACTCGCTTTAATGTTCCCAACGAACATCATTTTTTAGGGCTGACGGTGGATTGCCGCCAATGACCTGATGCTCGCCGCTGAAGGACGATGTCAGCAGCGTGCCTGCCGCCACAACCGTGTTGTCGGGCACCTCGGCACCTTTCAATAATACACATTTGCATCCAATCCACACATGGTCACCCACCTGGATGGCCTTGTCGGGATTGATGCGTTCGTTTTCTTTATTAAATAAAGGATGTTCGTCGGTGTCCATCACGAGGATGTCCCAACTCAGCAGGCAGTCGCGGCCAAAACGGATTTCCTTGGCGCAGACGATGGTACTCTCCGCCGTCATGTTGAAACCATCGCCAAAGCTCAGGTTACCCCGCACCGAAAGCTTCGAGCCATGCCCGATGCTCGCCTTGCCGCCAAAGCTGACCGTGCCGCTCACCTGCCAAATGCCACGCGAACGCTTGCGGTCGTAATGGCCCACATCACCGAAGCCGATTTTTATCATTGCACGCTCTACCTTTTCGGGAAGCTCCACCTTGCCGTGTAGCTCGCGTAGATAAGTGCGGTGCGACACCACCACAGGCAGCTTCAAAGCCGTCTTCAGCGGGAAATAATGCAGGTTGAAGCGCAGCGTCTTCGGGATAGAGCGGATGATATTGAAGAAATCGAACGAGGTCATAGCCTTTGGGATTTATGGTGCAAAAATAAAAAAATAATGGTTTTTTTTCTACTTTTGCTTGTCAAACCATTCAAAAAGGCACCGGATCATGAAGAAGTCCACCCTGTTGTTGCTACTTTTCGGCCTGGGTTTTATCCATCATGCTACAGCCCAAGAACGCGCCATCATCCAAGGCTACTGCAAGGACGAGAACGGCAAAGTCATCGAAAACGTGAGCGTGTATGTGCACGATTCTTTGCTCGTTTCGGTGACCGACGAGCAAGGGCGTTTCACTTACGGCTTTGCCAAGGAAGGCATGAAACTACGCTTCGCACACATGGTCTTTGAGCCGACCTATTACACCATCAAAGAAAAAGACATCAACGGCAAGAACCTCACCGTCAGGATGAAAACCAGGAGCCACGAACTGCTTGAGGTGACGGTGACCGCCAACGCGCCGCACATCGCCTTCGACAATCCCGTGATGAGCGTCATCGACTACACGATTCGAGAGGACGGCATCTATCTGATTGTCTACCGTCGCCGCAACTCCACTTTGCTCCACCTCTCCTTCGACGGGGACACGCTACACGAACTGCCGATTTCGTCGCGCTACAAACGCCTCAACAAAGACGCTTTCGGCGACATTTATGCCCTCAACGACTACCAAGCCAGCCAAATCGGGTTCATCGATTTCGGCAACGGGAAGAAAGGCATGATGAATTTCTATAACTCCATGTCGCGCAAGACTTTCCAAGACAAATTCTCCCCGATTTTGGCCGCCATCGACAGCGTTTACATCACGGGGCGATACTTTTATTACAACAAGGAAATGGGCTATTACCGCCATCGTTTGGGCAGCGACAAAGAGCCAGAACCGCTCCATTACATCGTGGATGAGGAAGCCCGCGACGACATTTGGTTGCTCCTGCACACGGGCGGCATCGGCGACAACTTTTGGGTGACTGACCCCATCTATAACCCAATCTATGCCATCAACGACAAGTTCTACATCTTTGCCTACACCGACCGCGAGACCCTCGTACTTGACAAAGAAGGCAACAAATTGGAACGCTATCCCCTCACCTTCCACGAATACCGCAAATGGAACGGCAAGATGGTGCCCGACCGCCGCTGGAAGCAAAAGATGATGATGGACGCGGCGCGGAAGGAATTCTACACCTTTTTCGTCACCGACGGCATTTACACCCTGAAGCGCATCGACCTAAAGACCGGCACCGTCACCTCCGTAATGGACCTCAGCGGCTATCCCTTCGCGCAAAACCTTCGCATTCACGACGGTGTTTTGTATTTCATTTACCCAACGGGGATTAATAAAAGGAAGGCGCTGTATCAGCTGAGGGTGGATTAGGAAAAACTATAATATTTTGATTTTCAATGTTATAACAAAATAATCGGCATGATTTTTGCAGCGTTTCAACCGTTAAATCAGCTTGTTAAACGATTAAAATTCACGCTTTATGAAGAAAATTTACCTTGTTGTGCTTTTGGCGGCACTCTCATTCCAAAGCGCCGTGGCGCAAAACGAACAGCCCAATCCTTACCAAGTGGCTAAAGAAGATGGCTACGGCTACCGCTCGCTTATCAAACTGCTCGATATGGACAGCACCTTTATCGGCTCGAAGTTTGAACATTCCTATCACGACTTGTTAGCCATCTTGTATTCCCGCGTTGGGCGATACAAGGAGGCAAGGCGCGAAGCCGAGGCTTGCGGGACACAATTCCTCGACAATATGAGATTCAAAAATAGTTTTAAGGATGTGAAAGCCATCCCCTTGTCGGAAACGATGGACAGCATCATCGCGAACAACCGCGTCATTATGATGAACGAGAGGCACTTTAACCCACATAATAGGGCTTTCGTTATCAGCTGGTTAGAGAAATGCTATGAAAACGGCTACCGTTATCTCGCCGCCGAGACCCTGTTTGCAAAGGATTCCTTGCTCAACGAGAGGCGCACGGTGCTTTGGGGCGAAACGGGGTTCTACAGCGACGAGCCTGTCTATGGCGATATGCTCAGGACCGCGCTCAATTTGGGCTATACGCTCGTGCCTTATGAAGGCGACGGCTTCGGCGTTGACCGTGAGGTGAACGAAGCCAAAAACCTTGTCGAAAGAATCATCAGCCAAGACCCTGAAGCAAAATTCCTGCTTTTAGGCGGCTTCGGGCATATCGCCGACCGCAACGGATGGTACACGATGGGTAGATATTTCAAGGAACAGTCCGGCATCGACCCGTTTACGTTGCAATGCACATTTTTCGACGACCCATACGGCGAAACCGATTCCTTGCAAACCGTTTATTACGACTTGATTGATGCGATGCCCAACCGCGAGCCTATCCTTCTTTATGACACGGTGAAGCATATTTACCCATGCACCTCAGGCATGGATGCCACCTGCTGCCTGCCGCGCACGCGCTTCATCGAGGACAACATACCCGACTGGAAACTTTACAACGGTAAGGTACTCTACACCATCGACCGCCGATTTATCAAAAAGAACGGCTTCCCCGAAGGCTGCGTGAGCGCATTCCTGAAATCGGAAGGCGAACTATGCGTACCCATCGACCAGTATATGTACGGCAAGGACGAGAGTGAGTTTAAGTTGGCACTTTACAAGGGCGAGTATTTGTTGCGGTTTGATGACGGGAAGGAATATAAATATGCTACAATCACCGTAAAATGAGTGCGTTATGAAAAAGAACTCTGTTTTTGCTTTGCTATTGCTATTCTTTGCTTCTTCGCTTTTTGCCCAAACCAAAACCACAGTTTACGGCAACCTCGGTGTGGAAAACGTGAACATCAGCATCGTGAACACGCCTTACGGCACCAGCACCGATGCTAAAGGGCATTACGATCTGCCGCTTTACGACCGCTCGGAGACCGTCAACTTTTATTATTCGTGCATCGGCTATCAGGATACGGTGGTGAGCCTCACGCCAAAGATGTTGCAGCGCGATTCCATCAACGTCAGTTTCCGTATGCACAAGATGAGTTACGACCTTCAGGAAGTAGGCGTTACGGCAAGTAGCGATTTTTACAGAACAGGAATCAATCGTAACATTACAGACATGGCCTTCTTGGACGGGAACATCTACCTGCTCGAAAACAAGCCCAAGACCTCCACAATGGTCGTTCTTGACACTGAAGGTGGCGAACTGGCTCGCAAGGACTTCGACCAGCTCTTTGAAAAACTCCACATTGACGCTTTCGATGACCTCATTCTTGTCGGGCAGGACAGTTGTCTGCAAGTGTATCTTGATGAAAAACAGGGCATTTTGCCTGTTTCCACCTTCTCGCGCGATGATTACCGCAACAAACTGTTGAAAATCGTATGCGAGTACAACGGTGCATACATCGTCAAGACCATTATAAATGACAGGGGTATTTACTGGCTCAAATACAACCATGGCAAGAGCCAGGATTTCTTTTACGTGAAGAAAGACGGCACGATGGAGAAGCCCCAATATTTATGCAGTTTCATCGACACCCTCGGCTATCGTGCCTGCCAGTCGCAATGGATGAAGATTCAAAACGAATACCATCAGGCGATGGCGGAAAACTTCACCCTCGAGTCCTTCTATGAAGAGAACGGGGACAGGAATCCAGTACGCGAAGGAGAAAGCATAACTTCCATTCGCATCAAAAAAGCGGAACGAGGAAGTCCAGGCATCGACCTCATCAACGAAGGAACTTGGGACGGAAATCTGGTTCGCTTGGCAGAAACCCCAACCTTGCTTGGAATGATACAATGGTATTGTTCCATGATGGCCAAAAAGGAGCTCCAGATTGTCCCCTTGAAAGTCAATGGTTTGCTTCAATTCGTTGGTCTTGACAACCGCGAAATCGTGGAAATCGGCCCCGACTTCAAAGTGGCGAAAAGACAGCAAATGAAAATCACTTCGGGAGAGAAGTTTTTCAAGAATGAGTTCCTCATCGACAAGGCCAAGGGCAAGGTATATGGTTTGTTTGAGAAAGACGGGATGAGTTACATCGGCCTCTACAACCCTGAAGCAGGCACAGTCGGCATGGGACAAAAGGCCAGCAAAAAGATTTTTCCAAGGGTATTCAAGGTGCATGGCGGCTATGCCTACAGCGTGTTTTATGATTCGGGGAGCAACCGCGGGGTGATTAGCCGAGTGAAGATAGAATAAAATCCATACCTTTGCGGCATGAAAACCCTATTCAGATTACGATACGACAGCCGCTGGGGCGAGGAATTGTTCCTCACGGGAAACACCCCAGAATTAGGCAATTGGAATCCTAACAAGGCCGTTCCTATGGAATATGTGGGACCTGGGATTTGGTCGGTTTCTGTAGAGACGCACCGCCGTGCGTCTCTACAGACCACGGAATACAAATATTTCATCCGCGAAAACGGCCAAATCCGTTGGGAAGACGGTCCCAACCGCATCCTGCCCGATGGCAAAGACCGCGTCTGGGATTGGTTTGGCCTCACCAAACGGCAGACCATGAAAGGCGTGGCCGTGCCGTTGTTCAGCCTGCGCACAGAAAACGATTTCGGCATCGGGGAATATGCCGACCTGCCAAAATTGGGCGACTGGTGCGTGGCCAATGGCATGAAAATCATACAAATCCTGCCCATCAACGACACAACAGCACATTACGACTGGGGCGATTCCTATCCTTATAATGCCATTTCGGCATTTGCATTGAACCCGATTTACCTGAACCTCAACGCATTAGGAATCAAAGAAGAAACGGCTTTCAAACGAGCAAGGACTTTGCTCAACAAAACCGATTTCGTCGATTACCCCAAGGTACTGAAAGCCAAATGGAAGTATTTCCAAATCGCCTTTGAGCAGCAATGGGAATCGCTGAAAGGCACCGCTGAATACCAACAATTCGTCAAGGAAAACGAAGATTGGCTCCTCGACTATGCCCAATATTGCGCCGAGCGAGATGGCAACAGCACGGAGATCCACCTCTTCCTGCAATATCACTGCGACAAACAACTGCGCGAGGCCGTCAAGGCCTTGCACGACAAGAGCCTGCTGCTGAAAGGTGACATCCCCATCGGCGTGAACCCCTCTGGAGTGGACGTAAAATCGCATCCCGATTTGTTCAACCTCGATGTGCAAGTGGGCGCCCCACCCGATGACTTCTCTGCAGAAGGACAAAACTGGGGCTTCCCGTCCTACAACTGGGAGGCAATGGCCAAGGACGGCTACGCCTGGTGGCAACGCCGCCTGCAAGTGATGGCTCGCTATTTCGACGCTTACCGCATCGACCATATCTTGGGTTTCTTCCGCATCTGGGAGATCCCAAAGACAGCCAAATCAGGGCTACTGGGACACTTTTCTCCTGCCCTGCCCTTAAGCGCAAAAGAAATCGAAGGCCAAGGCTTTCATTTCGTCAAAAGCAAGCATGTGAAGAAAGGTGTTGACACCCTTTTTATCCCTGCACCGAACGAGAAAGACAAATACATCCCGCGCATCGAACTGCACAAAACCAAAGTCTATCAAACGCTCAGTGAGGAGCAAAAACAAGCCATCGATGGCATCTACGAGGACTTTTATTTCCATCGCCATAACGAGTTCTGGAAACAGAAAGCCTTGGAGAAATTGCCTGCTTTGGTCAATGCGACTCCAATGGTTGCCTGCGGCGAAGACCTCGGCATGATTCCCGCCTGCGTGCCTGAAGTGATGCAGGAGCTGGGCATCATGAGCCTGGAAGTGCAGCGCATGCCCAAGGTGTTTGGCCATCCATTCGTGCAGACCGAGGACCTGCCCGAGAACTGTGTCTACACCACTGGCACCCACGACATGCCTACCTTGCGAGGCTGGTTGGCCGAAGACCGTGTGCGCACCCGTCAGTTCCTTGACAGCCTCGACCTCGACGACCGCAAAGTCACCGCCAAGACGCTCAAAAAGATCATGGAAAAGCACCAAGACAGCCCCTCGAAATGGAACATCTACCCCTTGCAAGACCTGCTTGACTTGAACGAAAAGAATTGGTCACCCAACCCTGCGGACGACCAAATCAATGTCCCCGCCAACGCCAAAAACCAGTGGCGGTGGCGGATGAAAATGTCGTTGGAAGCACTTTCCTATTGAAAAAAAGCAGTATCTTTGCCTAAAATCAAATCAACATGAAATTCAAATCCTACAACCATAGCGAAGCCGCTCTCAACGAGCGCATTGCTTTGATTATCAACGCCGAGAAAAAAAAGGGCGGCGAAAAAGAAGCCTTGCGCACTATCTTCCAAAGCATCGATTTCACCACTCTCGAAGCCTTCGACAACGAAGCCAAGATCAAGGACTTCTGCGACAAGGCCTTGGCCTTCCCGAAGCAGAAACCACACCTCAGCGTGCCCGCCATCTGCATCTACAGCCCCTTTATCCGTCAGGCCAAGAAACAGCTTGAAGGTAGTGGCATTCGTGTGGCCACGGTAGCCTGCGCCTTCCCCTCTGGCATGATGCCCTTCGACCTAAAGGTTAAAGAGGTGGAATATTGCGTCAACGAAGGTGCCGATGAGGTGGACATGGTCATCTCGCGCGGCACGTTCCTCGCAGGTCGCTACGACGAGGTCTTCAACGAAATCAAGACCATCAAAGAGACCTGTGGTAACAAGGCCAAGCTGAAAGTCATCCTCGAGACGGGCGAACTGAAGACCGTAGAGAACATCCGCAAGGCCAGCGAACTCGCCATCCTCGCCGGTGCCGACTTCATCAAGACTTCAACGGGCAAGGTGCCGGTGGCCGCCACGCCACTCGCTGCCATCGTCATGATCGACACCATCAAGGAATACTATGAGGCCACAGGCAAGAAGGTCGGCTTCAAGCCTGCGGGCGGCATGAAGGTGCCGGAAGATGCCCTCACCTACTATTATCTGGTGAAAAGCATCCTCGGCGAGCAGTGGCTCAACCCAAGCCTCTTCCGCGTAGGCACGAGCCGCCTGGCAGGATTGATTTTGGAACAATTATAAAAACTCTTAATATGGCAACCATTAAAGGAACATACAAAGGCAATCTCCGCAACGAGATGACTCATGTGCAGTCGGGCAACACCATCCTCACCGACGCACCCACCGACAACCACGGCAAAGGCGAAGCCTTCTCGCCCACCGACCTCGCCTGTGCGGCTCTCGCTGGCTGCATGATGACCATCATGGGCATTAGCGCACAAGGCCACAAATTCGACATCGACGGCACCACCTACACAGTGAAGAAGACCATGAATGCCGACCCGCGCCGCATCGGGCAGATCGACATCGTGTTCAACTTCCCCGCCAAAGAATACACCGAGCGTCAGAAATCTCTCTTGTGGGCCGCCGCCGAGAGCTGTCCCGTAGGACGTTCGCTGCACCCCGATGTCATCGTCAACATCACCATGAACTTCCAAGCCTGATGAGATACAGCTATAGAACCCAAGGCACCTGTAGCCAAGCCATCGAGTTTGAAATCGAAGATGGCATTTTGAAGAATGTACAATTCTACGGCGGCTGCAATGGCAACACACAAGGTGTGAGCGCTTTGGTGGAAGGCATGAAAGTAGAAGATGTGCTGCAACGCTTAGAGGGAATCCGCTGCGGCTTCAAGAACACCTCGTGTCCCGACCAACTGTGCAAGGCGATACGAGAAGCAATCGCGATTTCCGTTTCAACCAAAAAGAAAGAACTTCGATCCAATATCAAGGCTTTAAAGAAGGAGCATACCAAAGAACAACTGCTTGAGCAATCGGAAAAGATTTTGGCCAAGCTGGAGCAGCATCCCGACTTCATCAAAGCCGAAAGGATCATGCTATACAGCGCTTTACCAGACGAGGTACAGACTCAGGCCTTCCTAGAAAAGTGGCATTTGAAGAAACAGATCATCCTCCCAACCGTCGTTGGCGACGACATCGTCCCCGTAGCATACGGCAAGGACACTGCTTTTGCCGTGGGCGACTTCAATATCCTGGAGCCGCAGAACGAGCCCTATCAAGGGGGCTTCGACCTCATTGTTGTACCAGGTGTGGCCTTCGACCGCAATGGCAACCGTATTGGCAGAGGCCGGGGTTACTACGACCGATTCCTTTGCCAACACCTTGACGTGAAGCGCATCGGCATTTGCTTCGACTTCCAACTTGTCGATAAAGTGCCCACCGAGCCTTTGGACATTCGGATGGACGAGGTTATTTCTTTATAAAACAAAAAAAGGAACGCAGATGCGTTCCTTTTTTGGATCGAATAAAGCCTAAGCTTATTCGCCCAACTTAATGCGGACGAAGTTCACCACTGTAGCTTCCTTGTCGGCAGCCTGGATGTATTCGGCAACCGTCTTGGGGTCGGCAACCAGAGAGACCTGGTTGAGCAGGCAGCTCTCCTTGAAGAACTTGTTCAGACGACCCTTAGCGATGTTCTGAATCATGCCTTCGTTGAGTTGCACTTGACCGGGCACCGTGGCTTTGATTTCGCGGGCCTGAGCACCTTGTTCCTCAGTGATGTAACCTTTGGTGATGTTCGAGTTGATGTGGTCATCGCTATCGACGTGGTTGGGGTTGATGCCAGCCTTGCGGAGAGCCTTCTCGACTTCCTTCTGGATCTGTTCTTCCTTGGTCTTGTCGACGGCAACAGCAAACTCGCGGTCCTTCACCTCTTGCGGGATGGAGGCTTCGCTCACCGACAGCGGGTTCATGGCAGCGACGTGCATGCACACCTCGTGGCTCACTTCCTCAACGCCGTTGAATGATTTGTTCATCTCAACGATGGTGGCGAGGCGGTTGCCAGGGTGGTTGTAGTTGGCCACATAAGCGCCTTCGAGAACTTTGAAAGCACCGAGTTCGGTCTTCTCACCGGTGACGGCGCTCTGGTTGGCGACGAGGGCTTCAACGGTCTGGCCGTCGAGCGTCATGGCCTTCAGGGCTTCGATGTCCTTCACGCGGTTGGCGACGGCCATGTCGAGCACGTCCTTCGTGAACTTCACGAAGTCAGCGTTGTTGGCGACGAAGTCGGTCTCGCAGTTCACCATGATGATGGCGGCGTACTTGTGGTCTTCAGTGGCCTTCGAAAGCACGCAGCCTTCGCTGGCGGTGCGGTCGGCGCGCTTGGCAGCCTTGGCCATACCCTTCTTGCGAAGGATGTCGATAGCGGCCTGGATATCGCCATCGGTCTCAACGAGGGCTTTCTTGCAGTCCATCATGCCTGCGCCCGTCATTTGTCTCAGTTCATTAACTTGAGCAGCGGTAATATTCATAGTGTTTTCCTTTCTATAGATTAGTTTTTAGCAACGGGTTTGCGGGGACGGCGAGTGGTACGAGGACGACGTTCATCCTTGTTTTCCTCTTCCTCGACGTTCTCTTTCATCTCGTCAACTTCTTCCTCTTCCTCTTCAGGAACGAGGTCCTTGTTGTTCTTGCGCTCAGTCAGGCCTTCCTCGATGGCGTCAACCATCTTACCGACGATGAGGGCGATGCTCTTTGAAGCGTCGTCGTTGGCCGGGATGGGGAAGTCGATGAGGGTGGGGTTAGTGTTGGTGTCGACGATAGCGAAGGTCGGGATGTTGAGTTTACGGGCCTCAGCAACGGCGATGTGTTCCTTCATGATGTCGACCACGAACAAAGCGGAAGGCAGACGGCTAAGGTCGGCGATGGAACCGAGGTTCTTTTCCAGCTTTTCGCGTTCACGTTCGATTTGGAGCTTTTCGCGCTTCGAAAGGCTCTTGTAAGCCTCGCTGTTCATCATCTTGTCGATGCTCGTCATCTTCTTGACGG
>JBGUNT010000020.1:0-57649 GCA_045117495.1 Candidatus Limimorpha sp. | reverse complement strand
GCGCTGCAGGTCGAGCATGTCGCGGGTCTTTTTGCTTTGTAGAATATTGTAGTGCTTTTGGAAACCGTCGAAGACGGGGATGCTAAGGCTTACAGCTGCCGTCGAGGAGGGGAACCAACGCAATTCTTCGTCACCCATGGCGCTATAGTTATAGTTGATATTAGCAGCCAGCGAAGGGATATATTGTTTTTTCTGCATCCTAATCGTCGACTCTAGCATACGATCTTGGATGCCGAGTTGAAGCAGCGAACTGTTGTTGCTGAGATCGTCTTCAGAGACGTATGGGGTAAGCATTTGTTGGGTGTAATCGTTCAAGTTGCCGACCACCTCTACCTCGGTGCCGAGGTCGATGCCCATAACTGCCTTTAGTTGCCATGTGGCTAGCAGTACGGCGTTTTCGGCGCTTGAAACGTTAGGCTCTGCGTTCATTAAAGTGACCTGGGCGCGCAAGCGTTCCACCTCAGAGGCTTTGCCTACGTTGAAACGTTGAAGGGTCTTCTCATAGTTCTTCTGTGCGTTTTCGTAGACTTGGTTCATGACATTGTAGGATTCTTGTGCCAACAGCACGGCATAAAAGGCTTGCTTAACTTGTTTCACCATGGAAATCTTTGACGAGCGCGCTTGCTCCACAGCCATTTCCACGTCCATGCCAGACAGCTTCAAACTCTCCCAAAGCGAAGCATTCACCAAAGGCATGCTGGCAGAAGCAGAAGCACTGATGTTGTTGTCGCGGCCCACCTTGATTTCCATGGGTTGACCGCCCATGTCCATCACCATCACTTGTTTCAAAAGTGTGCGCTGGTAGGAACTGTTCACGCTGACATTTGGGTAGAGCGCAGCGTAGCTGCCTTTTTTTGCGTACCCTGATTTCTCGATGGTCATGTCGGCAATCTTGATGGTGTTGCTCTCCGAAAGGGCTATTTCCAAGGCTTTTTCAAGGGTAAGCTGTAGGGGTTTGGAGACCTGTTCTCGAGTTTGATTGGAAGTGCGTATAGCCGCATTTAAGTCTTGCGCTATCCCATGAAACGGGAAAGCAAATGTAATTACAATAGTTAAAATATTGAAAATCAATTTTTTCATACGATGTCTTTGTCGCCTAAATGATTTTTATTTAAATAAGGTGCAAAAGTAGGAATAATTGTAGTTTTATGACGTAGATTTCAATGAAAAATTATGACAATTCAATGAAAAAAACACCCTTTTCGCAAAAAGGATTATCTTTGCCGACAAAACACACTCGATGAAGCGTCCTACACTGCCAACAGCCAATCTTGATTTATTGCAGCGCCTCTATAAATGGGGTGTTATCTGGATTGTGCTATTCATCATCTTCTTTGCAGTGCACTCAACCGGAAACATGCTTTTGCGTATGGTTAGTTCGCTTTGTTTTGTCGGTATGGTAGTGCTTGAGGTGCTGTTTGTCAACAAAGTATTGATAACTGGTTTGTTGGCGAGGAAGCATTTGGTACTCTTCATCTTGATTTCGGTCTTTGTGCTTCCTGTTTGGGCGGCGTTGTCGACAGGTATCGATGTCTGTCTCCTTCATTATATTGACAGGCGCCCGTTCTCTGAGGTTTTTTCCTTTCCGTCCACCATTGTTGCTTTTATGGTACGTTTGATATGGTTTATCGCCACTTTTGCCATTGTGTTGATTTTTTATTTTCAACGTGTGGAGAACGAGGAAAAGATTGTTTCGGACCAACTGAAGAGCGAGAAGCTCGACATGGAACTGCGTTACCTGAAATCTCAAATCAATCCGCATTTTTTATTCAATGCGTTAAATAATATATATTCAATGGTATATACGCACGACGACAATGCGGCTGAAGGTGTATTGAAATTGTCGGAGATGCTTCGCTATGTACTGGTGGACTGTCAGGCGGAAATGATTCCTTTAAGTATGGAGATCCATTATGTCGAGAGTTTTATTGACTTTCAGCTGATGCGTATGGAAGGTCAACGTGATGTGGTGTTGGAACAGGATATTGAGAATCCCGATTTCATGATTGCCCCCATGCTTTTGCAGCCCATCATTGAAAATTGCTTTAAATACAGCCGATTGGAGACACATCCTGAGGGATATGTCCATATCAGCATCAAGCAATTACGAGATAGTTTTTGTTTTGAGGCGGAAAACACGGTTGCCCCTAAAGTCTCAATGATGACGGGCAATGGGGGAGAAGGGAAGAAATCAGGTATTGGGCAGAACAATGTGCAGCAACGTTTGATGCTGCATTATGGAGAGAACTATAAATTTGACATTCAACAAGATAGTAATATTTATAAAGTTAGGATTGAACTATGAAAGAGAAATACAATGTACTTATTGTTGACGATGAGTATTTGGCGCAAAAGCTGTTGCAAGATTATGTCTCCAAGGTTGATTCCTTGCATTTGGTGGCCACTTGCTCGAATGCCTTTGAAGCAATGAATGCTTTGAAGAACAATCAAGTTGACATCATGTTTCTGGATATTCAGATGCCAGAATTAACAGGTCTCGAGCTTGTTAAGAGCCTGAAAAACAAGCCATCCATCATTTTCACAACGGCTTATTCGGAGTATGCTGTCGACGCCTTCAACCTTTCAGTGGTCGACTATTTGCTGAAGCCTTTCGACTTTCCGCGTTTCATGCAGGCTGTCAATAAAGCCATTGGGGCTGAGATGCCTGACCTACAAGGAGCTGACGCCAAGCATGACACCATCAGCCATTCCAATGATTTTATCACAGTGAAGGCAGATTACAAGTTGTATAAAATCAATTATGATGACTTGCTCTTCATCGAGGGGCAGCATGAGTATGTAACATTCCATACCCTGCAGCGTCGTATCACCGCTTTATATGCCTTGAAGGATCTTGAGGAGATCCTTCCCAAGGATAAGTTTGTTAGGGTTCACAAGTCCTATATTGTCTCCTTCAAACAGATTCAGGACCTCGACAAATCAGACGTCACCGTTGCTGGCAATAAAATCCCGGTGGGTGCGAGCTACCGTGATGTGTTGTTGTCCCGATTGCAGTAATCCTTCTTTTTGCCTGATTTTTCAACAAAAAAATTGTTTTCGTTGTTTTGCATGAAAAAAAGTGTACATTTGCAGCCTAAACACTCTTAATTCATTAAAAAATGGGTAAATTCGAAATCAAAACCAGAAAGAACGGCGAGTTCCAGTTCAATCTGAAGGCCACCAATGGCCAAGTCATCCTCACCAGTGAGGGATACAAAACCAAGGCTTCATGCCTCAACGGTGTGGAATCCGTTAAGAAAAACTGCTTGGATGAAAAGCGTTTTGCTATTAAGGAAGCCTCGAATGGTAAGCCGTATTTCAACTTGATGGCTGCCAATGGCCAAATCATCGGCTCGAGCCAGATGTATGCCAGCCAAGTAACCATGAAGAATGGCATTGCTTCGGTGAGAAAGAACGCCCCTGAGGCTCCTGTCGTTGACTTGACAGAAGCATAAACTTTGTGGTTTTCATCATGAAAGGAACAGCATTGCTGTTCCTTTTTTTGTTTTGGGAAGTAGTAGAATCCGAGATAGGGTGGCGTTGGACACCTGGAAAAACAAAAAAAAGCACTGACATTCAGTGCTTTTTTATGTCGGGGCAAAAGGATTCGAACCTTCGACCCCCTGCTCCCAAAGCAGGTGCGCTAGCCGGACTGCGCCATACCCCGAAAAAAAAGACGATGCAACATCGTCTTTATTGATCTGGCGGAGAAGGGGGGATTCGAACCCCCGGTACCCTTTGCAGGATACGACAGTTTAGCAAACTGTTGGTTTCAGCCACTCACCCACCTCTCCGGAGGTTGAATTGCGGCGCAAAATTAGTCATTTTTTCAATACTAGCAATCATTTTTCCGACTTTTTTGTATTTTTATTTCTTTCTAGTTGATTTACAGCTGAATAAGGAGATCGTTTTCTCGTTATTGTGAGGAATCATCCGCAATGTTGTCGATGAATTGAATTGTCGAAACCCTCGAAATAAAAACGCAAAAAAACAGCAAATTGGCATCAAGTGACAAATTATTGCTATATTTGCACGTTTTATTGCACTAATATCAAGGCATGTCCTCGATAATAACAAATCTAAATTGATATGGAGAACACCGAACAACTTAATCAAAATTCCGTGGAAAACGAAGGAATTGAGAACGTGAAAACATCAAAAGATGTGAAAAAAGCCATCGATGCGAATGAGAAAAAGAAAATCGTAAAGCTTCTTCAGCCGAGCATCTTGCCCAACAAGGTGAGAATCGAGGTGTCGACTCTGGCCGTCGAATTGCCACATTCTGAGCCTGTTGTGCCTGCCGAAGAAGAGATGCCCGCAATCGTAGAGGCTGGTGAATTGGAAGAGGAGGAATTGATTGAGGAAGACGGCGATTTGCAAGGATTGAACAAATTGCAACTCGTTGAGAGACTTGAGGAAATCGTCAAGGAAAGCGATGTGATGGCCATCAAGGATAAGGTGTCAGCCATCCGTCTCCATTTCAATAAACTGAACAAAGAAGACATCGACAACGAGATGGAACGTTTCCTCCAAGGTGGTGGCACGATGGAGTCCTATCAGCATACCGAAGATCCTTTGGAGCAGCGTTTCAATGCGGCTTTTGGCATCTTCAAGGCCAACCGTACAAAGCAGAACGAAGATATCGAAAAACAGAAGGCTGAGAACCTGGTCAAGAAGCAAGGCATCTTGGAAGAGTTGAAGCAAATCATCGCTTCAGATGAGTCGCTGAAGAAGACGTACGACGACTTCCGCGCCCTGCAGGATCGCTGGAAAGAGATCGGCCAAGTGCCTGCTTCAGAAAACACGAATCTTTGGAACACCTATCATTTCTTGGTGGAGAAATTCTTCGATAAGGTTAGAATCGGTCGTGAGTTGCGTGACCTTGATATGAAGAAGAACCTCGATGCCAAGATCGATTTGTGCGAAAAGGCAGAAGAATTGCTCGACGAAAAGTCGATGACCAAGGCTTTCAAGTCGCTGCAAAAACTCCATGAGGATTGGAAAGAGATAGGCCCTGTCCCTCAAGACAAGAAAGACGAGATCTGGGAGCGTTTCAAGGCCGCCACTGACAAGATCAACCAGATCCGCCGCGAGCATTACTCTAAGATTCAAGAAGAACAAAACGGCAATCTTGAAACCAAAAAAGCCCTGTGCGAGAAAGTTGAGGAGATTATTGGCGAAGAATACAGCAGCGTGAATGCATGGCAAAAGAAATCGGGAGAACTTTCCGAAATCTTCAATGTTTGGAAAACCGTTGGGCCTGCCAGCAAGAAAGACAATGAAGATATATGGAACCGTTTTAAGACTGCCATGGACACCTTCTTCCAAAAGAAGAAAGAGTTCTTCGCTACCATGAAAGACAGACAGACCGAAAACTTGGAGCGTAAGACTCAACTTTGCATTGAAGCCGAGGCTTTGATGGAGTCGACAGAATGGAAAAAGACATCGGAACAACTCAAGAAGCTTCAAGAGGAATGGAAGACCATCGGCCCGGTGTCGAAACGTTATACCGACAAGATTTGGAAGCGTTTCCGCGCTGCCTGCGACACGTTCTTCAACCGTAAAAACGAACACTTCAAGGGCTTGAAGGGCGAGGAAGAAGCCAATCTGGCCGCGAAGAAAGAACTGATAGAATCCATCAAGGCGTTCCAGCTGGGGCCAAACCGTGCTGAGAACATGGAATCCATAAAGGCATTCCAAAAGCAATGGATTGAGATTGGCCATGTGCCGATGAAGGTCAAGGATTCCATCAACAAGGAATACCGTGAGTTGATCGACGGTTTGTTTGACGTGATGCGCAAGAACCAGAACGAGGCTTCGACAAACGAGTTCCGCGAGATGATGGAGGTATGGAAAGATGACCCGAATGGAAATGACAAGGTGAGAAAAGAACGCAATACCCTGCAGAACAGGATTCAAAAGCTGCGCGATGAAATCGCTGTTTTGGAAAACAACATCGGCTTCTTCTCCAACAGTAAGAATTCGGAGTTGATGAAGGCTGAATACGAAAAGAAGATCAGCAAGGCCAAGAACGACCTTCTCGTCCTCGAAGCCAAACTGAAGATGATTGACGAATAAGTCTTTGTGACGTCAATAATGAAGAAAGGGTGAGTCCATAGGATTCACCCTTTCTTGTTTTTGTTATGGCTAAAGCCTCAATTATTTCTTTTTGAACGTTAGCTCGTAGCGGTCGTTCTCATAGCCTTCCTCGTCGTAAATGTTTTGGACTTGGAACACGCCAATGGCTTCGTTGCCTCGACCTACTAAGATGATGTCGCCTGTGTTCAAGTTGCTGACCGATGAGAACTTGTTTCCGGCCAGGTAGGAATCATGCAGGTATTTCACGGTGGCAGCCTGGAAGTTGAAATCGTTGTATCTGACGAATTGCAGGCCGGATTGGCTTCTCCATTGACGAGAAAGCACGGCAGAGTCGCTCAGCGGATCATGATAGTCGTAAACATCAATGGTGGCGGTATCGGCAGTTTGCACGATGACGGGAGTGACCCATTGAAGGGATAGTCCGTTGGCCTTCTCAGTGCATCCCGAATACATGAGGATGTTCTCATAGGGAACCAAGGGCACGTTGCCTATGACTTGGATGTAGGCGACTTGGCTGATGCTTTCGCCATTGGATGCGTAAGCCGTAAAGGTATATTTCACTTTCATTTCTTCTGCCGTGGTGAAGTAGTGGGTAAAAACAGGGCAGTCGAATTCCGCTTCTTTTGCGTTAATAAGGGTGTCGAAGACGGTTTGGATGCCGTTTTCGGCATCGAAGCTTTTGCAATCGATACGGCTTATCATGTTGGATTCGGAATAGGCCTTCACGTGGTAAAGGATGAATTGCTCACCTGAAACGACGTTGCCATAGTCGTCGGCACGTGTGATGAACAGGTTGACGGGGGATGTAGGTTGCCGGCAGGAGGATAACAACAGTGTCGCTGCCATTAATAATAGGTATATGCGTTTCATGTGGCAAAGATAAAAAGAATAATGCCGCAAGGATGGGAATCTTGCGACATTATTCCATAATGATCAATGTTTATTTCTTGTATTTGTATGCCTTGACAACCATGGTCTTGGTTTTGATTTTGCCAAGGAACAAGTTGGTGACCTCTTCTTTGTAAACACCAGGTGAGAAGAAATCAGCATTGGGGAAGTCTTTAAGGACTTTCTCGGCGGCGTATTTCAATTCGCCAGGGATGTTCATTGCCAGATCGCCGTAAAGGTTCACGGCGGTGTTGCGGCGACGGTCAAAAGTGACGCCATTCACTTTGTCGATGCGGTTGTATATGCCGAAGTAGGAGCGGCTGTTCACCGTGATGGTGGTTTCGCCAAGGAATTCCACCTCGTCGAGACCGATGTTCATGCGGACCTCAGGCGTCATGGAGACGGCAGGAGCCTTTTGGTAACCCTTAAGGCTGCCGCATGAAGTCATGAAAGCCATCATGAGAACGGATGCGATTAACAATACTTTCTTCATGATGTGTCAGTTTATTTGTTGTTGAAATAATAGGTGATGGTCAATCTGACATCGTTGTTCATATACTTCGAGCTGCAGTCGAGCTTGGTGAAGTGCTGGTATTGATCGGGACCGGTGTAGTATTGCTGGAGGTTGCCGTCATAGTCGGTCACTTCGTGATAGACTTGGTTGTTGGTTCTCAGCATGCCAGAGAGGCCGTATTCAAAACCGATGGAGAGCGGGAGGTCAGCCACGAAAGCTTGCAGGCCGATGAATGCATTGAGGCCGAGGACGAAAGAATTGTAGGAAGAGTTGTTCTTGTGGTTTCTGCTGACAAGGTTTTCGTCTTCATACATGTAATCTTGCGTTTCGTAGACGGACTTTTGTGCGTCAACGCCAACGGGGATGGCGGCACCGACATAGACATCAAGGATGTTCTTGGGTGAGAAGTGGTAGGCGATACCGGGGCTGACACGGAATGCTCTGCTGTAGAAGTTGTCGGTCAGCGGGATGCTCTTGACGATTTCTTCCTCGTCGAGATAATACTCCTCGTTGTAATTGCCTTGGGCCTTGGTGGTCTTGCCAGCATACTGGATACCAGCACGGATTTCAAGGTTGTCGGTAGCATAATACTTGAGGTTGATCAGCGGGAAACCGGAAACCTGGATCTCAGAGTCGAGGAGGTCCTTGACTTCGGAGAGGCTTGGACCGAAGTAGAGGCCCCAGTCGCCAGCTTGAGGACGGTTGCCAGTAACGATTCTTGAAGCATAGGTTTCACCTTCGCTTAATTGTGCTTGAGCCAAACCTACAAAGGCCATGCACAGCGCCATTGTAATGAATACTTTTTTCATAATGATGAAGAATTGGTTTGTTGTGTTTTTTTCATTTGCAAAGATAAGCATTTATTAAGTATACTGGCAACTT
This sequence comes from Candidatus Limimorpha sp., assembly GCA_045117495.1. Classification (GTDB taxonomy): domain Bacteria; phylum Bacteroidota; class Bacteroidia; order Bacteroidales; family F082; genus Limimorpha. The sequence continues at coordinate 49,266 of JBGUNT010000020.1, read as the reverse complement.
TTCTTTGTTTTTTTGCAGTTGTCATGGGTAAAACACAAAAAGCGCCCCACAAGGAGGCGCTTTTTAAAATAAGGTGTTATCAGATTAGAAGCTATACTTCAGACCGAGCAGCACTGACCAGCATTGGTTGGTGTTGATGTAAGTCTCAGTAAAGGTCTCAGTCGGATATTCACCATTGACCTTGTTCATTGAGTAAACAGGAACATTGTTTTCGATATGGTCAACCTTCAGAGGAGTGACAGCGTTGGCGTTGCCGTAGCAGCCATACTTGTAGAGACCCCATGAGGAGTTGAACATGTTGAGGAGGTTGTCGAAGTTGGCGCTGAGTTCGAAGCAGTGTGTGGTCTTGCCGATGGTCTTCTTGAAGGTCTTGGCAATACGTGCATCGAGGTAGTGAGCCCAAGGTGAACGGCCAGCATAAGCCTCGGCATACTGTCCTTTATGGGTGCTCAGGTACGGGTCATTATCCATGAAGGTCTTGAAAGCTTCCTTATCAGCGTCGCTAACCCAGAGGAGTTCGTCGACATTGTTAGGAATGTACATGAGATCGGTAGCAATACCATCGCCATTCAGGTCGTTAGAGTAGATGTAGCTGTAGGCACCAGCTGAGAAGGCGGTGTAGAACAGGTTGATTCTGACGCCGTCGCCATCGAAGAGGGCCGGGAACATGTAGCCGACAGAAGCAGTGACCTTATCAGGAATGACGTACTGGCTGCGTTGCAGGCCAACGAAGGTAGGACCATCGATGCTGTATAAGCCAGAATAAGCTGAGGTAGCTGCGCTACCGGGCATGCCAGAGATTTCCTTGCTTTCGGTATGCGTGTAAGCAGCGCTGAGGTCGAAATTCTTGAACGGGGTGGCGTTGACGGCGGCATTGATGACGTAGCCGTAGCCTTCTCTCGAGTTGGTCAGCACATAAGCGCTGTGTGAGCCATAGGTGTAGTTAGAATTGCCTTCTTCATCAACGAAGAGGTTGTAGTTGATTCGCTTGTCGGGACCATCGAAACGATATTTGTCGCCAGCGTTGGCAATCATGTCATATTTGAGGTTCCAGTCAACAAGGCGGACACCCCAAAGGGTCTTGTTGAACATACCTTCAACGGTGAAGGTCAACGGGAATGAAACCGGCACTCTCCAGTCGATGCCGAGCATTGATTTCCAAATCTGAGGCATTCTGAAGTTAGGATCGACACCGTTGATGTCGCCGCTGAGTTGACCGTCTTCAGGAGTCACGGTGGTGTTGAGGCCAAGAACGTTGACCATTTCGTTGACGTCGGTGACGACAGTACCGTTGGGCTTCATCAAGGCTTGCAAGTGCTCCATGGTCTCGGGAGTGTAGTTGACATGATAACCGAGTGAGTCTTGAGCGATGCTGGCGCTGAAGCCGTTCTTGTTCCAGCTGGATTGGATCATGCCGGCATTTTGAGGCATGTTGGTGAAGAATACCAGAGGCAGACGGCCTTGGAAGAGACCGCTACCGCCACGGATGGTGAGGTCTTCGGTGGCATCCCATGTGAAACCGATACGAGGAGAAACCTGGATGCGGTTGGTGGGCCATTTACCGGTGTTGACAACGTTGCCGCCCATGTTGTATTCAAGGATGGCATTGTTGGTCATCAGCTGTGAATCATCGAAGAACATACCGTCGCCGCGAACACCAAAGTTCAGCTTGAAGTTGTCGGTGATGTTCCAGTCGTCTTGGGCATACAAACCGAATTGGTTGTAGGTGATTTCACCACGGGGGTTGGCTTCACCGTTGTTACCGACGGTGAGGGCGAAGCTCAAAGGCATGGCACCAGTCAGGAAGTCTTCAGCGCTGGCGAAACGATAGTAACCAGTACCATTACGCATGTATGAGTTACTAGCGGTTTGGCGTTCCCAGTTGACACCGGCAGTGATCTTGTGGTTGCCAGTGTAGTAGGTCAAGTTGTCAGTGGCATTGAACACTCTGTTCTTCACACCGTTGTTATAGCTGAAGAGCTCGTAACCAAAGCTGGTGAAAGGAATGAAGTTGCCAGTGGCCTCGAAGTCCTCGTAACCGCTCATGATGTCGATGTGCGGGAAGAGGCTGGAGTTGGAACCACGCTGGTCGTTGATGTCGGTATAAGTGAACAAGAACTGGTTGCTCAACTGCAATGAGAAGCGGCTGTTCAATTCAGTGGCGAAGGACATCACATCGTTGCGCATCGAGTACATGTTGTACGAGAACGGGAAGGATCTTTCGCTTGAACGGTTGTAGGCTCTGTTGCGGAAGTTGTCGTCGCAAGAGTTGCCGTTGGGCTCGTTCCATTGGGTGTTGTTGGTCTTGTTGAAACGGAACATCAATTTGTTGTTGTCGTTAATGTTCCAGTCGATACGGGCCAAGAGTTTCAGGTTGTTGTTACCGCCAGGATAGTCGGTGTAGGAACCAGCGTCATAGCCATAGTCGTTTTTCAGCTTGTTGTAGATCTGGTCGAGGACGCCAGCGTCGGCTGTGCCAGGACGGTATTGGATCACTTCTGAAGGCTCTTCCGTTCTTTCAGCGTTAATGAAGAAGAACAACTTGTCTTTCACGATGGGACCGCCTAAAGTAGCACCATAGGTGAGGAGGCTTTCTTCTGGACGGGGGCTGCCAAGGCTTTCACCCATCAGCGTGTTGCCACGGAAGGTTTGGTTGGTGTAGTACGTGTAGGCCGAACCATGGAATTGGTTGGTACCCGACTTGGTGATGGCGTTGATGCCGCCGCCGACGAAGTTGGATTGACGGACGTCGAAGGGGGCAACCACGACTTGAACTTCTTCAAGAGCGTCCACGGAGATGGGGGTGCCACCACCAGGGAGGTTGCTGCTCAGACCGAAGTTGTTGTTGAAGTTGGCACCATCAACGGTGAAGTTGGTGGAACGACCGTCGCTACCAGCAAAGCTCATACCGTTTGCGTAGGGTGACACCTTGACAACATCGGTGATGCTGCGGTTGACGGTGGGCAAGTTGGCGATTTCCTGCGAACTAATGGTTGTCGATGAAGTTTTGCTGACAGGTTTTTCAGCTTCGCTTGAAATGACAACTTCGCCAAGACCGATCGCCTCGCTCTTAAGCGTGAAGTCGGAACGATAGGTTTCGCCCAACTTCAAAGTGACGCCCTCTACCTTTTTAGGGGTATAGCCGACGAAACGAACTTCGATAGTGTAGGGGCCGCCGACTCTCATGCCTTGCATTGTGTACCGGCCCTCACTGTTTGTGATGGTAAAGTAGGAGGATCCGGAAGGGATGTGGGTTGCAATGACAGTAGCACCTGGGAGAGGACCTTTGTCATCAACGATCTTGCCGCTGAGGCTTGAAGTCGTCACTTGTGCCATCATTGCGATGGAGGCAATCATTGCCACGAATAAAGTAAGTAACTTTTTCATAAAATGATGAATTAATGTTAATAATAGGTTTGTTGTAAAGTATTGTCTATACTCGTTTAAGGGCATTTTACAGCCTTTTCAAAGCGCAAATATAAAGATTTCAGCCTTATCTTTTTCACCTTTTTTACAAACATTTTTCTTTTTTTTATTTTAATTATTGAACAATGCTTGTTGATAACTTTATAAGTTATTGTTAGTTTGAATTTTGACGACGTTTGTTCAATGATTGGAATTCGATTCCTTGTTCGTTTTCCGATTTTTGTCTAATTTTGACCCGTTAAAACGTTCAATCATGAATAAAACCTATTTGTTTATGGCCATCTTTGCGCTGCTATTGAGCGCATGTGGCGACCGTCATTCGAAGGTTTATAACGAGTTGGAACAAGAGGTGAAAACCCTTGAGCTTAAAATCAATGAAATGAAAGATTGTGACGAGCTTCAGCTGATGGGATTCGGCATCATGGGACTGCGTTCCGACTTAGCTAACGGACTGCAAACGAACGAGGTGCATGAGGCCGAGGTGCAACCCTTGGAAGACATGATCAACCGCTTGGAGACGGCATGGATGGAGAAAAAAGCATCGAATGGATGCAGCGATTCTTTGGAAGGCTCTGATGAACTTGACACTTCGGGAGAAGAGGATCTGCCAGCGGAATGATAGCTGTCAACATCCCCATGCTGCCTAGGATAGACGATAAATGAAAAAGAGTTTGGCGGTTTGGCGGATTATTGGTATCTTTGCAAATTAAAATAGTATGGAATATGGCATTCTTTTATCGACACAACCCTAAGAAATTCAATTATATACCTCGTTATTACGACCCTGAGAAAGAGGCACTGGAACGAAAAAAGGCTGAGATGGGTTATGATTCTAAACTGAGTCATGAGGAACAATTGAGGCTCAAGATGCGTAAAAGCTGGTCCTCGGTCAGCAAAGACGCGGAGAGCAAGGAGGCCCAAAGGGCCAAGCTGTTCCGCCGTATCGTGTTGGGCATCTTCGTGCTGTTCATTTTCTATTTCGTCTTCTGCACCCCTTTGATGACGAATATTGTCAAGGGACTGACGGGAAGATAATCGTTAGCATCCGGAATTCAAGCCAAAGGTCATGTTGGATATCATTAAGCTGTTGCCAGATAGCGTAGCCAACCAGATTGCCGCAGGTGAGGTGATCCAGAGACCTGCATCTGCTGTGAAAGAGCTGATGGAGAACGCCTTGGATGCTGGTGCCACCCAGATTGACTTGGTTGTTAAAGATGCAGGCAAGACCTTGATCATGGTGGTCGATAATGGATGCGGCATGTCGGAAACGGATGCACGATTGTGCTTCGAGCGCCATGCCACCTCAAAAATCAGCAAAGCAGAGGATTTGTTTGCCATCCGCACCATGGGATTCCGTGGCGAGGCGTTGGCGAGTATTGCCGCCATTTCGCAAGTGGAGCTGAAGACCCGTCGCAAGGAAGACGAGGTGGGTACACGCATCGTCAACGAAGGCTCGGTGGTGAAGGAACAAACCTTGGCACCCATGCCTGTCGGCACTACGTTTTTTGTCAAGAACTTGTTTTACAATGTCCCCGCCCGACGTAATTTCCTTAAGTCTCCGGCGGCGGAGATGCGTCATATCGTGGAGGAATTCACCCGGGTTACCTTGATGAACCCCGAGGTCGGCTTTACCTTGACCAGCGACGGGAAAGAGTTGTATCATCTTTATCCCAGCAACCTGAAACAAAGGATCATGGGCCTTTTCGGAAACAATTATGAGGAAAAGCTGCTTCCCGTCAATCAGGATTCGGAACGAGTGAGCATCCATGGCTATATCGTTAAGGCGGAATATGCCAAAAAAACAAGGGGAGAACAGTACTTTTTCGTGAATAAGCGCTTTATCAAGCATGCTTACCTGCATCATGCCATCGAGAACGCATTCATGGAGATGATCCCCAAGGATAGTTTCCCGGGCTATTTCCTCAATATTGAAGTGGATCCAGCCGATATCGACATTAACATCCATCCGACAAAGACCGAAGTTAACTTTTTGGATGTCAAGTTGGTGTATGCCATATTACATGCTGCCGTGAGAAAAGCGATCGGCCAGCATAACTTGTCGCCGACCATCGACTTCGATGCAAGCCCCAACCAAAATATTGATTTTGGAGAGGTGGCAAAAATGTCGCGTCCTGTCGTGTTTCCTTCGGTCCCCGTAGATGAAAACTACAACCCGTTCAACCAACCGAGCGGTAGCCATCATGGATCGGTTTCGTCTGGCAGTAATTATGCTCCCAAAGGGCAGAATCCGGGTGATTGGAGATTGCTCTATGGGGAAAGAGAAGACCTGAAGGAAACTGAGCAAGAAACGCAAAACAACTCAAGCGTTACTCGAAGTAAGTGCCAATATATCCAAATCAACCAATCATATATCATCACCACTGTTAAGTCTGGCATTTTGTTCATCGACCAGCATTTAGCCCATTCGAGGGTGCTTTTTGAAAAGTATTTGAAACAACTGGAAGGGCAAAGCGGAAGTGCACAACAAGAGCTTTTCCCGCAAGCCATCACCTTGAACATGAACGATGCATCGCTTTTGAAAGAACTGATGCCGGAGATGGAGAACCTAGGCTTCCGTATCGAACAAGTCAACCCGACGACTTTCATGATCAACGGAACCCCGTCGGATTCTGCAGGGAGCGATGCCGTCGCATTGGTGGAGAAGATTTTGGACAACTATAAAATAAACCGTACCGATCTGCAGTTGGAAAAAAAACTGAGCATGGCAAAGACCATGGCTGCTCAACTGAGTGTCAAGGCTGAGACGTATATGTCCGAATTTGAAATGCAAAACCTTGTTGACCAGTTGTTTGCGTGCAATGTGCCTGAGATAGCGCCAAATGGGAAAAAGGTGTTTGTCATCATTAGTTTGGAGGAATTGCAGAATCGATTGAATTAACCGTTACAACAAACCGAAAAAATGAGCCAACAATTTAGTCCCACGGGTTTTAAGGTACTTCCAACAGTCGTAAAACATCTGTTGATCATCAATGTTTTGTTATTTCTGGCTACCTATACCTTTGAACGTTTTAATATCGACTTAACGGAGTATCTGGGACTCCATTTCTTCAAGGCCAGTCATTTTCAGCCTTATCAGCTGATCACCTATATGTTCATGCATGCCAATTTCGGGCACCTGTTTTTCAATATGTTTGCGTTATGGATGTTCGGAAACACGCTCGAGAACCTTTGGGGGTCAAAGCGTTTCCTTCTGTTCTATATGGTATGCGGCATCGGCGCAGGGCTTTGCCAGGAATTGGTGCAATACATCCAATACGCCACTTCTTTGGCCGACTATTCCACTGTGAACATGGGCGGGTCCATCGTCACGATGGATACCTATCTGAACATGATGAACACCGTGGGTGCTTCAGGTGCCATCTACGGCCTGCTGTTGGCTTTCGGAATGATGTTCCCCAACGCGATGATTTACTTCTATTTCCTCATCCCCATTAAGGCCAAATGGTTTGTCATCGGTTATGCGGTCATCGAATTGATCACTGGGCTTACCGGTGTCGACAATGTTGCGCATTTTGCCCACCTGGGGGGTATGTTGTTCGGATTGTTCTTGATCTTGTATTGGAAAAAGAATCCGGCGGGGCCTAACAAGAACTTCAGAAAATTGAAAGACATCTTTCAATCCTGGAAGAAAAGGTCGGGCATGAAGTACACACGTTATGAGGAAGTTTATGAAAAGGCGCCGCGTTCTGATGAGGAATACAACTACCAAAAGGCGCAGAAAGAGAAGGATATCGACGCCATCCTTGATAAGGTGGCCAAGAACGGCTATAGTAGCCTGACGGACGAAGAAAAAGAGTTTCTGTTTAAAAACAGCAAGTGAGATGGAGGAGAAAGAAAAGGGTAGAAGGAGCTTTTTGGGGAGGCTGTTGGTGTTTCTGCTGACGCTGCTGGCCCTTTTGGGTTTGGTGGCAATGGCCTTGAGCGTGATCAATGGCTTCATCAACCCGCAAAATTTCATCTGGACCACGATCTTCGGTTTGGCTTTTTGGGAAATTTTCGTTTTCAATGTAGTAGTGTTTCTCCTGCTTCTACTGTTATGGTCGCGAAAGGCCTGGATCGCCGTACTGGCCCTTTTGATAGCTATTCCTGGGCTGAAACGGTCCTATTCCTTTGGCAAGAAGGTCGAAGCCACCACAAGTGTCAGGATCATGAGCTATAATGTCCATAATTTCGATCATATCGACGGAAAGACAGACAAGGAAGGCATGGCTCGACAAGTGATGGAGAAAGTAAAGGAGGAGAACCCCGACATCTTGTGCTGCCAGGAGTTTTCTGCTTTTAAACAAGGCGTAACTCGTCCCAAGTGCATCGAACTGTTTGCAGAGTCTTCGGGCTATTCTTATGTGTATTATAACAAGAAACGTAACTATGGAGGCAATGTGGTCTTCTCGAAGTATCCTGTCGAGAAGGTGGACGAGGACAGTGGCTTCGGACAGGAGAACACTTATGGAATCATGGTGTCGGTGGATGCAGGCGAGAAGGGCAAGTTCTATGTGGCCAATGTGCACCTGCTTTCCTATATGATCACTGACAATGAGATCGATCTTCTGTTGAGTAGCGCTGAGCGCCAGAAACTCGACACTTTGAGTAAGACCCTGCTGCACAAGCTCAACTTTGCCTTCCAGCGTCGTAGCGAAGAGTTACAACGGGTCCTTGAGGGAATGCCATCCGTCGACGCCCCCGTTCTGGTTTGTGGTGACTTCAACGAGCCGCCCTTGTCGTATAACTACAACCAAATGCGGAAGGCTGGTTTTGTGGACACCTTTACCAAGGTGGGCCATGGCATCAAGCCGACCTATGCAGGCAAGCTTCCTTTGTTACGCATCGACTATATTTGGGCCGACACGGCGGTGACGCCGCTTCGTTTCGAGCGCTGCCGCTACAAGGCTTCTGACCATTATCCTATTCTATTAGATTTTAAAATACAGTAAATATGACCCTGATTAAATCCATTTCCGGCATCAGAGGTACCATCGGTGGCCAGCCGGGCGACAACCTTACACCTATCGACATGGTGAAGTTCACTGCCGCATTTGTCAAATTCGTTCAACATACTAAAGGGGTGAAGCATCCTAAGGTGGTGGTGGGCCGTGATGCCCGTTTGTCAGGATTCCTTGTGAACCAGGTGGTTTGTGGCACGTTGCAGGCCATGGGCGCCGATGTGCTTGACATCGGGCTGAGCACTACGCCGACCACGGAGATCGCCGTTACAGGCTTGAAGGCCGACGCTGGCATTATCCTAACCGCTAGTCATAACCCTGCTCAATGGAATGCCCTGAAGCTTCTTAATGACAAGGGCGAGTTCATTTCAGCCGCCGAAGGTGCCTGGCTCCTTGACGTGGCTGCCAAGGATGATTTTGACTTTGTACCGATTGAGGAAATCGGAAGCTATCAGCAGGTGGACGGCTGGATGGACAAGCATGTTGATATGGTCTGCCAGCTGCCTTTGGTCAACAAAGAAGCCATCGCCAAGGCCAATTTCAAAGTGGCTGTCGATGCGGTCAACTCGACGGGCGGCATCGCCATCCCAAAGATGCTGCGTGCTTTAGGCGTGAAAGAGGTGCTTGAACTTAATTGCGAGCCTACGGGCAAATTTGCCCATACGCCTGAGCCCCTGGCACAGAACCTCACCGATATTTGCCGCTATGTCAAGGAACAAGGCTGCGATTTCGGCGTGGTCGTCGACCCCGATGTGGACCGTCTGGTCTTCGTCAAGGAGGACGGTGAGCTGTTTGGCGAGGAGTATACTTTGGTCTCTGTGGCCGATTTCATCTTGAAGCATACGCCCGGCCCAACAGTGAGCAACCTATCTTCGACCAGGGCTTTACGTGATGTGACACAAAAACATGGTCAACAATACTTTGCAGCGGCAGTAGGAGAGGTGAATGTGGTAGAGAAGATGAAGGAAGTAGGTGCGGTCATCGGCGGCGAAGGCAATGGCGGCGTCATCTATCCTGAGCTGCATTATGGCCGCGATGCCTTGGTCGGCACGGCCTTGTTCTTGACACAACTGGCTGAGAAGAAGGTGAAGTGTTCTGAGCTGAAGAAGACATACCCCGCCTATTTCATGTCGAAGAACAAGATCCAACTGACACCTACGACCGACGTGGATGGCATCCTTGCCAAATTCGCCGAGAAGTTCAAGGACGAAAAGGTGACCACCATCGATGGCGTGAAGATCGATTTCGAGGAGGGATGGGTCCATTTGCGTAAGTCGAATACCGAACCCATCATCCGCATTTATTCTGAAGGTAAAACCGAAGCGGAAGCAGAACGTTTTGCCGACATGATTTTGGAAGAAGCAAAGAAAATGGTTTAAATAACAATACTAACTAATCAAAACACATTTAATATGAAGAAATTTGCAACTTTGATCGTTTTGGCTGCTGCAATGCTTGTTGGCGGTCAAACTATGGCCCAAACGCGTGGTGCCATGTACCTGGGAGCCTCTTTCCCGATGAATGACTTTGCCAAATATGATGGTATCAATGATTTTGCACTGAAGACTGTCGATGCCACCCAAGCAGGTGCTGCCATCGGCTTCAATGCGGGTCTTAAATGGTACTTCAATGTTGGCGTCAAAGGCCTTGGCGTGATGCTTTCTTTGGACGGCTTCTACAACGGACCCAATTCGGAACTCAAAGCTGATTACCGTAATGGCAGCTGGGACCTTCAGTATCTTAACGGTAGCCTTTCCTACGATGCTACTCCTAAGTACATCAACGTGCCAGCTATGTTGGGTTTGAACTATCTCTACAACATCAATCCCCAGTTTGGGGTTTATGCCGAGGCAGGTCTTGGCGGCAACCTCCGTTTCATCACCCCAATGGAATCGGTTGGTAAGCTAAATATCTTAGGATTTGAGGGTAGCCAGAGAGTCACTCAAAAGTATGACAATGCTTTCAGCTTCGCCTATCAATTTGGTGTCGGCGTTGAAGTGGCTAAGAATCTGCGCATTGGCTGCAGCATCTACAATCTTGGCAAGGCTGAGGTGAAAGGTGAAGAGACCATCAAGAGAACCGCTCTCAACGACAATGTCACGAATACTGAAACCAACTATCGCACCTTTGGCACCATCCAACCTGTCATGGTGTTGGGCCGTATCGGATTCAGCTTCTAAGCGAAATCATTCTTCAAATACCGAAATGCGAAGCGTCGGGTTGACCGGCGCTTCGTTTTTTATGTTGTGTTGCGCAGCCTTCAAACCGTAATCCAAAGCTTGAGCACCAGACAATCCCAGTGAATGGGCGTGGACGACACCGGCTAAGAAGGCATCGCCCGATCCGGTCACATTGACGAGTTGGACAGGAAACGAAGGAAGCGTTGTCATCATGCCATTGTAACTGTGAAGTGCTCCCTGATGGCCCATCGTCAAATAGACATGCTCTATCCCCATCCCATTAAGCGCTTTTGCCGCCTCAGTAGGGTCGGCCTGCCCCGAGAGGGCTGTCGCTTCGGCAAGATTGCATTTGATGGCAAATAAGGAACGCTTACTTGAAACAGACAAGGCTTCCGACAAAAGCAGGGCCCTGCCTGGTGAAACGGTGTCGATAAACAAAGGTACACTACAATGGTCAATGAGATAGGCGAGGGCGTCGGCAGACAACAAGGTGTCGGCAACGACGACTTCAGAGGCGTTGAGGTCGGCCATCCTGCTTTTGACCCAATCCATATCCATCTTGCTGTTCAGTGCGATGTCGGACACCGCGGAAAGCATGTCGCCAGTTTCGTCGTTGAAACTTAGAAAGACGGGACTTTTTGTATCCTTATATTGTCTGGACAACGACAAATCCATCCCAATCTTTTGGCAGTCGCTGATAAGTCGGTCGGCCAGCTCGTCACCACCGAAAACGGTCATGAGCCTTACTGAATGTCCAAGCAGACAAAGGTTATGGGCAACGTTGCGTGCCACGCCACCATGATGGAAGGTAATCCTTCCTGGTAGGCATCCTCCTTTTGACGTTTCTGACGAGCGTACCACGGCAATATCGATGTTGGCTTCTCCTATGACAGTGACTTTCATATTCTCGGCGTATTAGGGATAACAAATATAGAAAACTTTTGTGATAATTTGGATTATTCGTTTTGTTTTTGTTATTTCGTGCCATCAAACCAGTGTGTTATGGGACAACAGCAGAACAAGAAAAGGAAGCGTCGCAGTTACCAATACCATGCGATCACGTTCAAGCTTTCGTCAGGTCAGTATCGCTCGTTGCGCAATTACTGCAAGGCCCGCAAAACGACCCCCATCAAACTGATAAAGCGGAATATCGAACGTTTTATCACGGCATACGAATATGAAGTGCCGACTGATATTTATGTCACGGAAAACCAGCTGGATCTGTTTGATGAGAACGCGTAGCGTTAGGTGACGCGTTGTAAAAAAACAGCATTATTTTTGGTTGAAAGGGATGCGGTTCTGTATTGAACGTCCCAAAGTGATTTCATCGACAAATTCTAAGGCGTCGCCAACGGCGATGCCTTTTGATATCACAGAGATTTTCCCTTTAAACTCATTCAGTTGCCTGAAAATGTAAAAGTTGGTGGTGTCGCCTTCGATGGTTGCGGGTAAGGCAAGAATAATCTCTTTAATGTCTTCGCTTTTGGTGCGCTGTATGAGCTGTGCGATTTTCAGGTCGTTGGGGGAGATGCCTTCGATGGGGCTGATAACGCCACCCAACACATGGTAAAGGCCATTGTAGGAAGCCGTTCGCTCGATGGCGAGCACGTCACGCATGTCGGCCACCACACAAAGCGTGTTTTCGTCACGTCGTGGGTTGCTGCAGATGGAACACACCTTGGTGTCGCTGATGTTGTAGCAACGTTCGCACAACATGATGTTGTGCTTCATTTTCAGCAACGAATCGGCCAGCTGTTCCGTTTCCAAGCGGTCCTCGGAAAGCAGATGAAGCGCAAGACGCAAGGCTGTCTTCTTGCCGATGCCGGGAAGCTTCGATAGCGATTCAACGGCATTCTCCAATAATAAAGATGAGTATTCTGCCATAATATTGGCGGCAAATTTACGTTAATTCTCTAAATTTGCATCGTAAAACTTAAAATCATGAAAAGATATTTCCTTTCTTTTTTCGTCATGCTGCTTTCGATTACCGCATTGGCACAAGACTTCAACCAAACGGATTCTAAGGGCCGCCGCCAAGGCCAATGGGTGGATTTTTACCCCAATGGACAGAAACGGTATGAAGGAGCGTTCAAGAACGATAAGTGTAAAGGAGAATTCAGGTATTATGACGAACAAGGCAACCTGAAGGCCACCAATACGTTCGACAAGACAGGCGACAAGGCACTCAATAAGACCTATGCGCCCAATGGCAGGGTGGTCGCCACGGGATATTACGTCAACCAGAAAAAGGAAGGCGAATGGCGCTATTTTGACAAGGAAAGCGGGCAGTTGCTTCTTTCGGAAGACAATGTGGGCGGCAAGGTGAACGGATGGTCGCGCCTGTATAATCCGAAAAACGGAAAGCTGGCCGAAGAGACACAATATGTGAACGGTATTCCCGAAGGCGTGTGCAAAAAGTATTCCGACACCGGCGTTTTGCTGATGGAAGGCCAATATCATAACGGCATGTTGGAAGGTCCGGCCAAAACCTATTATCCCAATACGAATGTCAAGGAAGAAGGCCTGTATTCAAAAGGGGAGAAGGTGGGTGAATGGAAGACCTACAACGAGGACGGTGACCTCATTGTGGTGGATCATTTTTCGGAAAACGAGTAATCAGTGCCCGCTTTGTTCGCATTTCTGGAGGTAGTCCTCAAGGTTGGGGCGGCCGTATTTTTGTGCCAACCTGTAATACTGGCACATCATGTCATCGTCATGGAGTAGGAAATAGGCCCTGCCAATATTAAAATAGGCATCGGCGAAGTCGGGCTTCAGCTCAATGGCTTTCTCGAAATCGGCAATGGCTTCCATCAATTTGTTGTTGTTGATTTTTGCACAGCCTCTAAAATAATATGCTTCAAAATTGCCATGGTCATACTTGATGGCTTTTGTGAAGAGTTCTTCCGCTTTGTCGTATTGGCTGTAGACCACCATCATTTTTTCTCCTTCGTCCATGTAGTTCCTTGACTTAGAAGGATTCTGGCAGCTGCAGATGACGAGCCCTATGAAGACAATGGCTAATATGCTAATCTTTTTCATGGCGATATTTTTTGCAAAGATATGAAATTTTCCTGTTATGCAAAGCTGGCAACGATGTCCTTCACTGTGGTCATGAGCTCGTTCAACTTGCTTTCGCTCTTGGCTTCGCACAAGAATCGCAGGTAAGGCTCCGTATTGGAAGGCCTGATGTTGAACCACCAGTCGGGATAGTCAAGCCGATAGCCGTCGAAGTCCAAAAAACGTTCAGGTTTTTCCTGGCTCATGAAATGCTCGCGTACGGCATCCATGGCCTCTTGTTTGCGTTCGATCTTGAAGTTGATTTCCCCTGAGTTGTAATAGGGAGAGATGGCGTCGATGATTTGGCTGAGCGTCATCCCTTGCTTTTTGCGTTCGTTGAGAAGGCGTAGCACGATGGAAGCGGCCAGAAGGGCAGAGTCGGAGTAATAGAAGTCACGGAAATAGTAATGCCCGGCCAACTCTCCGCCATAGCAGCCGTCCAGCTCCCTGAGTTTCAAGGCGGCATAGGCTCGTCCCACACGCCAGGTTTCCACCTTGGCTTGATAACGGTTCAGATACTCTTGGATGGCGCGCGAGCTGCGGATGTCTTGAAGCACGATGCCTTTCTGTTGCTGCTCACCAATGAAATAGTCGCCTAGGAAGGCAATGATGAGGTCGGGGCTGATGAACCGCCCTTTTTCGTCGATGAAGGTGATGCGGTCGGCATCGCCGTCGAAGAGGAGCCCGATATCGCATTTTTCTTTCATTACCAACGCTTTGATCTGCTCTTGTGCATTGGATTCCAATGGGTTGGGCTCGTGGCTCGGGAAGTTGCCGTCAAGGGTGTCGTTGATGTAATGTGCCTTGCCAATCAGCTCGTGGACAAATAATGACGACATGCCGTTGCTGCAGTCCACGGCGATGTTAAGGTTGGAAAGGTCGCCGACAAACTGCTGTTGGAAAGCGAGATACTCGGCATAGACATTTTTCTCCCTGATTTGACCTTTTTTGCTGCAGGGTGTCGTCGTTTTGTCGCTTTCCACCAAAGCCTCTAATCGGTTCAATCCGGTGTCGTATCCGACGGGTAGGGCGTTGGCGGCCGAAATCTTAAGGCCGTTGTGATGCTTGGGGTTGTGCGACGCCGTGATTTGGATGGAGGCACCATAGCCGAACTTGGCCGTCGACCAATAGACCAACGGGGTGGTTGACAAACCGATGCTGTCTACGTTCTTGCCACGGTCAGTAAGGCCGCGCGTGAGCGCCTCGAACAGGGTCGGTGACGAGAGCCGCATGTCACGCCCTACCAAATAGGTGTCAGTGTCAAGGACGTCGGGTAGGAAATATCCGATGCGATAAGCGATTTCTTCGTTGAGGTCGGTACCCCATTCCCCACGAATATCATATGCCTTAAATGCTTTCATGACAATTCGTTTTATGCTGTTATCTATGGTATTACTTTAGAATTCCTTTTTGGTTTAATGCCTGCTGGTATTTGGCCGCATTGCGGTTGTGCTCGGCCAGCGTTTTGGCAAAATTATGATACCCCGAGAAGTCTTCCTTGGCGCAGAAGTAGAAATAATGGTGGTCCTCGGCGTTCAGCACCGCTTTGACGGCAGCGATGGAAGGGATGCAGATGGGCCCTGGAGGAAGCCACATGTGTTTATAGGTGTTGTAAGGTGATTCTATCTCCTTATGTCGGTCGAGTACACGTTTGATACTGTAGTCGTTCCAAGCAAAGATTAGGGTGGGGTCGGCTTGTAGCATCCAATTGTTGTTCAAACGGTTGAGATAAACACCAGCAACACGTGGCATCTCGTCGCTCATATTGGTTTCTTTGTTGACGATGGATGCTAAAGTGCTGACTTGTACTGGATTAAGACCTTTTGATTGTGCCTGTTGTTTGCGCTCCTCGGTCCAAAACTTGTTGTATTCCTGAAACATACGGGCTACAAATCCTTCGGCATCCGTGTTCCAGTAAAACTCGTAGGTGTCAGGCAGGAACAGGGCGGGGATGGTGTATTTGTTGAAGCCCAATTGGTTGATATAATCCTGATTGTGGAGCAGATTAGAGATGGATGACGAGTCGGCTTCGATTTGGTTGGCGATGCGGCCAGCCAGTTGGTCGACATTGCGCATGTTGTTGAAGGTGACTTTCACAGGTGTTTGCAGGCCACCACGCAACATGTTGACGAGCCGGTTGTTGTTCATGCCGTCTTTCACGATGTAACGGCCGGGGTGTATGTTTTGGGGATACTCCTTCTTTTGTGCCAACCAGTTGAAGCTGTTTTCGTTGACCAAGAAGCCGGCTTC
This sequence comes from Candidatus Limimorpha sp., assembly GCA_045117495.1. GTDB lineage: Bacteria > Bacteroidota > Bacteroidia > Bacteroidales > F082 > Limimorpha. The sequence continues at coordinate 33,392 of JBGUNT010000020.1, read as the reverse complement.
TCCGATGATGTGTTGCACCTGCTCGTAGTCGGCACCAGTAGGGATAAACAGTTCCATGTCTTTCCCATCGGCGGTTTTTACATTGGGCGACATGACGCTCCGATACAGCCAATATCCGAATGCAAGGGCAAAGGTCAACAGAACCAACAACACAAGAAATACGGTTATGGTGGTGCGCTTGCTGCTTTTCTTCTTGCTTTTGCCGCGCGACCTGTTCTCTTTGGGTAGGGTGGTTTGTATCTTGATCATGGGTTATTCTTTGTTAATGAGTTGGTATTCATATACGTCAATATATCTTTCGGCGGTTCTGATCCAGTCTTTTCTTTGGCCGCATTGTTCGAATCCTTGGCCAAGGAAGAGTTTCTTGCTCTCTGTGTTGCAGGCGTCAATGGAACAATAGACTTGATGAAGCATCACATCCTTAAAGAGGTATTCGGTGCATAAGGCCAAGGCGGCTTTGGCGTATCCCTGTTGGCGAAACGCTTTGTCGATGAGGATGCCTAATGCTGCACGACTGTTAAAAGCATCGTAATCGAAAATGTCGATGCAGCCGATGGTTTGGCGGTTGGGCAGGTCGACCATCAGCCTGAGTTGCTTTTGCGACGGCAGGTCGTTGTTGCCCAACAGGAACTGTTCGATCTGAAAGCGGGAATAGGGCACGTGGGTGCCGCTGATGCGCCAGATGTCGCGGTCGTTTTCCCACAAGTAGATCTGTTCGGCATCGTCGGGTTCAGCGCTACGTAAGGCTAAAATGTCGTTTTTGATGAACATACGGGTTCAGGGTGTTGAAAAAACTATTGTATTGCAGGATAATGGCACATATTTTGATGAGTTTTCCCTGCCAATTTTTCGACAAAAATACACTTTTCGGTGCAATAAAGTCTGAAAAAAAGCATTAATGAGACAAGAAATAAATGAAATATCCCAAACTGAGTTAAGATGAGAAAAGTGAGTATGACTTTGGTGCTGGCTGGCTTGTTGGCCATGGCATCGTGTGGAAATCAAACCCAAAACGCCAATGAGGGCGAAAACCAGATTGAACAACAGGAACCTGTTTCGCAGATAGAACAGGCTCAACAAGTGCAGGTGCAACGTGCGGCATTTTTGCCTGCCGATGGCACGCCCGACTTCGTTGACGCCGCCGAACGTAGCGTCGACGCAGTAGTACATATCATGACAAAAGTGGTCCGACAGAGCAATACCTACGATGATTTCTTTGGCGCTTTGTTGGGTCAGTTGTACGGCTATCCTGGCCAAACACGCAACAACACTATGGTGGCCTATGGCTCAGGCGTCGTTTTGACACCTGACGGTTATATTGTCACAAATAACCACGTCGTGGAGGGCGCCGACGAAGTGGAGGTTACCTTTAATAATAAGGTAAAGAAAACAGCTTCCATCGTCGGTACGGATCCTACCACCGACTTGGCATTGATCAAGGTGGATGGCGAAGATTTGCATTACCTTACCTTCGGCGATTCCGATAATGTGCGCATTGGGGAATGGGTGCTCGCCGTGGGTAATCCTTTCAACTTGACTTCAACTGTCACCGCTGGCATTGTGAGTGCCAAGGCACGTAACCTCAGCATCTTGGGTGAAGGTACCTCTGTTGAATCCTTCATCCAGACCGATGCCGCCGTCAATCCTGGTAACAGTGGTGGCGCCTTGGTGAACACCAAGGGCGAGTTGGTGGGCATCAACGCTGCCATCGCTTCGCACACCGGTTCCTATGAAGGCTATTCTTTCGCCATTCCGTCCAACATTGTCCGCAAGGTGGTCGACGACCTGTTGCTCTATGGTGAGACACAGCGTGGCTATATCGGCATTTATCCGGCCGAACTCACCCAAGAGTTGGCCGAGAAGGAAGGCTTGGAGAACATCGAAGGCGTGTATGTCGCCGATGTGACCGAAGGTGGCGCCGCTGTTATGGCAGGCGTACAGAAAGGCGATGTGGTGACAGCCATCAACGGTAAGAAAGTGAATACGGTTACCCAATTGATGGAAAGCATCCGCCAATACCGTCCTGGCGACAGGGTTAATGTGGAAGTGAACCGCAAAGGCCATCACCATCAATATGAGCTGACGCTGCTTAACGAAGCCGGCAATGTGGACGTGGTCAAGAAAGGCGACTCTTTCTACAATTCCGAGTTTGGGTTGATGCTGCAACCCATCAACCAAAACGACATGAGCCGTCTTAACATTAAGAAAGGCTTGAAGATTGTCGAGATTCGCCAAGGTAGGTTCATGAACTCCGGCGTTCCCGTCGATTTCGTCATCACCAAGGTGAACGGAACTGCCGTGAATAGCAAGACCGACCTTGAGAATGCTCTCAAGAACTCCCGCTCACGCCGTACCACCATCGAAGGTGTGTATCCCAACGGCATGATGGGAACGTTCTACTACTAAAGTAGCGTTAAGAAAGAATTTTCTGAAAATCAAAGACTTCGGTATGGTTTTTGTATTGATTTAACCTAATGTGTGAGACGTAAGCTTCACGCATAAAGGGTGGATTGTGGAGGTTGACATGAAGGGAATTAGAAAGAAAAAAACAAACAATAACAACAATTTAAAGATTTGAGAATGAGACAACTAAAGATTTCAAAACAGATCACCAACCGAAGTTCGGGTACTTTGGACAAGTATCTGAGCGACATCGCCAAGGAGACCTTGCTGACGGCGGACGATGAGGTGGAACTCGCCCAACGCATCAAGGCGGGCGACCAGGTGGCTTTGGATAAGCTGGTGCGGTCGAACTTGCGTTTTGTGGTGTCTGTGGCTAAACAATATCAAAACCAAGGGTTAAGCCTTCAGGATCTGATCAACGAGGGCAATCTGGGTTTGGTGAAGGCGGCACAGCGTTTCGACGAGACCCGTGGCTTCAAGTTCATCTCCTATGCCGTGTGGTGGATCCGTCAAAGCATCTTGCAAGCCGTGGCTGAACAGGCGCGAATCATACGTCTGCCAATGAATCAGGTGGGCGCCATCGCGAAGGTGAAGAAAGCTTCTTCCATCTTGGAACAGAAGCTGGAACGTAAGCCTACGACGAAAGAATTGGCGGAAATGGTGGATATGCCTGACGACAAGGTGGAACAGCTGCTGAGCTTCAACGCACGCCATGTTTCTACCGACGCGCCTATCGATGAGGATGACGACACCAATTTCTTGGACATATTTGTCCAGGATGATGTCGAACAAACCGACGACGCGGTTGAACAAGAATCGGCAAGCAAGGCCATCCGTCATTCTCTCGACCGACTCTCGGAGAAGGAGAGGACCATCCTGAGCATGTATTTTGGACTGGGGACTCCGCGTGAATACTCTCTTGAGGAAATTGCAATGAAACTCAATATCTCGCGCGAACGGACGCGTCAGATCCGTGACAGGGCATTGAAGAAATTGAGGGCAGAGCCTGATTCTGCTTTGTATAAGATGTATACCAACCAATAAAAAGAGGCTCCAAACGGAGCCTTTTTTATTTTCCTTTGCAAGGATGTATTTTTTCGTTATCTTTGCAGACGTAATCAACCATTGAAACAATCATTTAATTCTTTAAGACATGAAATACGAATTGATTCCGTTGCCCTATGAGGCAAACGCTTTGGAACCTGTCATCAGCAAGGAAACGATAGGATTCCATCATGGCAAGCACTTGCAGGCTTATGTCAACAATCTGAATGCTGCCATCGTGGGCACAAAATACGAAGACATGCCACTGGCTGAGATTGTGAAGACGGCTGACGGCGGTGTGTTCAACAATGCTGGCCAAATCCTCAACCACGAGATGTATTTCCTGCAGCTGCGCGCCCCCAAGGCCGACAACAAGCCTACTGGTAAGATCGCTGCTGCCATCGAGGCACAGTTTGGCAGCTTCGAGGCTTTCAAGGATGAGTTTTCGAAGAAAGGCGCAACCTTGTTTGGATCAGGTTGGGTGTGGCTCTCTGCCGATAAGGAGGGCAAGCTGGTCATCACACAGGAAACCAACGCCGGCAACCCCGTGCAGCGTGGCTTGAAGCCGCTGTTGACCTTTGATGTTTGGGAACACGCCTATTATCTTGATTACCAAAACCGCCGTCCCGACCATATCGCTGCCATGTGGCAGATCGTCAACTGGGATGTGGTTAACGCCAGAATGTGATTTTGGCTGGGGCCAAAGGCAATTGTTGCAGAAAAAAAGTCAAAAAGGCAGTTTTATGTTGATTTTTCTTTTTTGAATGGAATTATTGGCTATCTTTGCCTCAATCAAATACCCAAATAAATAACAAAAAATTGTAGTCATGAACAACGACAACTTCGAAACCTCGCTAAAAGCGTGGAATGAAAACGAAAAAGCCGCCAACGAACTTATCAACATCGTTGGTAGACTGTGGTATGACAAGTCGGTGGAACTTATTATGTTGCGTTCGCTGCTGGTCAACCGTGGTTCAGGCAAGATCCTCAATAAGCACCTCCGTGCCGAGACGGTCTTGGGCAAGCCGGTCCGTGTACAGGATTCATTGCTCATCGCCAAGGCACTTCTTGCCGAGAATCTCGCCCCAGCCCGTATCGACCTCGGCCGCCTCAACTCCGAATGGACGGATGAGAAGGAAAAGTATAACAACAACGTGACTGCCTTTGTCCGCGACAAGCTCAGCTACATCATCGACGCCAACCCGCGCAGCAACAAGGTGCAGGACGTCATCCTTTACGGTTTCGGTCGTATCGGCCGTATCCTTTGCCGTGAGATGACCGAGATGGTTGGCCGTGGCGATGCCCTTCGCGTGCGCGCCATCGTCACCCGCAAGAACTCTCCCGAGGACATCCTCAAGCGTATCAACCTGTTCCGCACCGACTCGGTACACCGTTACTTCCACGGCGTTTGCTATCCGCTGCTGGAGGAGAATGCCATGATGGTCAACGGACAGAAGATCCTCTTCCTTGAAAGCAAGAACCCCGAGGACCTCGACTACACGCAATACGGCATCAACGATGCTTTGCTCATCGACAACACGGGTGCCTTCCGTGACAGGGAGTCACTGTCGCGTCACCTGCAGGCCAAAGGCGTAGCCAAAGTGCTGCTCACCGCTCCTGGTAAGGGCGACATCCCGAATGTGGTTTATGGCGTCAACCAAGACACGCTCGACCTTGAGAACGAGACCGTCTTCTCAGCTGCCAGCTGCACCACCAACGCCATCGTGCCTGGCCTCGAAGTCATGCTGAAGAACTTCGGCATCGTGAAAGGCCACATCGAGACCATCCACAGCTACACCAACGACCAGAACCTGCTGGACAACTACCACAAGAAAGAACGTCGTGGTCGTTCAGCCCCGTTGAACATGGTTATCACCGAGACGGGTGCCGGCAAGGCAGCCGCCAAGGCCATCCCCGAACTGAAGGGCAAGCTGACAAGCAACGCCGTGCGTGTGCCTACGCCTGACGTGTCGTTGGCAGTGTTGGCTCTCGACCTCGAGCGTGAGACCACCGTTGAAGAAGTCAACGAGACCTTCCGTAAGGCCTGCTTGGAGGGCAACCTCATCGAGCAGATCCGCTTCAGCAGCAATACGGAGTTCGTCTCGAGCGACGGCATCGGCGACAGCTGCGCCTGCATCTTCGACGCTCCGGCCACCAAGGTCAGCGAAGACGGCAAGACCGTGATCCTGTATCTGTGGTACGACAACGAGTTCGGCTACAGCAACCAGGTGGTCCGTCTCGCCCGCCATATCGGCCAGGTGAAGAGCTACCGTTACTATTGATTCAGTGCTTTCACTGAAAAAGTAGTGTTGTCAAATGAAAAAGTGTCCTTCGGGACACTTTTTTTTGTATCTTTGCCGCCTTATTTGCAAATTATCATAGAATGAACAATAAAAGCACTTTAATTGGTTTTGTCCTCATCGCAGCCATCCTCTTCGGCTGGATGTATTTTATGACTCCTTCAAAGGAGCAACTGGCCGAACAACAGCGCATACAGGACTCCATCCGTCAGGCTAGACTGGAGCAGATGGCTCTTGATTCGATTCGCACGGCGGAGCAACAGGCGGCACAAATGGCTGCCTTGCAGGCCGACACGGCGCAGCTCTCAGAATTGGATTCCCTTAGTAGGGCGCAACTCATGCAGAACAACCTGCGCGACAAATACGGCGTCTTCGCCGCTGCTGCAGAGGGCTCGGAACAAACCTGGACCATCGAGAACAAGTTGCAAAAGCTGACCTTTACCAACAAAGGCGGTTTCTTGAAACAAGTGGAGCTGAAGGACTATAAGACCTACGACTCGCTGCCACTGATTTCCTTCGACCCTGAGACAGCCAAGTTCGACCTTTCGTTCTTTGCACAGAACCGTATCGTCAACACCTCTCAGTTCTATTTCCAGCCTTATATGAACGGACAGCCTTACGCTGGTGGCGACATGACAGTGGGGGAGAACGACAGCGTTGTCTTCGCCCTGCGCCTTCCTACTGACGATCCGGGGAAATACCTTGAATATGCCTATACGGTCCGCTACGACAACTACATGATGGATTTCGACATCCGCACGGTTGGACTGAAAGACGTTATTGCCACCAATGCCGACTACATGACCCTCGACTGGGAAGTCGACCTGATGAAGCAGGAGAAGAGCACCGACCGTTTCGCAGGCGAGTCGGTGTACTATCGCTCGCTGACAGACAAGGACGTCGATCACCTCAATGAACAGAAAGATACCGAGCAGACGGTGAACAGCAAGCTGAAATGGGTGTCGTTCAAACAACGTTTCTTCTGCAACGTGATTGTGGCCAAGAATGAGTTTGAGAACGCGCGCATGGCCACCCAGACGCGCAAGTCGAACAACCCTCGTTACTTCAAGTCGATGATGGCTAATATCGAGGTGCCTTACGACGTGAAGGCCGAGACCAACGTCATCCCGATGCAGCTCTATTTCGGCCCCAACCACTTCAAGACCCTGCGCAGCTATGGCATCGGCCTTCAGGACCAGATCAATTTGGGTAACTTCTTCCTCATCCGTTGGATCAACTACGGCGTCATCGCCGTGTTCAACTGGCTGAGTAGCTATGGATGGAACTACGGCATTGTCATCCTTATCCTGACCATCCTTATCAAGACTTTGTTGTTCCCCTTGGCGTTCAAGTCCTACAAGTCGTCGGCCATCACCCGTGTGCTGAAGCCTGAGATGGAAGCCATCAATGCCAAATATCCTAAGGAAGAGGATGCCATGAAGAAACAGCAGGCTGTGATGAACCTACAACGTCAAGCAGGCGTGAGTCCCGCCTCGGGATGTCTGCCCGCCTTGCTGCAGTTCCCCATCCTCATCGCCATCTTCCGTTTCTTCCCAGCCAGTATCGAGTTGCGTCAGCAGCCTTTCCTTTGGGCTGACGACCTTTCGACCTACGACAGCATCATAGAGTTCCCGAAGTTCCTCGGCATGGATCACCTGAGCTTGTTCACCTTGCTGATGACCATCACCACGTTCATCTACACCTATGTGAACAACAAGCAGATGGATGTCTCGAGCAACCCGCAGATGAAACCCATGAAGTGGATGATGTACCTGATGCCCATCATGTTCTTCGGAATCTTCAATAACTATTCTTCGGGCTTGAGCTACTATTATATGTTGGTCAACATCATCACCTTCATCCAGATGTTCATCTTCCGCAAGATGATCAACGAGGACAAGGTGCGTGCCACCATCGAAGAGAACAAGAAAAAGCCCCAGAAGAAATCCGGTTTCATGAAGCGTTTGGAAGAGGCCCAAAAGCAACAGGCCAAGCTTCAACAGCAACAACAAAGAAGACGTTAAGCCATGGGAGACAAACTAGAGAAATTCATCAACGCCATCCTGGAGACGCGCAAGGTGTGGCTACTTGAAGCCAAGGAGGGCTTTTTTGCCATGTTGGAAGACAACGACGGCGAGCCATATATCCCACTTTGGGAGTCGGAGGCTATGGCGGCCCAAGCCGCACAGGGCGACTGGGAAGGCTATACGGTGACCGACATGGGCTTTTCCGAGCTGGGACAATGGCTCAAGGAGTTGGCAGCTGATGAGATTGACATTGCAGTGTCGCCCGATGCCGACGGCGAGATTACGGCGATACCTTCCTATAAGTTCAGGAACTGGCTGAAACCTTACGACGACCATTCCTATAAGGAAAAGGACGACGATGAGGCCGACGACGATTTCGACTATGGCGAAGGATGGGCACAACCGTGGTCTTAGTTTAGAGTTTAGAGTTTAGAGTTTAGCATGTGTCTGCCCTTTGTAAGGACGCAATGTTTGCGTCCGAAATAGTTAAGATATGAAAAGCAAGCTGTTTGGTGTATTGTTACTGATTGAGGCGGCGGCGTTGCTGCTGACCTCGGCGGTGGCTTTGCACTATCAGCGTGTGGCAGGGGAGACCGATGCCCGTTGTTTTCTTCTGACGGCTGCCTTGACTGCTTCGGTGGGCTTGTTGCTCTATAATATCGGCAACATGAGCAAGCGGGGCACCCTGCAAATTCGCGACACTTTCATGGTGGTTGCCTTGTCGTGGGTCTTGTTTTCACTGTTCGGCATGTTGCCTTTCCTGATGAATGGCACGGTCGACAATGTCACGGACGCTTTCTTTGAAACCATGTCGGGTTTTTCGACCACAGGTGCCACCATCCTCAACAATATTGACCAGCAGCCGCACGGCATCTTGTTCTGGCGTAGCATCACCCAGTGGATGGGCGGCTTGGGTGTCGTGGTATTCACCTTGGCTTTCCTTCCGTCGGTGGCCAAAGGCTCCAAGAAGGTCTCACTCTTTGCTGCTGAGGCACCGGGCTTGAGTGTGGAGAAACTGGCTCCTACCATGGGCGCCACCTCGCGCCTGCTGTGGATCATCTACATTGCGCTGACGGTGCTTTGTGCCATCGCCTATGGTGTGGGACCGATGAACAGGTTCGACGCCATTTGTCATGCCATGACCACCATTGCTACAGGTGGCTTCAGCACACATCAGGCCAGCATCGGCTATTACCAGTCCAGCTACCTCGAATGGATTTGTTCCCTGTTCATGTTGCTCTCTGGCATCAACTTCGCCATGTATCACTTCCTGTTTAACCGTCGTTTCGACGTGATAAGGCGTAATGAGGAACTACGTTGGTACTTGATTGCCATCTTGGTCTTCATTTTGCTTTTTGTGGGCCGTTTTTACTTCGCCCCGCATTTCAAGACCATCACCGAAGATCAGCTGGCCTCGCATCCCCAGACTTGGTGGGATCGCATCCGTATCTCGTTGTTCCATGTGGTGGCTTTGCTGTCGAATACAGGTTTCCAAAGCAGCAACTGCGACTACGACACTTGGGGCAGACTCTTCCTCATCCCAACCGTGTTGCTCATGGTGGTAGGCGGCTGTGCCGGCTCCACCAGCGGTGGTATCAAGATGGTGCGCGTTATCGTTTTGCTCAAGTATGTTCGAAAGACCATCCATGAGCTGATTCATTCCTCAAGCATGTATACGGTAAAAATTTCAGGGCAGATAGTGGAAGACTTGAGTTTGAAGCGTGTCATGTCGTTTTTCTCCTTGTTCCTTATCGTCTTCATGCTCAATGTGGTGGGTCTTTCGGCCGCAGGCATGAGCCTTGAGGATGGCGCGGTGTCGTTCCTGACCTGTTTCAGCAACTACGGTCCTGGCACAGGCATCACTGGTCCAAGTGGGACGTTCGACAACATCTCTAACGCCGCCAAATGGCTGCTTTCGTTCGACATGCTGGTGGGCCGTCTCGAAATCTTCACTATTTTGTTGCTCTTCACACGAAGCTTTTGGCGGGCGAAGTGACGAGTTCTTCATCCTTGGTGATGTTTGACAACGAAGAAGACAAAAAAGATGAGAATCAAAAAGACGCTTAATAAAAGGGCACCCAAAATGATGTAATACAACACAATCGCCAGTAGGCTGCGCCAGGCAGTTTTCGCGACTCTGAACCCCAACATCTTTCTGAAACAGGCAGTGAAGGCCGCGACGATGACCACCATGAGAAAATTGTTGACAACCTCGGAGGCTCGTTCCGAAAACAGATACACAAGGCTGACCAAACATCGGAAGAAGACCACCATGACCATTGAATAAACGATGGCGACGAGGTATTCCGCATTGTAATAACGCTTTCTGTTGCTTTTGCCATAACAAGCCCGTGTGGCAAAAAGTAGGATGGGCAGGGTCAACATAAAGACCGCAGTGTAATGGTTGTTGTAGAATTTGATTGCGGTTCCTATATACTTGCTCACCTTGTTGGATATTTCTTCTTTGACGAACTCTTTTTTCTCCATGTCTGAAGAGAAAACTGTCGTGTCGGATTTTGCGGTCTCTGTATTTTCAAAGCTTAAGCTTTCCAGTTCTTGAAAGGATTGGCGGCTACCTGTGAACGTAAACAGAAGGATGTAGACCGTCAGGGCGAAAAACAGCATGGGGAAAGGGGAGAAGTAGCGTTTGCGTTTGCCGTTGAGGATTTCGACAATCATCGCGCCAGGACGACAGAAAAGGTTCTTGAGCGTGAACCAGACGCCACCGTCTTTGCCGAGAATGGCTGCAATTAGGTTTTCCCAGATGAACTTGAATGTAAACCTTCCCGTCTCCGCGCTTTGTCCGCACTCGGGGCAAAAATTGCCTTCGAACTCGGTACCACAGTTGAGGCAGTGGGTGGTTTTGACTTCGGATTGGGTTTGGGGTTGTGTTTGGTTTTCCATGATGCTTGGTTTGTGAGGACAAAGGTAGATAATAATTGTCAAAATGTCTTAAATAATAATCTAAAATCTTGATTTTGTGTCATTTTGTCGTAAACCCTGCCGATTTTTCGCTTTATCGGCGTTGGCGGGGATTTTGATGGGGCCTTGACCGAAAAACAGAAAGGAAACCCCAAAAATGAACATCAACCAATTCACAATCAAATCACAGGAAGCCATCGGGAAGGCCCAGGAGATAGCGCAAAGCCACCAGAGCCAGACCGTGGAGAACTTCCACCTGCTGAAGGGTATGATATTGAGTGACGACTATTTGGTGCCCAACTTGATGAAGAAGCTGGGCGTCAACCTGACGCGGCTCAACGATGCCCTGGATCAAGCAATCAACAACCAACCGCGCACAAGCGGCTCCGAATTGTATTATTCCTCCGAGGTTAGCAAGACCTTCAACGACGCCATCGCACTGGCTAAGAAGATGGGCGATGAATACGTCTCCATCGAACACCTGTTGCTGGCAGTCTTTGAAAGCAGCAGCTCGGCCTCGCAGATGATGAAGGACCAAGGCATCCGCAAGGACGAACTCGAGAAGGCCATCATGCAGTTCCGTAAGGGCAAGAAGGTCGACTCGCAAGATGCCGAGCAGAACTACGACAGCCTGAACCGTTTCGCCAAGAACCTGAATGAACTCGCCCAACAAGGCAAACTCGACCCCGTGATCGGCCGTGACGAGGAGATCCGTCGTGTGCTGCAGATCTTGAGCCGACGCACCAAGAACAACCCTATATTAATAGGTGAGCCGGGCGTGGGTAAGACCGCCATTGTGGAGGGTCTGGCCCAGCGTATCGTCAACCGCGACGTGCCGGAGAACCTGAAGAGCAAGACCGTGTTCAGCCTGGACATGGGTGCTTTGCTGGCCGGCGCCAAATACAAGGGCGAGTTTGAGGAACGTCTGAAGAACGTCGTCAAGGAGGTCGTCGACAGCGATGGTGAGGTCATCCTGTTCATCGATGAGATCCACACCTTGGTAGGCGCGGGCGGCGGCGAAGGCGCCATGGACGCGGCCAACATCCTGAAGCCGGCCCTGTCGCGTGGTGAGTTGCGTGCCATCGGTGCTACCACCTTGAAGGAATACCAACAGTATTTTGAGAAGGACAAGGCACTGGAGCGTCGTTTCCAGAAGGTCATGGTCGACGAACCTGACGAGGCTTCGGCCATCAGCATCCTGCGTGGCCTGAAGGAACGTTACGAGACGCACCACCATATCCGTATCTTGGACGAGGCTATCATCTCGGCTGTGCAGCTGTCGGTGCGTTACATCTCCGACCGTTTCCTGCCCGACAAGGCCATCGACCTGATCGACGAGGCCGCCTCGCGTCTGAGGCTGCAAATCGACTCGATGCCTGAAGAGCTCGAAGACGTGGAGCGTGCCATCCGTCAGCTGGAGATTGAGCGCGAGGCCATCAAGCGCGAGAACGACACCAAGAAGGTGGAAGAGATAGGGAAGGAGATTGCCGAACTCAACGACAAACGCTCCGCCATCAAAGCCAAATGGGAGACTGAGCGCAACTACGTGGAACTCATCCAAAAGGAGAAGAGCAACATAGAGACCTATAAGCACCAAGCCGAAGTGGCTGAGCGTGACGGCGACTACGGCCGTGTGGCTGAGCTGCGTTACGGCAAGATCCGCGAGGCCGAGGCTGCCATCGAGAAGGCCAAGGCCGACTTGAGAGCTGCACAAGGCGACCACCCGTTGGTGGACGAGGAAGTCGGCTCCGACGATGTGGCTGAGATCGTGTCGCGTTGGACAGGCATCCCGGTCAACAAGATGATGCAGAGCGAACGTGAGAAACTACTGCACCTCGAAGACGAGCTGCACAAGCGTGTGGTTGGTCAGGATGAGGCCATCACCGCCGTCAGCGACGCTATCCGTCGTAGCCGTGCAGGCTTGCAAGACGCCAAACGTCCTATCGGTTCCTTCATCTTCATGGGTACCACGGGTGTGGGTAAGACCGAGCTGGCCAAGGCCTTGGCTGAGTTCCTGTTCGATGACGAGAACGCCATGGTGCGTATCGACATGTCGGAGTACCAGGAGCGTCACACGGTGTCGCGACTCATCGGAGCGCCTCCAGGATATGTGGGCTACGAAGAGAGTGGCCAGCTGACCGAGGCCGTGCGTCGTAAGCCTTATTCCGTCATCCTGTTGGATGAAATCGAGAAGGCACACCCCGACGTGTTCAACATCCTGCTGCAGGTATTGGACGACGGCCGTCTGACCGACAACAAAGGCCGTACGGTCGACTTCAAGAACACCATCGTCATCATGACGTCCAACATCGGCGCCAACGTCATCCAGGACAACTTCGCTCATCTGACCGACGCCAATGCCGAAGAAGTCTTCGAGAAGACCCGTAACGAGGTGATGGAGCAGCTGAAGCAGTTCATGCGGCCTGAGTTCCTGAACCGTGTCGACGACATCATCATGTTCAAGCCTTTGGACGAGAACCAGATTGCCGACATCGTGAGGATGCAGTTCCGCAGCGTGCAGAAGATGCTGGCTGCCAACGACATCAAGATCGACATCACCGATGCCGCCGTCGCCTTCATCGCACAGCAGAGCTACAACCCGCAGTACGGTGCGCGTCCCGTGAAGCGTATGATGCAGCGTGAGTTGCTCAACTCGCTCTCGAAGATGGTGCTGGCCGACAAGGTCGACAAGTCGAAGACCATCATCGTCGATGTTAAAGATAACGAAGTGGTTTTCAGAAACTAAGACCCCTTGTCATAAAAGTGAAAAGCCGAGGATGACCTCCTGTCGTCCTCGGCTTTTTTTATTAAAAAAGGACTCCGTTTCCGAAGTCCTTTTTGTGTGATCCGGTTGGGATTCGAACCCAAGACCCACAGCTTAGAAGGCTGTTGCTCTATCCAGCTGAGCTACCAGACCATCTTTATTTGCGGGTGCAAAAATACGCATTTTTTTCGAAGTGCAAGTCTTTTTTCGAAAAAATCAGCCTTATTACAGGTTTTCCACTTCGTCGGAGTCAGGCTTTTGGTATCTCGGTCTTTTCGGTTTCGCCGGAGCGGTCACCTGGGGACGAGATTTCTTGACTTGCAGTTCGCTGCCCATGAACTCGGTTTCGTCGGTCTCAACGATGGCTTTATAGGCCTCGTCGTCGTTGGGCATTTCGACAAACCCGTAGCATTTCGAGCGTCCGGTTTCGTGGTCCATGATCACCTTGCATGACTCCACCGTACCGAACTGTTCATACAGCGCCCTAAGGTCTTCAGCAGTTGTTTTAAACGCTAGTTTGGCGACAAAAATCTTCATAATCAAAACTTTTAAACATGCAAAAATAATTAATAATGCATTCGTTCGTCAAAAAATGACTAAAAATCATAAAAATAGTTGATTAAGAAAAGAATATGACGGGAAGGCAAGGGGAAGGCTATAAAACAAAAAAAGCCCTCGAGAGGGCTTCATGTGTGGGGGAAGGTGGACTCGAACCACCGAACGGATTCCCGGACAGATTTACAGTCTGTTGCAATTGCCACTATGCGACTCCCCCAGCCATAAAAAGAACTTTGTCTTTGTTTGACGCTGCAAAGATACATCTTTTTTCCAAATCCCATGCAGGATACGGCGGTTTTTTTGCATCTTTGCATCAATAATTACTGACAACGATGAAGTATGATTTTGACAAAAGCATCAACCGTGCTGACACCAATTGCGTGAAATATGATCTAAGAAAACAGGTTTTCGGCAATCCCGACGTGCTGCCGATGTGGGTGGCCGACATGGACTTTGAGACGCCTGACTTCGTCCGCGAAGCCGTCATCAAGCGTGCCGAGCATCCCATCTACGGCTATCATTTCAAGGACGAGCCTTATTATCAGTCGATAGCGGGATGGCTGAAACGCCGCCATGGATGGGATGTGAAGACGGAATGGATGTCGTACACCCCCGGCGTGGTATGTGGCTTCAACATGGCCGTCTTGGCCTTGACGCAGGAAGGCGACGAGATCATCATCCAATCGCCCGTCTATCCGCCTTTTCATCATGCCGTGAGCAGCCATGGGCGCAAGCTTGTGTACAACTCATTGGTCGACAGGGGAGAAGGCTATGAAATCAACTTCGAGCAGCTGGCTGAGCAAGCCAAGACGGCCAAGATGCTCATCCTCTGCAACCCCCATAACCCCGTGGGCCGTTGCTGGACTAGGGAGGAGCTGACACGCTTGGGCGATATCTGTATGCGTAACCACCTCCTCGTCATCGCTGATGAGATTCACTGTGATCTAGTGCTGCCGGGCTACAAGCATACGCCTTTCGCTACCCTCAGCGATGAGTTCGCCCAAAACAGCATCACCTTCCATGCGGCCTCCAAGACCTTCAACCTGGCTGGATTGGCCACCTCGACGGCCATTATCCCGAACGAGAAGCTGCGTAAGACCTACAACGATTACGTGTGGGCCTTGGAAGCACACCTGGGCAACATCTTCGGAAAAGTGTCTACCGAAGCCGCTATGAACCAAGGCGATGAGTGGCTTGCGCAACTACTTGATTACGTGCAAGGAAATGTCGATTATGTCACGGAATTTCTTAAGTCGAACTTGCCCAAGGTACGCTTCCATAAGCCGCAGGCCACCTATATGATGTGGCTCGACTTCAACGCCTACGGCATGTCGGAAGAGGCCCTGTGGCAGAAGATGACGCAGGAGGCCCAGCTGGGTTTCAACAGAGGTAAGGAATTCGGTAAGGAAGGCGAGGGCTTTTTCCGTGTCAACCTAGCGTGCCCACGTGCTACGGTGGCGGAGGCGATGCGGCGCCTGAAGGCGGTGTTCTAAAACAGCAGCCCGGTTTCTTCCGTATCACGTCTTACGCCGATCATGGCGTCGAAATCGGCTTCCGTGATGATAGGAATACCCAGTGATTCCGCTTTCTTTCTTTTTTCAGGGCCCATTTTGTCGCCGGCTAACACGTAGTCGGTCTTGCCCGAGATGCTACCCACATTCTTGCCGCCATAGGCTTCTATGGTCTCCTTGATGCCGTCGCGTGAGTAGTGGGTGAAGACGCCGCTGACCACGAACGACTTGCCGGCCAGCACCTGTTCCTTGTCGGAGGCGGCCTGCTCGGCCATGGCAAACTGCAACCCGGCCTGCTTCAGGCGGTCGACGATGGCGACATTGCGCGGGTCGTCGAAGAAAGTGCGGACGGAGAGGGCAGTCTTGTCGCCGATCTCGTTGATTTCGGTCATCTCTTCCACGCTGGCGCTCATGATATGGTCGATGTCGTGCAGGGCCTTGGCCAACACCTTGGCCACCGACTCGCCGACGAACTTGATGCCCAAGGCAAACAGCACCCTCTCGAAGGGCACCGACTTCGACTTCTCCAAGGCGTCGAGGATGTTCTGCGCGGTTTTCTCCTTGAAGCTGACCTTGCGTGTGGCCACAGGCATGAGGCTGTATTCGTCCTCGATGGTGATGACTTTCTCCAAGCCGAAGAGCTTGTCGTAGGTCAAGTCATACAGGTCGGCCACGTTGTTGACAAGACCTTCTTCATAGAGCAGCTCCACCTTGCCTTCGCCGAGGCTTTCGATGTTCATGGCCTTACGCCCGATGAAATGCTCGATGCGGCCACGTATCTGTGGCGGACATCCCGAGCTGTTAGGGCAATACCACGCTGCTTCGCCTTCGTTTTTCACCAACGTGCTGCCACATATCGGGCAGGTCTTGACGAATTCGACGGGCATGGCGCCGCCCTGGCGTTTGTTCAGGTTGACGCCGATGATCTTGGGGATGATTTCGCCGCCTTTCACCACGGTGACGGTGTCGCCATAGTGCAGGTCGAACTGGCGGATGAAGTCTTCGTTGTTGAGGGTGGCACGCTTCACGGTGGTGCCTGCCAGCTGCACGGGGGCGAGGTTGGCCACCGGCGTGATGGTGCCATGGCGTCCCACCTGGAAGTCGACGCTTTGCAGTTCGGTCTCGACCTCCTCGGCCTTGAACTTGTAGGCGATGGCCCATTTGGGCGATTTGGCTGTATAACCTAAGGCTTTCTGTTGTGCGTAGCTGTTGACTTTTAGCACGATGCCGTCGATGGCGAAAGGCAGCTCATGGCGTTTCTCGTCCCAGTAGTCGATGAATTCGAAGATCTCTTCCGTCGTCTTGCACAGTGCCATGAAGTTGGAGATGTTGAAGCCCCATTTACGGGCAGCCATGAGGCTCTCGTAGTGGGTCTGGTAACGGCTCTCCAAGTCGTCCATCATCATGTAGTAGCAGTAGTTGTCGAGGCGGCGGTGGGCCACCACTTTGGAGTCCTGCAGCTTCAGCGTCCCTGCGGCGGCGTTGCGCGGGTTGGCGAAGAGGTCCTCGCCGGCCTCGGCGCGGGCTTCGTTCAGGCGGTTGAAGCTCTCGAAAGGCATGACGATTTCGCCGCGCATCTCGAAGAAAGAAGGGAAGTCGCCATGCAACTTGAGCGGCACGGTGTGGATGGTCCTGACGTTGGTGGTGACGTCGTCGCCACGGGTGCCGTCGCCACGGGTCACGGCACGTACCAGCATGCCGTTCTCATATTGCAGGCTGATGGAGAGGCCGTCAAACTTGAGCTCACAGCAAAACTCCAGGTCGCCGGCGATGCTCTTGCGGATGCGGCTGATGAAGTCCTCGATCTCCTCGCGGCTGTAGCTGTTGGCCAAGGAAAGCATGGGATAACGGTGTTCCACGGTCTTGAACTCCTTGGTGATGCCACCGCCGACGCGTTGGGTGGGCGAGGTCGGGGAGAGGTATTCGGGGAAAGCCTTTTCCAATCGCGCCAACTCTTCGAGTTTCATGTCGAACTCGTAGTCGCTGATGGTGGGTTTGGCAAGGATGTAGTAGTTGTAGTTATGCTGTTCCAGCTCCTCGCTGAGGGCGGCGATGCGCTGCCGGGCTTCCTCTTGGGTCATAGTTGTATGTATTTCAACGGGTTGACGTGAAGCGCCCACAGCAGCAAACCTAATGCTACGATGGAGATGACGACGCCGATGAGGGTCATCAGGGCACCTTTATAGTTGCGTCTGACGCAAAGGATCAACAGGATGGGGAAGACGATGAACACGCTCTCATACCACACGCAGATGCCCAAACCCAGCATGAGGCCGGCGATAAGGAAGGAGGTGCGGTGGACGTTGTCGGTGAGGTTGTTCTGCCTCAGTACCTCCTGACGCAGCACCACGTTGGCGCCGTAAAGCAGCAGGGGAAGACCCAGGAATGCACTGGCATTCTCGACGATGCCGAACGAAGGCATGATGACGCTGAAAGCAGGAATGAGAGCCAAGAGCCATGCGTTTTGCTTGTTGGAGGTCAGGTCGCAAATGCGGTAGATCATCGACACGGTGAAGAGGGAAACCAAAGCATAAAGCGAACGGCTCAACAGCATCATGCCTTGCGACTGGCCGACGCCAAGGATGGATTTCATCTTCTCGAGAAAACCGATGAAAAGAGTGGTATGTTGTAGTTCGCGGTTGGAGCCGAACCCTGGAACGAAGATGACAACGAGGATGCGGACCGCAATGGCGATAAGCATCAACGAGGTGAAGGGGTGACGCTCCTTGAATTGTTTCAGTTTCTGTAGCATGGCATGTCTGTTTTGAAGGCAAAGATAGGCAAAATCTTTGTTTTCGGCTCATCGGATGGGATAAAAATGTATTTTTGTGGTCAGTATAAGTATTCTAATTATGTTTTCCTGTCCCATACAAATCCGAATGAGCGACCTTGACCCCTACAACCACGTCAACAACGGGTCGCAATGCAATTACTTCGACATGGGTCGAAGCCGTTACTTTGAACATGTCTTCAAGTCGCAAATCGACTGGCTGACCTTCAAGTATGTCCTCGTCCATGTGGACTTGGACTTCCGCCATCCCGTGCTGTTCCACGATGCCATCGTCTGCGAGAGCCGTGTCACCGAGATAGGCAACTCCAGCTTCAAGATGGAGCAGTGCCTTCGCGACAGCAAGACAGGCGAGGTGAAGACGCTGTGCCACGCCGTGGTGGTGTATTACGACCGCGAGGCGAACAAGGCGGAACGGATTCCCGATGCCGACAGGGAACTGATGATGAACGCAGACTAACACCGTGTCGAAGACACGATATCCTATTTACCCCACACCAGCGCAGCGCCGTGTGGGAGCATCAAGACAACAACTATGAAAAGAACAATCCTCTCCCTAATGCTGTGTCTGCTGATGACCAGCCTCCAAGCCCAAACCGAAACAGAGCTCAACGCCTGGAACGACGTCAACGTCTATGAGATCAACCGCCTGTATCCTCGGACGAATGTCGTCCCCGCAGGAGAGCCATGGTCGCAATGCCTCAACGGCAACTGGAAGTTCCAATGGGCGGAAACGCCCTCGAAGGCGCCTACCGACTTCTATAAGGAAGGCTACAACGCCTCGGGCTGGACTACTATCAAGGTGCCGGCCAACTGGGAACTGAACGGCTACGGCACGCCCATCTATGTCAATGTCGACAACGAGTTCCGCCCCAACGAGCCGCCTTTCGCCCCGACGGTGGACAACCCCGTGGGCTGCTACCTGACGGAGTTCGACATCCCTGAAACATGGAAAGACCGCCTGACCTTCATCAACTTCGGGGCAGTCAAGTCGGCCTACTACGTTTGGGTGAACGGTCAGTTTGTGGGCTATACCGAAGATGCCAAGACCAATGCCGAGTTCGACCTGACGCCCTACGTCAAGGTGGGTAAGAACACGCTGGCAGTGAAGGTGTATCGCTTCTCCAACGGCTCCTACTTCGAGTGCCAGGACTTCTGGCGCATCAGCGGCATCGAGCGCGACGTGGTGCTCTATTCCAAGCCAACGCTGAATGTCTACGACTATGAGATCCAGGCTGGGTTGGACAAAAGCTACCGAAATGGTACTTTCTCCATCAAGGTCAAGCTGCAAAGCAATACCAATAAGATACCGAAAAACAGCACTTTGATCGTCGGCGCCTACGAGGGAGAAGAAGTGCCGGGCTTTCCCGAGCATATCCTGTTCACACTCACCAAGGCAGTCAATGAGTTGACCTTCGCCCAAGCCGAAGACGGCTATTATTACGCGGATGTGGAATTGTCGGTCGATCGCGAGGAGTTAGGGAAGGTGTTGCCATGGTCGGCCGAAAGCCCCAAATTGTACCAGCTGAGGATGTCGCTGATGGACAAGAAAGCCAGAACCATCGAAAAGCTTACCACATCATTCGGCTTCCGCACCGTGGAAATCAAGGACGGGAAGCTCTTGGTCAACGGGCAGTACGTGTTGATTAAAGGCGTGAACCGTCACGAGCACGACCCCTACACGGGCCATGTGGTTTCGCGTGAGGCCATGGAACGCGACATCGCCTTGATGAAGCAGCTGAATATCAACACGGTACGCACCTGCCATTATCCCGATGATCCCTATTGGTACGAACTCTGCGACCGTTACGGACTCTACGTTTGGGACGAAGCCAACTGCGAGTCGCACGCCCAAGGCTACGGCGAAAAGAGCCTCGCCAAAGACCCGCAATACAAGGAAATGGTATGGCAGCGCAACCGCAACATGCTCGAGCGCGACAAGAACCATCCTTCGGTGATTATGTGGTCGATGGGCAACGAGTGTGGCAATGGCGTCAACTTCGAGTACACCTACGACTGGATGAAAAACCGTGACAAAACGCGCCCTGTGACCTACGAAAGAGCCATCTACGACCGCAACACCGATGTCATAGGCCTGATGTATGCCAGCCCAAAGTATCTGCAGCGCTTCGTGGATGAAGGCCTCGACAAAGAGGGTAGACCTTTCATCATGGTGGAGTATTGCCACGCCATGGGCAACAGCATGGGCGGCATGAAGGACTATTGGGACGTGATTGAAGCCAACGAGCAACTGCAAGGCGGCTGCATCTGGGACTGGGTCGACCAGAGTTTCATCGTCCACGATAAGGACAAGAATGTGGATTGGTTGGCGGTCGGCGGCGACTTCGGTCACGCCTACGGCGTGGGCGACGACGACGCTTTCTGCGCCAACGGCGTGGTCGGAAGCGACCGTACACCGCACCATCATGCTGCCGAGGTGAAGAAGGTGTATCAGCCTATCAAGTTCACCGCCAAGGACTTGACCTGGGGCAAGTTCGAGGCCAAAAACTGGCTTTCGTTCACCAACGCCTCCGCTTTCGACTGCGATTTCACCATCTTCTCCGCCGAAAAAACGCTGATGAAAGACAAAATCGAGCTGAACATAAAACCCTTTGGCACACAAGAGGTCAACATCGAGCGGTTGCGCATCTATGGCAATCCCGGCGAGGAGTTTTTCATCCGTTTCTCGGTGAAGACCAAGGAAGACCATCCGTTTATGCCTGCCGGCACTGAGATCGCCTACGATGAGTTCAAGTTGGAGGGCTGGCCTTCGGCACCGTTGGAGCCTATAGTGAAAGAGAAACAAGTGCAATACAACGCTGGCAATGCCTCTGTCTATAATGATGACTTCACGGTTTCTTTCGACAAGGCATCGGGCGAAATCGCTTCCTTCAACGTGAAGGGTGAAGGGCTCCTGAAAGGGAATCTGGGCGACAACTTCTGGCGCGCGCCCTCCTTGAACGACGAAGTCGACAGTTGGGCTTTGCCACGCTGGAAGAAAGCGGGGCTGCAACAGCTGACCGCAAAGAATACAGGTTTGCATTTCGAACGTCTCGACGACAAAACGGTGGCGGTCACGGCGGCCATTGAGTATTACGATGCTTCCAACAAGCTTCAAGTCATTGTCAACAAGGTGTATCTCGTTGATGGCGAAGGCAATGTAATCATCACCAACCGCGTCGAGCCTATGGAGACGGTGACGTCATTCCCCAAGGTGGGGATGCAGTTCCGCATGCCTTATGACTACAAGAACGTGACTTGGTTTGGCAAGGACACGGAGAACTATCCCGACCGCAACGCCTCGGGCAAGATGGGCCTGTACAACATGAAAGCCAAGGAGCTGTTTGAGCAGCACGTGGTGCCGCAGGACAACGGCAACCATGCCGACACGCGTTGGCTGGCGTTGACGAGCGACAAGAGCGACGTCGGGCTGTTTGTGACCCTGCAGGAGCCGTTCAACTTCAGCGTCTACAACTACGACGACGACAACCTCACCGCGGCCCGCCGTATCAACCAATTGAAGCTTCGTGATTTCCTTACCGTCAACGTCGACTACAAGCAGGCGCCCATCGGCACGGCCACCTGTGGCCCTGGCGTGGACGAGAAATACGTGATTGGCAACCAGGTGTATGAATACACGGTACTGCTCCGTGCCTTCGACAAGACACAAGACCCCATCGAGCTGACGCGTTACGAGCTGCCCGATGTCGTATCCATGATGGTTCCCACCCCTGAAATCAGGGCTACGATGGCAGGGAAGGAGGACTTCCGCATGTACAACCGCCCGCTGACCATCTCGATGGTCTGCGACGACCCCGATGCCGAAATACGTTACACCACCGTCGGCAGCGAGCCCACGATGCATTCGTCGCTCTTCAAGTCGTCGTTCGTCATCCTCAAGACCACGACCATCAAGGCCAAGGCCTTCAAGAAAGGCAGCGTGCCTTCGTTTGTGGCTTTGCGTCAGTTCAACCGCCTGAACCTCAAGAGCACCACCTTCGTCAACCCGCCTGCAGAGCGTTACGGCAAGGATGCCGACATCGCCCTGATGGACGGCAAGAAAGGCATGGCAGGCGATTGGCAAAACGACTGGCTCGGCTTCGAGGGCGTCGACATGGAGGCCACCATCGAGTTGGCCGTCCCGACCAACATCAGCATGGTGAAGGTAGGCGTCTGCCATGAGCCGCAGTCGTGGGTCGTGTGGCCCAAGTCGGTGAAGGTCTGCTTCTCGAAGGATGGTAAGGAGTATACCGACTGGCAGCGTGTCGAATTGCCCGACTTCGATCCGTCAGACCCGATGGAGGGCATGGGCAGGGTAGAGGCGCGTGCCATGGTGAACGAGCGTCAGGCTAAGTTTGTCCGCGTGAAGGTGGAGAATCCCGGCCTGTTGCCGAAGTGGCATCCCTATGCCGGCGAGAAGGCCTGGATCATGGTGGATGAAGTCACCGTTGAATAGTATAGAAAGGCATCCAGCATTCATAGTCAACCGGTCGGTAGTGCGCCGTGCGGCCTAAGCCGTGCATTCGGGTGACAACGTGCTGAGCCTGCGCCGTGCTGTTCATCGTGAACGGGTGCTGCCGGCTCCGGGCAACGGTCAAAGTGGGGGTTCGGTTCGCCCTACAAATGCGGATGCCTTGTGGTTCAGACCAGCTCGGTCTGGAAGTTGAGCGCCTGTATCTCCATGTCGAGTTGGCGCAGCTGCGCGGAGCATTCGTCGACCTTCTTGCCGATGGCTTTCACGTCGACCACGGTCACCGTCTTGATCTCCGAGCGCGAGTAGCGGTCCTGTCCCGCCGAGGCGGTGTCGAAAATGCTGCGCAGGTTGCTGACGCGCATGGTCAGCACGTCCTTGCGGGCCATGAGTTGGGTGAGGGTGACGCCTTGGGCGTTGGTGGTCTTCATGTTGGTGGCGTTGATGCGCCAGATGAGGTCTTCGAGCTGCGTGAGGCAGGCGTCGAGTTCCTTCATCAGCTCCATGGGCTCTTCCGAAGGCGCGTCGCCTTCCTGCACCTTCACGTTGTTCTGTATGCGCTGTCCTAATTGTTGGATGCGCTTCTGCAGGTCTTTCCTGATGCTTAATGCTTCTGCGAGTTTCATAGGGAATGGAATTTTGGTGGCAAAGATAGGCATTTTAATTGAGAATTGATAATTGACAATTGACAATTGTCCTTAACGACACACTTTCGCCCTAATCGTCATTCCGGACTTGATCCGGAATCTCCTGAACCGCTAGAGGACTACATTCCTCTTATTATAAAAACCCGACACTGCGTATCGGGGTGTGATAGGGTCGTCCCTTCGGGACTCTGTATAGCAGACATGCCATCCGTCGGCAAAGACCAGTAGCCATGTCATGCCCACATAGGCCTTTGCCAACCTAGGCCCTAGTCGTCATCGCGGACTTGATCCGCGATCTCCTATAGTTATCCGATAATTACCTTATAAAGCGTTATCCCTTTCGCCGTCAGCAGGTATTTCTGCCGTGGATGGCGAGGCGTGTCTGGATAAAGCAAACGGACGAAACCTTCGGAAATGGCGGGATTCAAATGGTATTCTATGAAGTTCTTCCGGTCTTTCAATCCTTTGAGCTCCATCATTTCTTTGATGCTTAATTCTTCAGTTCCAATAACCCGTACGAGTTGAATAATGTTTTCGTTCTTTGTATAGAACTTACTATTTGGATTTAATCGATTTACATAAGAGCTTGTGGGGGTACTTGTGGGGGTACTTATGGGGGGCGCTGGTTCGGCCAGATTAGGCTGCACACTCCATTCTTCTGAGGGGTGGATATGCAGATAACGGTTGCGGAGGTCCCACTGCTCACCGAGGAGCAGGTTGCGGAAGAAACGTTCCAAATAAATAGGGGAGTAGTCGATGCCTTTCACGGCATTCTTGTAGTTGGCGCGGACAAGGGCGTTGCGGAAATACCACGAGTGTTTGGCAAACAGATCGTTCTCAACGTCAAAGCCTATCGAGCGCAGGTATTGTATCGTGAACACAGCCGTGGTGCGGGTGTTGCCTTCGCCGAAAGCGTGGATTTGCCAAAGTCCGGAGACGAAGTTGGCGATATGAGTGATAAGGTCGTCCTGTGCGAGGCCTTTATAGCTGAACTCGCGCTCCTGTTTGATGTCGTAGTCCAATGCCCGGCGCAGGTCTTCCCAGTTCAGGTAATTCACCGTGTCGCCTTCCAGCACCCATTCCTTCTTGGTAATGTCGTAGTCGCGCAGTTGGCCAGCGTGTTTGAAGACGCCTTCGAAGATGCGGCGGTGCAGCGAGATAAAACCGTTGGCGGTGAAGTCGACCGTCTTCACAGAGAGTATCTTCTTAATGTTTCTCGATGCTTTGTCGGCTTCATTCTTGTCGTCATCATGGGCTTCGCGCGCGGTCTTGCTTTCGTAATAGCTGTCGAGCAATGTGTCGACCTGATCCATGGTAAGTTCGCCTTCGATGTTGCGGCGCGCCAAGTCGTTGAGGTACTCGGAGGTCGTGAGCCCATCGACGGCTTGCAGACCGATGGCCGTACTCCAAGCATAGGCGGCCTCGCGCTGCGCGGGCTCTCCTTGCTGGATATATTCATCGAAGTCTATGTAGTGATGCTCTTTGGCCATGGGGCGTCGTCGTGAATCAGGCTTCAAAGATACAATATTTTGGTGGATTGTGGGTCTTTCTTTCTTCCTTTTTCTTGAAAAAAAGGAAGCTAAAATTCAAGGCCGACATCATCGGTCCCGACGCACAAAGCGGGCGCTTCCCCGCCATGTCGGCCGTACCCCGCGCGCCCAACCCAGTGAAGGGTGGGCGTTCCCATATCCAGTAAATGAGATTCCCTTCGGGAATGGCATTAGACGTAGTGTTGCCTGCGGCGGCATGTAACGGTTTCTGGAATGTAACGGCTCAGGCCGCCGCGTAGTAACTTATATCAATAACTCCATTCCCGTAGGGAATCTCACCACCCGACTTTCACGCCTTATGGCGTCATTGCGGACTTGATCCGCAAATCGAAGATTCGACGATGCGGAGCGAGTCAATCTCCTACGCTCTTAGGATACACTCCTTGTCGTCGCTTCGCGTCATTGCGAGGAACGAAGCAATCCAGATAACATGCAACCCGCTTCGGACAATGAATCCTTTATCCTTCCTTTTCCTTGATGAAAAGTAAGCGAAGAATCAAGGCCGCCTCCATCGGATCTCCCCGCGGCTGTCTAAACGCCTGACTTTCAGGTCGGGTAGTGACTTTTGCAAAGTCAAACGCAAGCGCCCCTCCGTGAAAGTCAAGCGTTTAGCCATCCTTTGCGGGCGCTTCCCCGCCCGGCGGCCCCGCCTCCCCGCCCAACCCAGTGAAGTGTAGGCGTTCCCGTTTTTTTGCATGACGTGAATTATTATGTATCTTTGCGTCGTTTTATCTGACACGACCATGGATGACGAGAAGAACAGAAAACTAAGCGCGAGAGAGCAACGACGCTTGGACGTCTTTGAGAAGACCAGCGAAGCCCTCGTTGGGCAGGGCTACAAGAGGAACGACCTGAACATCAGCATCGTCAAGGCCAACCTCTTCGTCCTATTGCTCGCCATTCCGGTGACCGCCATCGGCGTGTTGCTTTTTGCATGGAAGAATCCCATTGCGCTGCTGAGGCCGACGCCCAAGGAGAGTCTGCTGTTCGCCGTCATATTCATAGTGCTCATCGTGGCCCACGAGCTCATCCACGGCCTGACTTGGAGCGTGTTTGCAGAGCATCATTTCAAAGACATCGATTTCGGGTTCATGAAGGAGTACTTGACACCATACTGCACCTGTGCCACGCCCCTGACGAAACGCCATTACATCTGGGGCGCTTTGATGCCATGCATCGTCCTTGGGATCATCCCTGCCCTCGTGGGGATCCTGTTGGGTTCGGGGCTGTTGTTCTGGATCGGCATCGTCATGACGCTCTCGGCGGGTGGGGATCTCATGATTGTGTGGAAGGTGATGAGGTATAAGAAGCAGGAAGGGTCAGAGGAGATTCTGATTTATGATCATCCGACACAGGCCGGGTCGGTGATTTTTGAGAAGTAATACGTAGCCTTGTCATCTTTTTTCTTGTCCTTTCTTCTGAAAGTGCCGCCTGTGATCGTAATTCTATTGTAATGCATCAGACTTATATTACTGTCTTACATTAGTTTTTATTTCTGTTTATTTCTATTCTAAATAATTGAAATGCTATATATATATTGAAAATCAACAATTTATCATGTTGATAATTTTGTTGATAAAAAAATGCGCTTTTTTTGACCCTTTAAAATTGCGGCAACCCTTGAAATTGCTTATCTTTGCAAAAAAAAAGAATATCAATTTTTATGAAAAAAATCTTAAATAATTCTGACCTTTTCGATTACTACCAAGAAGACCCTCCGAGCCTTCGGGAATCGATCCTTATCAGCATCAAAGTGGATTTCCGTCCGGAATCCTTTTTCACCTCCCGCACCTATGCTTGCCTCATCGAGGCTTGTGACAACGCTATTCGTTTCGCCTGTTGGCCTCAGATCGAGGTGGAGCACGACGACACGTGGGAGGGCTTCGGGCGTGCCTATTACGAAAGCCGCGACTATGCGTTCGCAGCCTTCCATTGCAGCCTCTGTTCCGTCGGCGAGCTCAACCTGCAGGTGGAGGCCTGGCAGCGGCAGTATGAGCTGAACCGCATCGCCACTGTGCCGACGGTCGCCGTGGAGCCACCCGTTCCCGACTTTTTGGGACGTTACTTCGCGCAACACCGCTGCAACGAGGCCTTGTGCGCCTTCATTGAGGACTTCCAAACCGTAAACACACTCTCGAGAAAACATTGGGAGGCAGACGACAAACATTCCTGCCGTCCTTTTGAGGATACGTTTTTCTACTTACATCAACTTGTCAAGCTGAGCCTGGGCGTACAACGTGCGCAGGCAACGGCGGCATCGCGGCCATGCTGCCGTTCGTTTTTGGTGACTGCATGTCACCAAAAGTCAGGCGATGACCTTTTAGGTCATTGAAAGCAGCCAAATCCCCAGTAAACACTCTAGAAGGAGTTGTGTCGAGACCTTTACCCCCTTACCTGAGGGGTGTGAGCTCTTGGTTCAACACCTGAAAGGACTCAGATCCGGACTTTTCGTCATGTGTCGAGACCATTTACCCCTCACATGAGGTGTATTTGCTCCTGGTGCAAGACCGAAAGGGCCTCAGATTCGGACTTTATGTCATGTTTCAAGACCTTCTACCCCTCACCTGAGTGGGTAAAGGTGTTGGACCAAGACTTTTAAGGACGATGGGATAGGGGTAATGTATCAGCGTAAGGCATTTTGATGACTCCCCTCCGGTGGCAAGGGTCGCTGCCGTCGGAAAACAACAGTACTTTTAATTAACCAAATTATTAACCCAAAAAATGTTTTAAAATGAAGAAACTTTCTCATTTAAGCTTAGTACTGGACTCTAACCAGTACCATGCGGGTCTCTTAGAGATCTGCCATCAGTTCGAGGGCGGCACCTCGGACGAGTACCTCAACGGCTTGGTTGCCTCACTGGCACAGGCCAACAACGCCCTTTTTGACGTGATGCACATCAAAGAGGCGCGTATCACCGTGATGCAGGAGAACCGACAGTTGACGGAAAGGCTCAAGGCCACTTCCGGCTACATCGAATCCTGCTTATATGTGGAAGACTCGGCGACAAAGGCCAGCGCCTTGGCGCTCAAGCAAGTGATTGACTCCTACCGCAAGCCGTTTGCCTGGATGAAGGCCAGCGAGCGCGTGGGTGCCATGAAGACCTTGCTGCGCGACCTTGGTGCGCCCGCCATGCAGGAGCACGTGACGTGTCTGCCAGAAATGGCGAGCCGCATCAGTGGCGTGAGAGATGCTGCGGGAGCCTTGGAGGAGGCGTTGTTCCAGGTCGACAAGACCAAGAGCACCTCACCCAAGGGCCAATCGATGGCTCCCCTGAAGAAGGAGGCTGCGGTCAGGCTCGAGACCCTCGTTGACTATCTCGAGGCCATGGCCGTGAAGGCTCCTTCCGACTACGCCGAGCATTATGCCGTGGTGACGCAAATCATCAGCAGGCTGAACACGCGTCGCCGCAGCAAGTCACCCCAGATCGAAGTGGAGCTCGAAGACGACATCGTCAACGAGACCGACACCAAGTCTGAGGTTGCCATCGGAGCTTGATTCTTCAGGTGCAATTAATTCTTTTCATTAGTGACTTTTTATAAGCCACAGCCTCCCCATGAGCTGAAGGGCTTGTGGGGAGGATTTTTTATGTTTTTGCGAAATGAAGTGGTTCGTCCCACTAACCACCCAACTCGTGAGTATCACTCACGGCTTTTTTTTCGCTCTTGGTGTACTAAAACAGTATGGTTGAGCAAAGGAAGGGCTAGGGAAGGGCGAAGGAAATGCCTGGTATAAATATGCCAAGAGGCTGCTTTCCCATGAGATGAACGACTTGTGGGGAGGTTTTTTACATGATTTAGATATAAACCATTTAAACAATCATCAAAAATGACTATTTTTGCAGAGTTATAATGGGATAATATGCCTCAGAAAAACATCAAGATAGGACTAGTAGATGCCGACTTGCTCAGTAATGGGACTCGGCATCCTAATCTTGTTTTGATGAAACTAGCAGGATTTCTTTTCGACAATGGTATTGAATTTCATCTGATTATTGATCAAAACGAAGACATTTCACAATACGAACTTGTATATATATCTCGTGTTTTTACTTTTACGCAACTGCCTGCATTTTATGAGAAAGCCACTGCGGAACAAAAGAATAAATTTAGAGAAGGCGGTACTGGTTTTTATGCAAACGAGTTGAATGTAAACCAATTTCGCTATAAGCGCGAAAAGGATATGAATCGGCTAGAAAACGACGAGTTTCTCAATGGCTATCTCAATCACCGAGGTGGTCCTCGCACTTATGGTATTGATCTCGCTCATCAAATGCCGTATTACCACCTTTATGATAAATTTGTAGAACGCAAAGTTAGTGAAGGATTTAAAAGAGACAAGTACAAGGACTATCAGCAGTATAGTATTGGCTTTCTTACAAGAGGCTGTATCCGCCACTGCCCTTTTTGTATCAATAAGTTGGAAGATAAAATCTTCCCATATTCTGAGCTTGAATGGTTCCTTGATGAAGAGCGGGATAAACACGGCCGGCTGGTGCGCCCGTACATCTATCTTTGGGATGACAATTTCCTTGCTGCGGATCCAGAGGTGTGGCGCTCCAAATTGCAACAGCTGATTGACACGGGCCGTCCATTTCAGTTTCGTCAAGGCCTTGATGAGCGAATGCTGGCAGAAAGCCCTTATGGCGAAGAGATGGCCGAGATGCTTTCTCATGTACGCTATCATGGTGACTTTATCTTTGCGTTTGATAACTGGAAAGATCGCTATAAGATCGAGAAAGCCTTGAAAATTTGGAAACATTTCAACCCAAAGAAGGGTACAAAGTTCTATCTTTTTTGCGGATACAAACAGACTAAGGATAATCGTGAAAAGTTCTATAAAGACATCTGGGAAATCTTCCAACGTATCAAAGTGTTGATGACATACGGTTGTGTGGGGTATATTATGCGTCACGAGGACTACCATAACGCTCCTATTCCCAATCTGTATATTCAAATTGCTCGTTGGTGTAACCAACAACAATTCTATAAAAAAATGTCATTCTGGGAGTTTTGCTATCGAAACCAGTCTTATTGGGAGGATCACCAAAAAAATCACGATTTTAATCGTCCACAGTTGATGCCTTT
Organism: Candidatus Limimorpha sp.; assembly: GCA_045117495.1. Taxonomy (GTDB): domain Bacteria; phylum Bacteroidota; class Bacteroidia; order Bacteroidales; family F082; genus Limimorpha. Next base: position 3,322 of record JBGUNT010000020.1, on the reverse strand, counting down.
TGAGAGCTTTATGCGAGATGTAGAAGCCGGAGTGTATGGCGGTAGAGAGGGACAAATAAAAATGTGTCTGCCTTTAAAAACGATATTGAACGTAATCAACATGTTCCCTGATCATAAGCAGGAACTAGTTGAAATGTTCAATTATAAAATGGATAGCTTAATCAATCCTCATTTGTGGGAGGTAAAAGAATAACATGGAAGAATCAAAACTTGTAAAGGCATTTAAGCGTCTTAGCCAAGGGTCGAAGCAATCCGTGCAAAACGGACAAGACTTAGATGCATTCGATAAATATCTGCACGTTGCTCGGCCTATCGAAAAGGCGGTGCGTAAGGCAATGGATGAAATTCGCGAACAAAATGGCGGACTTCTCCTACTGGTCGGTAGTGCTGGTGATGGTAAGTCACACATGATCGCCTCTTTGAAAAGAGACTATTTCGATTTCAAGTATCGTAACGATGCCTCAGAGAGTCCTGACCCAAAAATGGAGGCAAGTGAGTATCTAAAGCAATGTTTGGAAGATTTCAACAACGACTCAATTGACGCGACTAACACCAAATTGTTAGTAGCCATCAATATGGGTAAGTTGAGCGAGTTCATTGATGACGATGATGTCCAAGAGAGATTCCATGAGATAGTAGCATGCGCTCGAACTCTGTTTGATGAAGACAACTTGCACCACAAACAGACCCAACGCGTTCGCATAGTTTCTTTCGGCAACCATCAGATATTTGAGTTATATCCGGAAAAGATTGACGAAGAGTACCCTGTGGATTCCAAATTCATTCGTACTGTTTTGCAGAAAATCACGCAAGATTCTGCCGATAATGTATTCTACCAGGCATACAAGGAGTCCAAACCAATAGGTGAGGATTATGACCCTACCTATGTGAACTACGAACTCTTGTGTCTTCCAGCTGTGCAAGATACCATTGTTAAAATTCTTATCGAGGCTATCATCCGATATAAGTTATTACTCACTCCGCGTGAACTGTTTGACTTCGTTTACCGCATTGTGGTTCCCGATACTATTAAAGATTTCAAGAAAGCAGAACATTTCTTCTCTTCTTTGCTTCCCTCCCTCATTTTCGGAGGAGGGGAAAGCAAAATCCTCAAAACGATTGCGCTTCTAGATCCGCTAAAGCAAGGTTGCATTAACCACAACAACCGTCTCTCCGACTTATTTACTTCGGTTGATATTCCGGAAAACCTTGCTGCTGAACTGAAAGGCAAAATACATGAGAGTTTCTTTGACATCATGACTCAGTTCTACTACAACAACCGCAGGGATGTCGATAATATTTCCAAACTCATCTTCCGACTGGAACATTTGCTCAACTATCATTCGGAATCTGCTGAATATAGGGATTTTTTAGCCGTTCTTTGTGGCTATTATGCCAAGGATACGGAACGTTTCGAAAGAATCTACGATAAAATAATTCAGTGTATACCTCATTATTATGGCTCATACACCAATGAGGACCATATCGTTCCTCTCAACATTCAAGGTCGCGAGTATAAATTATTTGTCAACTGCAAAGACCTTCAGCCAGAATGGAACGATACAGATGTGGATTTTGATGCCAATAATCGCAACCAGTTCGTTATTGAGATATTAACAAGATGGAAGGTACAGAAAGAACTCACACTCAAAGTGGAATACCAACTGTATGAAGACCTTTGCAAGATCTGCAATGGAAAACTGACTCTGGCTACTGAAAGAGACCATAACCTGCTATTTGGTAAGTTCATCAGCGAACTTGTCTTGCAAACGGACTATCAGAATTGCATTCTGATTCTCTCTCCCGATAATAAGCAATACACCCTCAAACGCGGCTTAGGCCAAAAACTCACATTAAAATGAAAGGACTAACTGATAGCGAGTTTAAGCAACTCTATTTTAAAAGAGACGAGAAAGGTCAAGAGAAGTTGGTCGACAATTTCCAAACGCGCGCAGTTAAATTGTTGCCGTTCACATTGAACCCTCTCAGTGGTAACCTGTACGACAATACGTGCGGATTGCTTGGTGTAGCAAGTGAATTCTATCGATTATACACCCGTTCATCTGTAAAACCCATTGAGTCTGTGGACGACACGATAGCCATATTACGCATAGAGTTAAAGTCTCAATTCAAGATGTCGGATGAGGATATAGAGCGCTTTGTTGATGTGTTCACAGATATCCTTTTCGAGAACAATAAACTCAATGTCATTGATCCGGAGTTTTTTGCTTTTGCGCCAATGAGTTTTTTCGATAAAGATTCAAAGGATGTAAAGAAATATGCCAAGTATCGCTCTGGTCAACCGAAGATAGCCAACTACTATCTGTCAATGACCGATAAAAGTGAGAATGTGTTCGGTAATGCTCCACGTGACATATTTAGTCAGACTGTCATAGATTGTTTGAGAAAAGAAGATGGTATTAGCATCCATACAACGGATGATGAATATCTTATTCTCCCATTTATAAAAGCAAGTTTTGCCAAGGACATCAAATGGCTTGTAAAACAGAATAGTAGTGTGGTAGTAAAATACCTTCCTCTATTCTTGCATTTCTATGCTTGTTATTCTTTGATTCAGACACTCGCGTACATGAATAAGAATAACTGGAATACATCTATTACTAAACCGCTGCCGATATACTATATGTTGACTTCCGAAAAGGTTACGGCATCAGCAGACGGAGTGCGCAAAGGATGGTCTGCGTCCAACTTACTTGCAGATACATTCTTGGATAAGATGTCGTCCTATGCTCAAGCATTAGACATTCTGAATCTACTGTTTGAAGATAATGAGGGTTTGATGACCTACCAAGAAATCAAAGACAGGTTTGCCACAATGGAGTGGGACGATGAAGCGAAATCTTTCTGTGAAAATATTTTGAATGAGTATCAAACACGTAAGAGAACTCTTCTCAAAGATCGTGGAACTGAAACAAACGCACTTCCACAGGTACTCGATATCGATGTCAATAGCTATGAAGAGTTTATGGATACACTGTTAGAACTCTGTATCAAGTTGCAGTCGAAAGACTATCCGCGAATGAAACATGCGATGTACTGTATGGCAGACATCCGATTATTAATGCACCGTAGGGAACACAAAGTGCTTGCTTTTGATGAAGAACTGTTATTGTTCATGATTGCAATGGTAACCAAAGGTGAACGTGTTCGGTTGGATGAACTATATAGAAGATTTGAGGCATACGGCATTCTCTTCTCTTTCCAAACGAAAAATGCGATAAGTGAATATTTGTTAAATCTTAATCTATTGGAGCGCAAGAGCGACTCCGGAGAGGCTCAATATGTACGAATTGTTTTATAG
>JBGUNT010000019.1:0-2404 GCA_045117495.1 Candidatus Limimorpha sp. | reverse complement strand
AGTCAAGCCTGAGGAAGCTTCGATACGAATGCTCTGGGTCTTGCCCGTGGCCTTGTCCTTAGCACTCACATTCAGGATACCGTTGGAGTCGATGTCGAAGGTGACTTCGATCTGCGGGATGCCACGCGGCGCTGGCGGGATGCTGTCGAGGATGAAACGACCGATGGTCTTGTTCTGGGCAGCCATAGGACGCTCGCCTTGCAGCACGTGGATTTCAACGCTGGGTTGGTTATCGGCAGCGGTCGAGAAGACCTCCGACTTGCGGGTCGGGATGGTGGTGTTGGCGTCGATCAACTTGGTCATCACGCCACCGAGGGTCTCAATGCCGAGGCTCAACGGGGTCACGTCAAGCAGCAGCACGTCTTTCACTTCGCCGGTCAAAACGCCGCCCTGGATGGAGGCACCGATGGCCACCACTTCGTCGGGGTTGACGCCCTTCGAAGGCTCCTTCTTGAAGAAGTCGCGGACGATGTTCTGGATGGCAGGGATACGGGTCGAACCACCGACCAAGATGACATCGTCGATGTCGTTGACAGTCAAGCCAGCGTCTTGCAGGGCTTGACGGCAAGGCTCGATGGTATCGTGGATCAGCTTGTCGGCCAGCTGCTCGAACTTCGAACGGCTCAAGGTGCGGACCAAGTGCTGCGGGATACCGTTGACAGGCATGATGTAAGGCAGGTTGATCTCCGTCTCGCTCGAAGAGCTCAACTCAATCTTTGCCTTTTCGGCAGCTTCCTTCAGACGTTGCAAGGCCATCGGGTCCTTACGCAGGTCGATGCCGTTGTCCTTCTGGAACTCTTCGGCCAGCCAGTTGATGATGACTTCATCGAAATCGTCGCCACCGAGGTGGGTGTTACCGTTGGTCGACTTCACCTCAAACACGCCATCGCCCAATTCCAGGATGGAGATATCAAAGGTGCCGCCGCCGAGGTCGTACACAGCGACTTTCACGTCGTTCTTTTTCTTATCCAAGCCGTAAGCCAAAGCGGCTGCGGTAGGCTCGTTGATGATACGGCGCACGGTCAAGCCGGCGATTTCGCCAGCTTCCTTGGTGGCCTGACGCTGGGCGTCGTTGAAGTATGCAGGAACCGTGATGACGGCTTCGGTGACTGTCTGTCCGAGGAAGTCCTCAGCGGTCTTCTTCATCTTTTGCAGCACCATGGCAGAGATTTCCTGCGGGGTGTATTGCTTGCCGTCAATGTCGATACGAGGCGTGTTGTTGGGGCCTTGCACGACTTTGTAAGGCACACGGCGCATCTCGGCTTCCACCTTGTCATAGGTTTCGCCCATGAAACGCTTGATGGAATAAACGGTACGCAGCGGGTTGGTGATGGCCTGACGTTTGGCAGGCTCGCCGACCTTACGCTCGCCGTTGTCGGTGAATGCAACCACCGAAGGGGTGGTGCGGTGGCCTTCGCTGTTAGCAATGACCTGAGGCTCGTTGCCTTCCATGACGGCCACACATGAGTTGGTTGTACCTAAATCGATACCGATGATCTTTGACATTGTCTTGTTCTCCTATTTTTTATTTGTTATTTATTTTTGTTGTCTTTTCATCGTTGCATACGAATTGCAACGGCCTCACCTTGTCAATCTTTGTGCCAAAAGAAAAAACTGACAAAATGGCAATTTGATAGCAGAAACTACATCATGTTTTTTTTGTTCGGATAATAAAAAACAGAACGTAACGTTATTTCATCATGGTAAGGATTTTTCCTTACCTTTGCACTTTTATTTTTGGAATTAAAATGAAGAAATACATATTATTTATTATTTGCTTATTGATCGCTACTCTTGGATTCAGCCAAGATAATAAAGGGTTTTTAAAGCGCCTGAAAGAAAAATTTACGGTTCATGACACTATTTACGTATATGTAAACCATCCTGGTGTTGACACCGTACTCAATATTGATGTGGATGCTGAAGAGGATGAGGAGGAAGAGGAAGAAGAGGAAGAGTTTTCAGACGACATTCCCATGCCAATTGATACGATGGATACTGGTGACCGTTATCGAAAAGTTGTCCTTTTCGACAATAGCACATGGGTATTTTATAATATCGACAAGCCTGAGATTCCAGATGAGTTGAGTGACGACCATTGGGAGACAGATATAATCCATACCTATCGAGATATAGCTTTAAAGGATCTGCCTGAGGAGGTGGAATTGCGTCTTGTCGACTCAACCCATAGTTATTGTATTCCTCATCCAGGTCCTATCACCTCACAGTTCAAGTTCAGATGGCGTCGTCCCCACAAGGGTATCGATATCGGCTTGGATACAGGAGATGAGGTATACGCTGCTTTCGATGGCGTGGTTCGTGCGGCATTGCCTTCACGCATGACGGGAGGTTATGGCAATGTGTTGGTCATCCGTCATGTGAATGGTTTGGAGACCTATTATGG
>JBGUNT010000018.1:0-72347 GCA_045117495.1 Candidatus Limimorpha sp. | reverse complement strand
CAAGGCCAGCTCACCGTCACCGACATGACGGGCCGCACGGTCTACACCAGCAACCTCACCAACGACCAGAACCGCGTCAGCCTCAACGGCGTCGCCAACGGCGTCTACCTCATGCGCGTTGCTAACGGACAGAACGTCATGGTCCAGAAGATCGTAGTCAGATAATATGGACGCGCTTCGCGTCATTGCGAGGAGGCACGACGAAGCAATCCAGACATGAAGCATAACATTGGATTGCTTCATTCCGCTCGCAACGACGGGCTAAGAATAGGAAACCACAAACGGAAGAATAAACAAAAACACGACATACGATGAAAAAGAAAGTATTAGTAATAGCAGCCGCACTGATGATGGCCACCGTACCGGCCATGGCCCAGGTGTTCATTATGGATGAAGACGACTACAACGGCAAGAGACAGAGCACTCCCTCGGGCCAGTTGTCGGTCGACCTGCCTGGCATCTACAACTCGGGTGAGGACTGGTACACTCCCGCTGGCGAAGGCATCTTCGTGCTGGCTGGCATGGCTGTCTTGTACCTTATGCGAACATATAATAAGAAAAAACAGGTTTAAGTTTTTAGTTTTTTTGATTTACCCAATAGGGTATTATTTGATTCATTTGCATTTTTTTGGGGAAGGTCCTGTCGTGAGACACGACCTTTCTGTTTTTTTTGTTCGTGCAAACTAACGTAAATAACCCAGCGGCGGCAGGTAGCGGCTCCAAGATGGCAACGCCCAAGCCGCCTCGTGGCCTCTCTTACCTCCGTCGAAATCTCCAATTCAGCGTTAGCCAATCTTCATATAAAACAAAAAAAGCCGCTCGATTGAGCGGCTTTTTTAGCTTTGTCAGCTTCAATTTACTTGATGATGTAAACTTCAGCGCGACGGATCAACGGGAGGATTTCCTTTTCAAGTTGAGGATAGATAGCAATCATTTCCTTGATGGTTCTCTCTCTGTTGCTGGAGTTACGGATGTTGTTCAAGATGGCATCCTTATCCTTCAGGTCGGAGTTTTCAACGAGTTTCATGAAGGTATCCCAGTCAGGACCATTGCCCTTGCCGTTGTATTCATAGTTACCAGCGTTCTTCTTGAGTTGAGCCTTGATGTCGGCGATAGCGGCATTGGCGCGGTCGTCAGACAGGTTCATGTTGAGGCCGTGTTCACCTTCAGGTGAAGCCCAACCTTCGATTCTCAGACCCTTAACATCGCCAGTCACCTTTTCGGTCACTTGCTTTCTGGCAATCTTGTTGCGATCGCGAACGTCCTTACCAGCGCCGAGGATATTGCTCTTGTTGTAATCGAAGTAGTAGATGAAGTCGGGAGTGGGTTCAACAACAGGTTCCGGTTCCGGTTCCGGTTCGGGTTCTGGTTCGGGTTCAGGCTTGTTGTAAATCACGCCGTCAGCGAGTTTTCTTTCACCACCTTGAGTGAAATAGGTGTTCTTCACGATCTCGTCTTGGGTCGGATAGATGGTGCCGTCGTAGACATAGAACATCGGGTTGCCCATGAGTTCGCAGTTTTCCATTTCAGGTTGGTAAGGCATGCAGTAGTGCTTGGTGAATTCGCCACCTTCCTTATAGTTGACTCTGAAGTCGCCTTCGCCCTTCACTTTTTCACCCACGAAGGTGATAGGATCGAGGTCGATTTGGCCACCCTTGTAAGCCAGGTAAGGAGTGAGGTTCATGACGGCTTGCTTTTCGAAGTACTCAGCCGGGATGGTGGTGATGACGTCGAAGCAAACGTTGCCATTTTCGTCAGCAACCAGCGGGTCAGGATTCACGCGATAGGTGATCTTCTTGGCGTCGCGAGCCATCTTGTCGATGTCGCAGGGGTTGTTGAACTTGACACGGAAGCCCAGGTTGAACTGGCTGTACATGTCCTTGTCGTTGATGATGTGCTTTTCTTCGTCGGAAGCGATCTTGGCAACTTGGTCAAGAGCGTCGGTGCCGGTGAAGTTGTAGGTGTAATCCAGGAAGAGGTCGAACTTGGGAGCCAAGTTGAAGGTGATTTCCATACCAGCGGGAACAGTGAAGTTGAGTTCGCGGTCGGCCTTCTTTTCCATGATGGCGGTAGCCTCGGCGTTGTCGTCGGCATCGACATGGCTAACAGCACCAGCTTGGTAGTAAATACCACCAATACCAACGTGAGGAACGAAGTTGATGACTCTTCTCGGGTTGTAGTTAAACATGTTGAAGAGGTTGAAGGTCAGGTTCAGGTTGCCTTCAATGTAGTTGGTCTTGTCGAGAGCAAGGTCAGTAAGGACAGGAGCGTCTGTGCCGTTCTGAACGAGTTGCTGACCGTGTTTGTGACCAGAGAGGAGGCCGTAGCCACCCTTAAGGTTCATACCAACCACCTTGCCGAATTGGTAACCGACTCCGAAATGAGCGTTCCAGTTCTGGAGAGCGATGCTCTTGTAATGATTGAAATCATTGAACACCCAGCTTTCGTAGTTGGCCAAGTCACCATGGTTGATGGAGAGACCTCCGTCAGCCTGGATGTACCAATACTTTTCAGCAGGTTTTGAATGTTTTTTGCCTTCCTGAGCATACATGCTGAAGGGAAGCACAGCCATGATGACCAGCATCAAAAGCTTCGAAAAAGTCAGATTTTTCTTCATAACGTAATAATGTTAGGTTTGTAATGATGAATAATTTGTTAGTTTTTATATCAAAAATCGTATCTCTTTTTTTATAAAGGTTAAGGCCTAGTCCCTAGTTATGGGAGCATTCCTATTACCTCTAATTAGCGACAAAAATAGGAAATTATTTAATTGTCAACCAAAAAAACATCTTTTTTTCATCTTTTTTTCGTAATTTTCAGAATAATAAGCCGTTTTTAGGCTGTTTTTAAGTGCATATTTTAAGTTTTTCGAAGATTTTCCACATGATTATGCCAGCGCAAACAGACACATTGATGGAGTGCTTTGTGCCTTCCTGAGGCAACTCTATGGCACTATCGCAATAAGGTAAAACTTCCTCGCTTACTCCGTCCACTTCATTGCCCAATATGTAGGCGGTGTGAGGTTCGAAGACGAAATTTTGCAAAGGGATACTCTCTTGTACTTGTTCGACAGCGAAAATACGATAGCCTTCGTCCTTTAAAGCTTGGCATGCTTTTTCAGTGGTGTCAAAATAACGCCATCTCACGGTCTCGTCAGCACCTAAGGCAGTCTTGTGGATTTCACGGTGGGGTGGACAAGCTGTAATGCCACATAAAAACAACTCGCCAATGCGAAAAGCATCGGCGGTGCGAAAGAAAGCGCCCACGTTGCTCAGCGAGCGGATATTATCGAGCACGATGACTATTGGTAGTTTCTCCGCTCGTTCAAAGTCTTCCTTGCTGATGCGTTTCAGCTCATCCATACTGAGTTTTCGCATGGCTAAATCAAATTTTTGACAAAGTAAATGAAAATTGAGGTCGGTGCGACAAGAATGGGGATTTTTTTGGATGAACAGGCCGATTGTTTCAAACAAAATGGTATTTTTGTACCCCTTAATCCGTGTTTTTATGGCAGAAAAAGCGACCGAAACCCCGTTGATGAAGCAATATTTCTCCTTCAAGGCGAAGTATCCAGATGCCATGCTTTTGTTCCGTGTTGGCGATTTTTATGAGACTTACGGAGAGGATGCTGTGAAATCTTCCGAGATATTGGGTATCGTGCTGACCAAGCGGTCGAGTGCGATTGCAGATTCAATCGAATTGGCAGGATTTCCCCACCATGCTTTGGATACATATCTGCCAAAGTTGGTTCGTGCCGGACTGAAAGTGGCTGTTTGTGAACAGCTTGAAGATCCAAAGTTGACTAAAAAGCTGGTCAAAAGAGGAGTGGTTGAATTGGTTACTCCTGGAGTAACCTACAATGACAACGTTCTTGAACAAAAGGAAAACAATTTTTTGGCCTCGGTTCATCTCGATAAGGAAGTGTCGGGCATCGCTTTTCTTGATGTTTCAACTGGTGAATTCTATCTGACGCAAGGTTCCAATGAATATATTGACAAGCTTCTGCAGAGTTTCAGCCCTTCCGAAGTTTTGGTGCAACGTAACAAGCGCAAGGACTTCATCGACTTGTTCAGCGCGAAGTATTATATTACTGTTTTTGATGACTGGGTCTTCACAGACGACTATGCCAACGAGATACTCAACAAGCATTTCCACACGGTTTCGCTGAAAGGCTTCGGCGTCGATGATTTCCCCAAAGGCATCATCGCGGCGGGTGCTGCTATCCATTATCTTATAGAAACTCAGCATGATAAGCTGAATCACATCACTTCTCTTTCGCGCATCGACCAAGGGCAATATGTGTGGCTCGACAAGTTTACTATCCGCAATTTAGAGCTTCTGCATACTTCCAATGTGAATGCTAAAACTTTGATTGATGTCATCGATAAGACGGTCTCGCCGATGGGCGGTCGATTGATGCGCCGTTGGCTGAGTCTCCCATTGAAGAACAAGGAGCAAATCGAGGCACGGTATAAAGTGGTGCGCTATTTCGTGGAGCACCGCGAGCAGATCCAGAAGTTCCAGGATGCTGTCCGTCAAGTGGGTGATTTGGAGCGACTTATCTCCAAGGTTTCTTTGTCAAGAGTCAATCCGAGGGAACTGTTGCAAGTGGGTCGTGCCTTGGATCAAATTGAAGTCTTGAAGATGGCTTGCGAAGAGAGCCAACATCCGGCCTTGCTGCGTTTCGCCGAGCAGTTCAATCCATGTGTTTCCATTCGTGAACGCATCAAAAAGGACCTGAACCCCGAAGCCCCCGCCTTGCTTTCCAAAGGCAATTATATCGCCGATGGCGTCGACCCTGAGTTGGACGACCTGCGCAACCTGTCGCGTTCGGGCAAAGAGTACTTGATGGGCATACAACGTCGCGAGATGGAAGCCACGGGCATCAGCTCGCTGAAGGTGGGCTACAACAACGTGTTTGGCTACTATCTTGAAGTCACCAATTCGCATAAAGACAAGGTACCAGCGGAATGGATCCGCAAGCAGACGTTGACCAATGCCGAGCGTTATATCACCGAGGAATTGAAGGAATACGAACAGAAGATCCTTGGGGCCGAGGAAAAAATTAGTGTCATCGAGCAAAGGGTTTACAACGAGCTGGTCACCGCTGTGACCGAGTTTGTGGAGCCCATCCAGGTGGATGCATCCATCGTGGCCCGCATCGACTGCCTGGTGAGCTTCGCCGACATCTCGTTGAAAAACAACTATGTACAGCCCGTCATTGACGACTCGTTTGTATTGGATATCAAGGAGGGTCGTCATCCCGTCATCGAGCAGATGATGCCAGTAGGGGAGAGCTACATCGCCAACGATGTCTACCTTGACCGCGACAAGCAGCAAATCATCATCATCACGGGTCCCAACATGTCGGGTAAGTCGGCATTGTTACGCCAGACGGCATTAATTGTGCTCTTGGCCCAGATGGGTTGTTTTGTTCCCGCTGCTTCGGCACGCATCGGCTTGGTGGACAAGATATTCACCCGCGTAGGTGCCTCCGACAACATCTCGTCTGGCGAGTCGACCTTCATGGTGGAGATGAACGAGACGGCGAGCATCTTGAATAATGTGTCGTCGCGGAGCCTGGTGCTGCTCGACGAAATCGGGCGTGGTACCAGCACTTACGATGGCATCAGCATCGCTTGGGCTATCACTGAGTTTTTGCACGACCACCCCGTAAGTCGCGCCAAGGTGATGTTTGCCACGCACTACCACGAACTGAACGAGATGGAGGACTCTTTCGCCCGCATCAAGAACTACCATGTTTCGGTGAAGGAAGTCGGCAACAAGGTGGTGTTTTTGCGCAAGTTGAAGCGTGGTGGCAGCGCCCACAGCTTCGGTATTCACGTGGCTGAGATGGCAGGAATGCCGCGCAAGGTCATCGAACGCGCCACGGCTTTGCTCAGCGTTTTGGAGAAGTCGCACACGAGCGAAGATGTCGAAAAAGCCGCCGCAAAAAAGCAAGACGATGCCATGCAGTTGAGTTTCATCCAGTTGGATGACCCGCTGTTGCTCCAAATCAAGGAGGACATTCTCAACACCAACATCGACACGCTGACCCCTGTCGAGGCCTTGATGAAGTTGAATGAGATTAAGAAGTTGTTGAATCATTGATAATATAACTGATTAAAAATCAGACAATAAGCGTTGTTGAAAGAAAAATTTTTCCATTAATTGTTTGCGGTATTGAAAAAAGTTGTACTTTTGCCGCGCTAAACGCAAGCGGAAATAGCTCAGTTGGTAGAGCACGACCTTGCCAAGGTCGGGGTCGCGAGTTCGAGTCTCGTTTTCCGCTCCGCTTTTGCGGAAATAGCTCAGTTGGTAGAGCACGACCTTGCCAAGGTCGGGGTCGCGAGTTCGAGTCTCGTTTTCCGCTCCACAAGGTCCCGAGTGAAATCGGGATTTTTTGTGTAAGTGCCTGAGTGGTGGAATTGGTAGACACGAGGGACTTAAAATCCCTTGCCCTTTAAAGGCGTGCCGGTTCGAGCCCGGCCTCGGGTACAAAAAAACTCAACCAGTTGCTATTCAATTGGTTGAGTTTTTTTTTGTAGCGGTTAGGCCAATTTGTTTCTATTCTTGCTTAAACCGTACCAACCTCAGCGGCATACCTTCACAATCCTTCAGCACTTGAACACCATAGTAATACCCGCCGTGGCACACGAAGCGCTTTTTGGTTATGGCAAGGTCGTAGTCTTCGCATTGGAAGGAACCAGTTGAAATACTTTGTCCTTTGCTGACCGAATAGACGTGGAACGTATTTTGGCCTGCCACTTCGGCATCGCCGAAGAAAAGGATGTTGTCGTCGTTGCCCCTGATGGCTATGGTGAACCAACCCATATTGATAGGCTCCTTGATGTGTTGGATGCCTTTTTCGTAATAGGAAACCAGGTCGTTATAAAATCGAAGCACTCTCTCGTCGGTTTCTCCTGGCAACTCGTCTTTCAGGTCCTTGATTCGTGCGTTTTGCAAGGCAATCTGCTCTTCAACAGACAGGGATTGCGGTTCCCAATCCAACAGTTTTTCCGAGATTTTGTTGCCGTTGAAATCGTATGTTCTCACCAGCCCGTCTATCGGATTGGAAACGATGAGTTTGCCGTTGACTTTCGCGATTTGCCATCGGCCTTTCATGTCGTTCTTTTTGCTTTCAGTGTAAATGAAGTAACCTTTGCTTTTGAGGTCTGTATTCATGTCTTCAAACGCATCGCAAAGGATTTTCTCCTTGCCTGTTTTTGTATCCAATAGGGATACCAAGTGCCTGTATTTATTAGTCCACGACGTGCCTCCGTAGATGGCAATGTGGTAGTCGTCCAATGCTAACATTTCCAAGGCTTGGTATTTGATTTTAAGTTCCTTGACAATCAATCCTTTGTCGTCAAACAGGTAAACGTCGCCTGTGTTGTTGGCTTTAGTGAAATACAAGTTACCCAACTTCCCTTCCACGGGCTGGAGATTACGAGGCTTCTTGCCTTTGTCGGCAAAATATAAAGTAATGTCTTTCAAAAACTTGCCATTTGAATCAAATAGGGAATACTTATTTCTTGTGGCATGGCTGACAATGGCTTTGCCGTCATCGAAAACGACGAGTTGTTTCCGCAATCCGTTAGGACGACCGTCCAGGGTGTCATAATAGGTGTCAAAGGTTTTGTTCCAATCGTTTCCCACCCCGTAGGTTTCGTCAGGAACGAGTTTGATCACTTGTGCGTCAACTTGAAAGCAAGTTGCAATGGCTAATACAATAATGAAAAGCAAGTTTTTCATGGCTTTGATATTTTAGAGATTGGTATCTGTTTCTTCTGTTTGTAAATGCATCTTGAACTCAGCAAATTCTTGTTCGGCAGAAGGTTTGTTGGCGTCGTAATCTTCGATGGTGTAATAGTCGAAGATGTAATCGGCTGGTTTGGGCTTCGACAACAGGTTGACCAGTACCGCGATAAGTGCAATAGAACAAGCCGTCGCCAAAGAGGAGATAAGGACAATTCGGTTGACGTTCACTTCGGGTCTTGTTGCCCTACCAAAACTGAACTCTGGCACCTCGACATCATTCGGAATCAAGGTTTCCAACGACTTCTTCATTTTTCCAGAGAAAGCGCGTTGTGTATCGACTCTTTGCCTGCACGATGGGCATTCTTTTAGGTGCATTTCCATCGTCTTTCTTTCGCTTTCCGGCAATTCATTGTCGATATAGCTTTGTATCGTTTTGTCATTCAAATGTTTCATAGCAGGTGTTTTTTGATTTTATCCATGATTCTCGACAAGGTTTTTCCGATGGAAGGGAGGTTGCGTCCCGTCATTTCCGCGATTTCCTTGTAGGAATAGCCTTCACTGTAAAGTATGACCAACGTTTGTTCCTTCTCATTGAGATGCGCTATCGCGTTGAGGATGTCGGAAGCCTCGTCTTGGGGACTTTCATTTGTTTCGGGCAAAGTGCTTTCCATCGTGACGGTTCTTGCCGTTTTCCGTTTGTAGTCGATTCCTTTGTTGATGGTACTCCTGACGAGCCAGTTTTTCGTGTCGCGAATGACTTTTTCGTTGCTCATCGCAAAATAATACGCCGTGAACACGTCTTGTACGACATCCTTTGCGCCCTCTGGGTCTTGTAGCATTTTGGCCGCAATCCTGAACAGTTTCGGGTAGTAGCTTCGATATGTCTTTTCGAATTCGGGGTCCATCTTGGGAACTTTTCAATCATAAGACGAATGAAGAGGCCGTTTTGTGACATGGGCGACACAAAAATAAGGAAAGAAATTGCTGTGGATACAAAATCAACAAAAAGTATTACTTTTGTCCCCAACAAATTCTATCAAAAAATGAAAGCAGACAAGAAAACCGTATTGGCTGAGGTGAAGCGTTATGTTGTCATCACCTTGGCGTTGTTTACCATGTGCTTGGGCTGGACGGCCTTTCTCATTCCCAACCACCTTATGGGCGGTGGCGTGAGTGGTATCGCGGCTTTGGTGTATTGGGGCACGGGTATCTCCACTGGTATTACCGTATTCGTCATTAATGCCATTCTGCTACTCATTGCCTTGAAAATCATCGGCGTGGGATTTGGTATCAAGACCGCTTATTCCATCATCATGGCTTCGGTGTTCATGTCGCTGTTGCAGCATTTCATTACTGACCCGATGATGGCTGGCACAATGCAGCCTTTCGTCAGCGATCATTTCCTCGCGGCCATCCTCGGCGGCGGCTTGGCAGGCTTGAGCATCGGCGTGGCTTTCACACAAGGGGGTAGCACGGGCGGCACCGACATTATTGCCATGATCGTTTGCAAATACCGCAACATCTCGCAAGGACGTGTCATCCTCATCCTTGACATCATTATCATCGCCTGCGGTTTCATCGTGGGCAACACTGTCGAAGACTTCATCTATAGTTGTGTGGTGATGGGTGTTTGCAGCTATTGCATCGACCTGGTACTGACGGGTAACAAACAAACGGTCCAAGCCTTCATCTTCACTTCAGAGCCTGATAAGGTGGCCGAACGTATTGCCAACGAGATGCAGCGTGGTGTGACGATGATCAATGGCACGGGATGGTACACGAAGAACGAAGGCCCCATCCTGATGGTGGTGGCCCACAAGCGTGAGTCGCAGCATATCTTACGGATTGTGAAAGACGAAGACCCCAAGGCCTTCATGACGATGAACACCGTGATGGGAGCATACGGTAAGGGCTTCGAGCAAATTAAAAAATAATATATTGTAAGAGAGCGGCTTCTCTTTGTTTTATTCCAGGAAGAACAGTCCCGGTGTGATGTTCAACCAATGGAGCACGGTTTCGCCCCATACGAGAATCAGCACCCACGAAATGGTCATCATGGTGATGCCAAACTTGAAGGCATCTGTTTGACTGTACATGTTGGTGTTGTATAACAAGGCGGCGGGTTTGCTGTTGAAGGGAAGCACATAGCAGTGCTCGATAAGCATAGCCACAGGGAGACTAAGACTCATGACCGGGAAACCAAAACGCGCTTCCACTCCTAAGGCAATGGGTACGAAGACCATGGTACGGATCGTCTTGCTTTGGAAGATCAGGCCTGAATACATCATCAAGAAAGTAAGGATGACATACAGTACCCAGAAAGGTGTATTGGCGGTAATGCCTAGGCTATCGAATGCTGCATTGACCATTGTGTTGGGTAGATCGGTGGCATTGAGCCCTGATCCCAATGTATAGGCACCTGCGGAGAACAGCATCAAATGCCAAGGAATATCCACATCGTTCCATTTCACTACGCCAATGCCTGGCAGCAATGCCAAGACAGCACCCAACAGAGCGACGATGGTTTCGTCAATGTTGTGGAAGGTGCCCTTAGTGACCCATAAGAATAATACCAGGACGAAAATTGCCACGGCCTTGTATTCCTCAGCTTTCATCTTGCCCATAGCTTTAAGCTCTTCCTTCAAACGGTCTAAACCACCTTCAATTTGGGGCACTTGCTCTTCCTTTTTCATCGGGAAGAAGACATAGATGCCAAGCAGTAGGCCAATAATCAGAATGAGGAGGCTCATTGGACCGCAAGAGATAAGCCAATCGGCATAGCCGAAGTCGCAGCTGCCCACAAAGCCTGCGATGAGTGAGATGGCCAGCAAATGGGCTCCACTACCTGTATAGAAGGCATTCGCGCCGATGTTAACTTGAAACAGGTTTTGGATGACGAGGTTACGGCCGAAGTTGTTGCGGTTACCATTTGATGCACCGTAGATGGCGCAAACTGTCATGAAGATGGGGAGCATGATGGTGGCCTTCACTGTTGTGGCAGAGATGAAAGCCGAAAGAACTAAGTTAATGACCAAGAAACTCCAAAGGACCCCTTTGGCGCTCTTGCCAAATTTGATGACAAAAGCTAAAGCTAAGCGTTTGGCAAACTGTGTTTTGACCAACATGCTTGCCAACACGAAGGAAAGGATGTTCAACCACATCACAGGATGACCAAGTTGGGCTAAAGCTTCCTTCTGTGTAGTGACATTGCAGAGCACAATGCCGAGGATAATGAACAAGGAAGTCAGGTAGTTGGGGATGGCTTCTGTCATCCATAGGATGAGACCCGCAACAAAGATGGCGAGCATGGCGTAGTTGGTGCGGAGGAATTCCGCCAAACCGATGTCATTACAGCGTTTCAAGGCCTTTTCGGTCAACATTTCGGTGTTCAGATTATCGATGAAGCCGATGTGGCAGCACCAATAAATCAAGACAAAAGCGATGATGGCCAAGGGGCCACCGAGGCGAGCCATCCATTTCTCAAAGTTGGATTTCTGCATCTTGGGCAGTTTTTCCACTTTGTAGTTGTTCATGTCCAAGGGATCAAATGTGCTCATGGGGGTGTTTTTTTGACTTCGGGACACTGGACTGGGAAGAACCATTCTAACGCCCTTTACCGTCATGGCGGAGGAGCATCCGCCATCTCCTGAACGCGAAGACGAAACCTTTCTGCTCAGGAGATTGCGGGTCAAGCCCGCAATGACGGTTTAGGGCTCGGTCTAACCGTCCTGTGTCCCGTAGTCTCGTGTTAATTATTTCCAGTTTTTATACGGATTCTTCATCAACATGGAGTTGAAGTACTTGGGGTCGCCGGTGACCTCTTCGCCAAGCCATGCGGGCTTGTCGAATGGTTCGTTTTCATCGGTGAGCTCGACTTCAGCGACGGTGAGACCGTCGTTGTCGCCATAGAACTCGTCGACTTCCCAAGTGTGCTTGCCATCGGTGTTCTTAACAAGATAGCGTGTCTTGTCGATGACACCAGGCTCACAGATTTCAAGGAGTTGTTGTACTTCCTCGACAGGGATTTCCTTTTCCCATTCAAAACGGGCGGCGCCAGAGGCGTTACCAATGCCTTTGATGGTGATGAAGCCCTTGTCGCCCTTCACACGCACGCGGACGGTGCGCTCGGGCACACTGCTGAGATAGCCTTGGGTGATGCGCGTGGCTTTGAAAGCCTCGGCCTTGAAGTCACCCTTTACCAAAAACTTTTTTTCAATCTCTTGTGCCATAGTCGTTTATTCGTTTGCCAGCGGCTTGTCGGACATGCCGATGACGCGCTTGATTGCTTGTAAATAGTTGATGTTTTCGACACCTTCGAGGCCACAGTCCTTGATGGTCTTCTTGATGTCCTCAATCTCGGTCGACTCAGAGTTGATTGTTACCACCTTGGCACCGTTGATGAGGACTTCGCCAAACTCGCAGATGGTGTCGTTGACCATGTAGCCGAAGCGGCGCTTGTGGACACGCACAGCTGCTAGGTCAGGGTTAGCCTTCACCATGGCTATGAACTCTTCGTAGGTGTAGGTGTCCTTGGTCAGCTTTGGCATTTCGACCATGAAAGCGGGAAACACTTCCTTCTCGAGCACCTCGCGGCTGATGGGGAACTCGCCCTTCATCAAAGGATTCCATTGCTCGAGGCCGTCGACGCTTTGCACGAAAGTCTTGATGTCCATCTTGCCGTCACGTATCTTGGTGTTGTTGATGTCGTTTTTGCGGGAGATGATGTAAATCTCGTCGCTGAGGCGCTCCCAAACCTTCTCGGGGACAGGCATCGACAGGCGGGCCATGCGTTTGTGGGCCTCGCAGAAGCACTGTCCGAAGGAGCGGAACTCAAATCTCGGCTTCGACACTTCGCCGATTTTCATTTCTTCTTTTGCCATTTTGGGATTTATGATTTAAGATTTCTTTTATGGTGGCTGTTAGCTTTTAGCCGTTAGCTATTAGCCAGCGACATGGTTGGCAATAGCTAACGGCTAATGGCTAATAGCTAAAAGCCAAATTTATTCCTGTGGGATGTCTTCGCCAGTGGCGGGGTTGGCTTCGCCCGGGGTCGGGTCGGCCAGCTTCCAGTCGCCACCGTCGGGCGTGCGGGCATAGGAACCGTCGACGGATGAGATGGTCTGACCCCATTCGCCGGTGGTGCCTCTGGTGAATTCGTCTCTCACCGAGCCATCGGGCATGAAGAGGGTGATGCGGACGGTCTTCTTGGCCGACAATCCGCTGTTGAAGAACAGGTTCTCAGGTTGCTCAGGATGGTCGATGGCGACATCGGCACTGTAGAGCAGCACATAGCCGTGGGCCGGAACGACGACGGTGGCGTCGGCAGTCCAAGTGGCGCCAGCTACATAGTCGTCCTTCATGATGGTCATGCCTTCGAGCGAGAGGTCGAGGTTGCCCTTGTTGTAGATTTCGATGAACTTGTCGTTGCCGTTCAACTCGTTGAGGACGACGTTGGTGTAGTCGGGCTGCTCGGGAGTGGGCGGCACGTCGCCACCTTCGAGGCCGAGGACGATGTTGGCACCGTCAACATTCACAGCACCTGGAGTAGCGTCGGCATAGTACCAGTTGCCATCGGCGTTGCGGCTGTAGGACGCGGGAGCTTGGTTGCTGGCGTAGCCGTAGGCTTCGCCATTCAGCTCGATGGCCGTCAGGTTGAAATCATCGATGGAAGTGCCAGCGGGCGTGAAGAGCTGGATGCGTACGTTCTTCTTGGCGGAGAGGCCGCTATGGAAGATGAGGGATTCGGGGACATCGGGATGGTCGGCGACGACATCTTCGCTATAGAGCACAAGATAGGCACCAGCTTCGATCTTCACTGTGTTGTCGGCCAGCCAGTTTTGGGCACCGTCTTTCTCGATGTAAACGCCATTCAGGTTGATGGCATCGGCACCAGCGTTGTAAATTTCGATGAACTTGTCGTTGCCGTTGAGCTCGTTGAGGCGGAGCACGCTGTAGTCAATGGCGACAGCACCCACTTCATATTCCATGGCAGGCGAAACGGCAGTAACCTCATCATTCATGGCTTGCACGCAGAAACTCACTTTGGTTCCGTCGGGTTGGGCAGGGATGACGGCGGTGTAGACATCTTCTGCTGCCGTCATGGCCAGTTCTTTGTTTTCGTCGCCGATGGTATACACCAACTTGGCGGTGAAGTCCTTGAAACTGGTGATGGTGGCCGTCACCGTGACGTCGTCGTCGGCCTGGACAGCCGTTGGAGCATAAGAAACATTGGAGATATTGATGCCAGGATATTGTTTATCCTTGACGCAAGAGGCAAGACCCATCAAGAGAGCCAATGCCACAAACATTATCTTTTTCATATTATTCTCAATTTTAAAGAGTTAGACAATTTGATGGATTAGAAAGCGACTTGGAAACGGGCCAGCAGCATGTGGTAGTTGACGCCAGCCAGACCGTCTGCAGCGGTGACCTTGGTGAAGTCTTTTGTCGGGTTGCCATCGGCATCGAGACCGACATAGAGCTTGCCCTTGCCGTTGGCGTAGCGGTCGTTGTTGACATACTGGTAGTTCAAGGCAATCTTCACGTTCTTGGCGAAGTAGAAGTTGAGCGCAGCGCCGTATAGATCGGCGGAACCGCCGTAAATGGCTTGGTCGCCGCGGCCTTTGTAGTCGTTCATGTCGATGAATTCATACTTGAGGGCCAGTTCGATGTCACCCCAGCTGCGGCCGGTGCGCACGCGGTTGAACTTGGCGCCGTCGGAGTCGTAGCTCTGCTTGCCGCCTAGGAGGAGGCAACCGCCTTCTACATACCAGCCTTGGAAGTGATAAGGCTCGGTGATGTTGGTCTCAGGCTTCATGTAGGTCCAGTCCGACAGCCAAGCGCCTTCGATACGCAGGCCGTTGTAGTGGCCGGCGAGTTCGGCGGTGGCGATGAGGTTGTGGTCGGTGTTCTTGATGTCATCGGTGTCGACATATTTCTTGCGGCTGATGTTGGTGGCGTTGCGGCAGCTGAAACGCGTTCCGCTGTAGATGCCCAATTCGTCCGAGGTCTTGGGCGAGTCGTACATCACAGCGCCGCCGATATGGAGGCCATAGTCAGCCTCGTTTATGGGGCGAACGACGGCTTTGGCGATGTAGGACAGGCCTTCGTCCATGCCGTAGTCCTTGTTGTTGGATTCCACATAGTCGCGTGTCTCTTGGCCTTCGATCTCCTGGAAGAGCACACTAGCACTGCCGAAGAAATACTTGTTGGTGTATTTGGCGAAGATGCCGAGGTGGCGGCTGGGAGCCAAAGCGCTGACGATCATCGGGCGCTCCATGAACTCGAGGTAGCGCGATGACGTGTTGCGTGAAAGCGAGAAGTCGGGTTTCTGGCTACCGATGCTAAACTGGAAGTTCTTCAGTCCGTTGTAGCGCACGATAGCGTCTTTCAGCTCGAAGGAGCCGTTGGCCAGTTCCATATCCACCTCACCGTACCAGTCGGGGGTGATTTGTGTCTTGACGGCGAAGCGGGCGCGGCGGATGCTGGCGCCGTTGCCGATGGGGTCGGCCCACTCCTGTTGCCCGAAGTAGGCGCCGAAGTCGACTTGCACTCGGGAGTCAAACCAGAATTTGTAGTCTTTGTCTTTCGATTCGAAGACTAGGATGCCGTCACGGTCGGAGGCAGTCACTTCCTTCACGTCCACTTTGTTGCCGTACTGGTCAATGGCTTGATCAGTCTTCTGGGCAAAGGCCATTGTTCCAATGAACAATGCGACCATCATAAATGACAATCTTTTCATCTGTTTAAAGTTTTAGTTTTTAATCGAGTTTGTTGTCAATGCATTAGCATTATTTGATTCCTATTTTTTTTGCGATGTCCTTTGGAAGAGCATCTTTATGAACAACGATGTTCATGGTCTTGTAGCGGACGAAAGCTTTGGAGACGTACCAAATGCCATTATATTGGCCAGCATCGCCCCAGCTGTTTTTCACGATGAAGTACTCGTTACCCATTTGGTCCTTGGCAGTGCCGTAGATGAGCATGCCGTGGTCATCGCCAGTCTCGTAGTTGTCGTAGGCGATTTGACGTTCTTTCTGCGTGACCCACTTCTGCGGGGTGGGACCATTCATGGCTTCTTTCTTACGGTCGGCGGCGCTCATGCCCAGCCAGTGAGCCATGTCGCTGCCTTGGAGGTCACGGCCTTTGGCTTCAAGGTCGGGCAGCACTGCCACACCGGCCATCTTGCCACGGAGCCAACCGGCTTCGCTGACGTCGCTGCCCCAAGCAATCGGGTAGCCTTTGTCGATGGCATTGTCCATTACCTGCATGAGCTCGTCGATGGGGAGGTTCCATGCCTGACCCCAGCGCCAGTTGTCCTGCACTTCGATGACGAAGGGTTCATAGAAAGGATGGTGCGTAAATGAAGTCAGATTGACGTAGTCGTTCATGTTGAGGCCCGTCGATTCGGCGAAGCTCATAGGTGTGTACTTCTTACCTTTGTAGGTGAACTCGGTCGGAGGGACGCCAAGGTAAGCATCATAGATGCCAGCCAGGCCTTTCTTCCAAAGGGCGTTGCCGTCCTTGTCCATCTGGATCTTGCGGCTCTTGATGACGCCTTCCACATAAGGGTCGGTGACAGCGGAGAGTTCGGTGAAGTTCGACAGCGAATCGCCATGCATGGCGCCGGCAGGCATCAGCTCGTCGGGGACGAGACCATAATGCTTGATGGCATACAATACGTCACCGAAGGAACCTCCTTGCGAGAAGGAGACATCGCCATGGGTACGGATAGCAGCTTCGGCACGGTCAAGGTAGGTCTTGTAAACAATGTACATCTCAGAGAAATCGTACTCGGGCTTGCCCATACGGAGTAACTCGGCTTCGAAGAAAGCCAACGAGCTGTAGCACCAGCAGGTGCCAGCTTGGTTCTGGTCTTTCACGGAGGTGATGGGGAGTTCCTTAATGGTGGTGAACTTGAAGCCTTCTTCGTCTTTGGCTTCTTCTTTAGCCTGAGGCTGAGCAACGACGCTGATGCTGAGCATCAAGGCGGTTGCAGTCAATAAATGTTTGAATTTCATAATATTATGATTTAAAGATTTAAGATTTCATGTTGTTAAAGGCCGAGATCTTTCTTCATGGCTTTTGAAAGAGCGTCTTTATGGAGCGTGAAGAAGATGGTGTATTGGCGAAGGTATTGCTCGGAGCAGTACCAGTAGCCTTTGTAGGGACCTCTATCGCCCCACGAGTTCTTGATCTTGTAGTATTTGTTGCCATTCTGATCCTTGGCAATACCGACGACTAGCATGCTATGGTCGTCGCCTGCATCCCAATTATCGTAAGCTCTTTGATGGTCCTCGTCGGTCACTTTCTTCTCGGCTACAATCTCTTTCCAAAGTTGTTCGCTTTCAGGATCTTCGGGGACGATGCCAATACCGGTCTTTCCTGAGAAACCCTTGTTGCTTACATCCTGAGCCCAACCGAGAGTGTAGCCATGCTCAAGGGCGTAGTCAACGGCTTCCATCAGTTTGTCTAGGGGCAGGTTGTAGGCGGGAGTCCAGGTCCAATTGTCAGGGATTTCGACCATGCAAGGCTTGTTGTATTCCTCGCTTGTAAAAGAGCAGATCTCAATGTAGTTGGCAGGATCGATAGGATATTTTTCAGCAAATGACTTGGGCGTGTATTTCTTACCGTCGACTGTGAACTCTTCAGGCACTTCGCCGAGATAGGCGTCCAGTACGCCTTGAATTGCTTTTGGACCAGCGGGTGAAATTTTTTTGTTGCCGTTCTTGATGATGCCGCGGGCTACCGAACTGATGACTTCGTTCATCTCGGCATGCATGTGACGTTCCTCGCCGATGACCTTGCCGCTGTAGTCGGCTTCGGGCATCATGCCGTATTTGTCGATCATATATAGCACGTCACATACCTCGCCGCCTTGGCTGAGGGTGCTGTTGCCGTGCATTCTGATAAACTTGGCAACTTTCTCGGTCCAGGCATTGCGGACGACAAACATTTCAGAAAGGTTGAATTCCTTGCCGTACATGCGCAGGATTTCCGCTTCTACGAAGCCGATGCCCGCAAAGCACCAGCAAGTGCCTGAACTGCCTTGGTTGTCGACTGGTGTGTGTTTTACGTTGACGGTCTCGGTGATTTGGTAAATGGGTGATTCTTCTTTGGCTTCTTGGGCAAAGAGGGTTGCACTTACGCCTAATAACAGCGTGATGGCAATTGATTTCACAAATTTTTTCATGTTATTTATTTTGTTTAGAATTTGATGACTCTTTTAACACAACTACCGTTATCTGTAACGACCTTCATGATATAGGTGCCTTGTGGTAAGGCGGAGAGGTCGACAGAAGTTTGGCTCTCATGGCTCTCTTTGCGCATAACCTCGCGTCCTGTCAAATCAAAGAGGATGATTTGTTGCAGTGATTCGGCGTTGACCTTGACAATGTCATTAGTTGGGTTGGGGTAAAGAAGAAGGCTCTCTGAACCCCCCTCTTCCACTAATGCAGTCCAATCGATAACCACTTCGTTTGATGGGCTTGACTCCATGAATGCCGTTGTTCCGGTCACCATATATTGGCATGCTTCCATAGCAGCAACAGTGTTGTCGGTGAAGGTGGTTTCCGTTACATTTTGCGCAATGAGTTCACCATTACGATAAATATTATAGCTTTCTGCCAAAATAGCTTGCTCCCATCGTAAAATGACTGAACCGTCAGAGAGCGTATAGCTGAGGCACTGAGGGATGATGGTCTTGTTGACTTCGAGGAAATTCAATTCAGGGTGCTCATATGAGTTGGCATATCCAGAGGTGCAGTCGCCTTCGCTGTAATAGGCTGCCACGGCATATTCATATATTTCGTTGTTTTGGCTACCAAGGATGTTATCGTTGTAATAAGTGTTGGTAAGGGCTTTGATGCGGCTGAAATCTTGTCCTCTGACACGACGATAGAGGAAATAGCCAGTGGGATTTTCACCTTCAGGAGCTTCCCACATCAGCTTGACTTTGTTATTGGCAATTTCGTATCTGAGGTTGGTGGGAATTGAGCAAGGGCTATCCAAGTTGATATTGCAAATGTTGGATGGGTCGGATTCATTAGCATTTTGCAACGCAGTTACATAGTAGTTGTGATAGCTGTCGTTGGCTGCCTCATCGGTGAAAGAGGTGCTTTCTGAAATGTCGTAAAGAATGCGGTCACGATAGATGCAGTATTTGTCAACACTGCCTAGAGGAGCATCCCATTGAAGGACAATGGCATTTCCGGCTTGTTGGGCTCGGAGATTCTCAGGAGCCATAGGTTTTGTTCCCTCGTCACAAGTGTTGTTGATGACAAAAATCAAACCATTGTGTAGTTCGGAAGTTGGACCTTCGAAGGAGGTTACGGTTTCGCCTTCGTTGTTTTTGATCGTGAAGCGGATGCTTTCGATGTTTTGTTCGGGTTTTTTCCAGAAGAGGTTTACGTGCCCTTGGGGTATAGCGAAAGTATGGTTTGAGGACGCACCGTTGGTGGTCAACTGGCATAACTCAACGCCTGCGGTATTATACATCGAGATATAGGCACCAGCCCAGCCTGTTGTTTCTGACGATTCCATCTCTATAGTCCAATTGCAAGTGGGGCCAAGAAACACATTGTCTTCACGGGATTCTATTCCTTTGGCGTTGTTAACGATGGCATAAACGGCATAGCTAACCATGGTGGGCATATAATGGTCCGTATAGGTCATGTTGGCACCTGGGGTGACGTTGTTTTCTGTGTAGATGATTTTCCCGTTGCGTGTGACCACGATTTGGTCGATAATGTCCAAATTGTTAAGGTGGATGTTTTGGGTGGGGTTGGTCCAGTTGATGGTGGCTGAGAAGTCGCTGTCGCCGTGAGAGATGACTTCTAAGTTCTCAGGCTGCATGGGCATATAATTGTACACATCAGTGGGTACGAAGTTAAAGACAGCTTGCGCCCAACCTGCATAGTCGATTTCATCGATGACGAACCAGCCGTCGCTGCTGCCACCCCAGCCCCAGTTGAAGTGGAAGAGGTCGTTGTCGTCGTATCCGTCACAAACAAAAGCATGTCCGCCGCTATTGCTAAATCCAGAGTAGTAGACAGGCCATCCCAGGTCAAATGATTCCTTGAGCATGTTTTGCCATTCGGAAAGGGAATATTCGTCGCGGCCGCGAAGCGTGGCCTGGTTGGCATAGGAGAAATAATGTCGGATTGCATAGGGCACATCCCATGAGTTGGCGCCACTTCCATCAGGAGCGAAACCCATGTCGACAGCTACACCACAATGGTACATCAACAAAGCGACAGCTTCGATTTCCTCTTGTGAAGAGGCTCCATTGAGGCGGTCGGGCATGTTCTTCCAGTCGTAGATGGTGTTGCCGAAATTGGCTGATTGTGTGCCATAGCCATAGCAGTAGTAAGAATGACTTCCGGTGCCCTGGGTAGGATGGTCCCAATATTTCATCACTTGACTCATGGCGGTGGCTACGCAGCCTGCATAACAGCGTCCGCCGGGACCGCTAGTTGCCTCTGGAGCATAAAGGTTGTATGGAGAATCCTGGTTCCATCTGGTAGAACATATAACGTCTACACCACGGCCGCCGTTGCGCGAGAGCAGCTTGCCAGTAGTGGCTACGCTTTGCCACTCACGCTCGGTGTCTTCGAACACAATGGCGTTGCCACTGGTGCGGGCTTCTATGATTTTGTCGAGGTAGAATGCCAATTCTGGAGACATGTTCTCAGTATAGAAAGGGCCTTCGTCAGAATAGCCTACAATGGGACGGAATCGGTCGTCGGCAGAGACGATGACAAACCCTTCATTGCCTTCGTTGAAGACGTAGAAACAAGGTTCATTGCGATTCGAGACGCCAGTGTAAACCAAACTTAAATCTTGAGCTTTTGATTGGTTATTGAAATTAGAAGCGATGAAGGATTGGCCTGTCTTTTTGGCTCTTTCCACGCTGATAGGATGGCTCTGGGCCAAGTGGTTATAACAAAGAGCAATGATGAGGATTAGGAAATGTTTTTTCATAGAAAAAGTTTTATTAAAAGTTGTCAAAAATACAAAATATTTAAAAAATGGTAAAAAAATGGAAAATAAAGCGATAATAAAAATAGTGTGACAAAATGGAATGGTTTTTGCATAATGATGATGAAACATAATTTTTGTACTATGAAGAAAACCATCTTATTGGGCGTCATGGCCATGTTTGCCATCGGTGCCATGAGCATTCAGACCGCGAATGCCCAGAATGCTGAAGTGAAAGTGAAAAAGGTTGAGGCCGCCAAAGTGACTACAAAGACCGAAACGCCTTCGACTACCACCGTTGCACAAGAGCCGGTGAAGAAGACCAACGACTGCTGTGCCGACAAGAAGGTTTCGGCCGACAAGAAGGAAAACGCCGAGTGCTGCGACGCCAAGAAGGCGGAGTGCGCCAAGAAGGTGGCTGCCGACAAGAGAGTCAGAACCGACAGAAAAGCTAAATCCGACAGAAAGGCGCTGAAAGTCGATGGTAAGAAAATGCGCAAGCATGACGCCGTGAAAGAGCGTAAGCAGATGAAGAATGCGCCCGCCGAACGTGTTGCAACCGAGCAATAAACAGGTTATTTCTTCCTGCCAGAAAGCATCTCTGCATAAGTGCGGAGGTGCTTTTTCTTTTCTTCAGGCAGACTGATGGCATCCAAATCCTCGAAAGCCTTGCGGTCGTATTCAAACATCACAGCTTCGACGGCTTCTTTCACATGTAGACGGTCGTAAATGGATTGCACCTCTTCGATCTTTTCCTCCTCATCGTGGTCGATGCGTAGGGTGAAGAGCTGTTGGAGGCGTTTGCGGTCGCGTTCCGATGCCAGCTCCAAGGCTTTCAAGTAGAGATAGGTCTTCTTGTTGTCGGCGATGTCGCCACCATGGCGTTTGCCGAATACCTTCACGTCGCTGTAGAGGTCGAGGATGTCGTCTTGCAGCTGGAAGCTCATGCCTAGGTTGATGCCGAAACTGTAAAGATGATGGATGTCTTTTTCATCCGCTCCTGCAGCCGTGGCACCCATCTGCAGGGCTGTGGCCAACAGCACTGCCGTCTTCAGTCGAATCATCTCCAAGTATTCGGGGATGGTGACGTTGCCGAGGGTCTCGAAGTTGAGGTCCATCTGTTGCCCCTCACAGATCTCGATGGCCACTTTGCTCAATTGTTGGGCAAGTTCTGCACCTTGTTTGGACTTCAGAGCAAATTGGAAGGCCTTGGCGAGCATGGCGTCTCCTGAGAGGATGGCGATGTCGGCATTCCATTTTTGGTAGACTGTCGGCATTCCACGGCGCAAGGGAGCCTTGTCCATGATGTCGTCGTGGATGAGGGTGAAGTTATGGAAGGTCTCCAAAGCCAAGGCGGGCCATAAGGCTTCCTGCTCGTCGCCACCAAACATCTCGTTGGCCAGGAGGCAAAGCATGGGGCGGAGGCGTTTGCCGCTCTGGAGGATGGTATAGGCAATGGGTTCATATAACTCCTTCGGCTGTCCATTGAAGTCGGTTTTCGCTAGGAAATCGGCGAAATCCTGTTGCAGTTGCTTTATTTTTTCCATGAAAATAGAGGTTTCGATGCCACAAAATTAAAGATTTATTCCCGATTGGACAATTTTGGAGCGAAATTTGTGGTTTTTATCTTGTTCGGGGTCCCTGAGCCTGTCGAAGGGCCCGTTTAATTGTGTAATAAATACAAAACAACAATGAAATACATCAGACTGATTCCTGCCTTGTTGCTCGGCGCGATGCTCACCGCATGCAACACAACCAAGAAACTCTATGAAGCCCAAGAATACGACCAGGTGATCCAGCGCGTGGCACCCGACATCTGCGACGGCGACTTGAAAGCCAAGCAAATCAACTATGTGGCGGCTTCCTACCATAAAGCCAACCAAGCCGACCACGAGCTCATCCAAGCCTTGAAGGCCACAGGGCAACCCGATGTGTGGCCCGAAATCTATCAGCGTTATTGCAGCATGAAAGGCCGCAACGAAGCCTTGTCCTGCTTCCCGAAACAGGTGAAAAAAGACATCAATTATGTGAAACTCGACCTTGATGATGATATGATGGCGGCACGCAACCAAGCAGAAGCGTATTTGGTTGCGAAGGCGAACCAACTGTTAAGTTCAGGTTCAAAAGCGGATGCAGAAGAGGCAGGCCAATACATTATCCAATTGAAGCGTACAAATCCAGAGAATGCACAGCTATTGAATTTGCGAAAGAAAAGGGCAATGTATTTGGTTGACAAGGTGGAGATGGGAATGAGGTCTGAGTATTATCTGCCGGAGGGTTTTGAGGAAAATTTGTTCCAGTTTGACGAAAGAGAGTTGCCTCATGGTGTCGATCGCATTTATGTTACAAAAAGCCCCAATTTTGCAAATGTGGTGATTGATAAACTGAAAGTGACGCCTACTCGTCTTGATGAAGTTACCTTTAAGGAAAACAATGGTGGAAAGCCTGTTGAAGTGACAGACCATTCTCAAAGCAAGAGCGTTACAGTGTCGGGTTACATACAATACCTAAACAGAGGCAAGGTTTTTGCTTCAGTGCCTTTCGAGGTGACCTCAACCTTCAAGAACGACTACACCACCATCAAGGGCGACCGTGAGGCCTGCTCGGCGGAGACTTTGAGCCGTTTGAATAGCAAACCTATTCCGGTTCCCACAGACGAAAGCATGCTCATTGATGCTGCGCGAAAGCTTAATGATTTGATTGCTGCTGAGCTGAAGAAATAGACTGTTCCTTTGTCAGCCGTTGCAACACCGAGTCCATAATCCTTTCCAACACGGCAGGCCGCTCCGTGTAATACCTCATGTTTTGCGCGAAAATGCTGTCTGTAATGTCGTAATGTTCAAAAAGCTGGTTATAATAATTCCTTGCTAACTTTGCAAAGTCCTGAGCTGTAAACATGACGGTGTCGGAGAAGGTGCGCTCGCGTTCTTGTGTTTTTTGTTGGTTAATATCAGCTTCGATGATCTGCACATCGGTCATGACAGCAATCATCTCTTGTTCGCTGAGAAGCCGTTCGGGCATAAAGCCTTTGTCCTTGCGACCACAAGCGATTGCAAGGACAAAGAACAGGGCTATGATTGCGAAACGTTTCATTGCTGATTAGTTGCCGACATCCGAAAGGAACTTGATGCGCATCAGGCGCACTTCCTCTTCGTCATATTCATCTTCACCGAGTTCCTCAAGGGCCTTTTTTACATCGTCCGACTCAGCCTCATGGAAATAGTCCAAAATGTCCTCCTGGTGATAGATGTCAACATTCTCCTCGATATAGTAGTTGATGTCGAGGTGGGTTCCGCTAGAGACAATGCTCTCGATCTCCGACAACAGTTCGTCGAATTCGAGCCCCTTGCCATAGGCGATGTCCTCCAGCGGAATCTTTTTATCGATGTTTTGAATGATGCCAATCTTCAGTGCAGAGTTGTTGACCACCGATTTCACCACCATGTCGTTGGGGCGGGTGATTTCGTTTTCTTCTACGTACTCCTTGATGAGTTTGATGAAAGGCTCGCCGAATTTCTCCGCTTTGCCAGCACCAACACCAGCAATTTGGGTCATCTCTTCCTTGGTTATGGGATATTGTATTGCCATATCCTCCAGCGATGGGTCTTGGAAGATGACGAAAGGCGGTAGACCGTTCTGCTTGGCGATGGTCTTGCGTAGGTCTTTCAGCAGGGCGAAGAGGGTTTTGTCGGCGCCGCCATCTTTATTGGCGCCCAACGCAGCCATGGCCTCAGGATCGTCTTCATCGGAGCTTTCGTAGTCGTGGTCTTTGACAAGCATTATGGTGTATGGCTTCTTGATGAAGCTCTTGCCCTCTTTGGTGATTTTTAAGATACCATAGTTTTCGATGTCCTTAGACAACAACTTGTTGACCAGCGCTTGACGGATTACAGCGGTCCAATATTTCTCGTCGTGTTCATCGCCGGCGCCAAAGAATTCATTGTTTTCTTGTTTGGCGGCTTTGATATCGCCTGTCAGCTTGCCAGCAAGCAGCTCGGCGATGTGCTTGGTCTTGTATAGTTGTTTTGTGTCTTCAACCGCTTCCAGCACGAGCTTGAGGTCTTCTTTGCCGTCGAATCTTTCCTTTGGGGATCGGCAGTTGTCGCAGGCTCCGCAATTTTCCTTGTTATACTCTTCGCCGAAATAATGCAGTAGCAGTCTATGGCGACACACGGCCGATTCGGCATAGGTTACGGTTTCATTCAACAGTTCGCGGGCGATTTCTTGTTCCGCCACATTTTTGCCTTTGTTGAATTTCTCCAGCTTGTGGATGTCCTCATAGTCGTAGAAGGCAATGCAGTTGCCTTCGCCGCCGTCGCGGCCTGCACGACCGGTTTCTTGGTAATAACCCTCGAGGCTCTTTGGAATGTCGTGGTGGATGACGAAGCGCACGTCGGGCTTGTCAATGCCCATACCAAAGGCGATGGTGGCAACGATGACATCGACCTCTTCCATTAAGAATTTGTCTTGGTTCTCCTTTCGTGTTTGGCTGTCAAGACCGGCGTGGTAGGGCAGGGCACGGATGCCGTTGACGACAAGGGTCTCGGCTAGTTCCTCGACTTTTTTACGGCTGAGGCAGTACACGATGCCCGACTTGCCTGGGTTCTGTTTGATGTATTTGATGATATCTTTGATGACATCCTTGGTCTTGGGACGTACTTCGTAGTAGAGGTTGGGTCGGTCGAAGGAGGATTTGAAGACCTTGGCATCGAGGATGTCGAGATTCTTCATGATGTCGTTTTGCACCTTGACGGTGGCAGTAGCTGTAAGGGCGATAATGGGGAGGTTTTCGCCGATGGCATTGATGATGGGGCGTAGGCGGCGGTATTCAGGCCTGAAGTCATGCCCCCATTCTGAGATACAGTGGGCTTCATCGATGGCGACGAAAGAAATCTTAAGGCCGCGCAGGAATTCCACAGTCTCTTCCTTGGTCAATGATTCAGGGGCTACGTAAAGAAGCTTGGTTTTTCCGCTTTTCAAGTCTTCCTTGACTTCAAGAAGCTCTGCTTTTGAAAGTGATGAGTTCATCACATGGGCAATGCCCAATTCGGTGCCGAAGTTGCGAATCATATCGACCTGGTTCTTCATCAGGGCGATCAAAGGGGATACAACGATAGCAGTCCCTTCCGACATCAATGCGGGTAATTGGTAACAAAGAGATTTTCCGCCACCTGTCGGCATCAGTACGAATGTATTGTCGCCGGCTAGAATGCTTTTGATGATGCCCTCTTGGTTGCCCTTGAATTGGTCAAAGCCAAAGACATCTTTCAAAAGTTTGTAGATCGCCGATTCATCTTTTTTTGCCATTATCTTTTTCCTTTTTGGTAGAATCCAAACTTTTATGTTATTTTGCAATTTCTTTTGAAAAACCGCGTTACAGCCCTAAAAGGTGTTTTTCACCTCAAGTGCGTAGACAAAGTTATAGCTTTTACACAATTCGGCGCAAGAAAAATCAATGAAAAAATGAAAAAAAATGACATTATTCTTGAATTAGCGGTTCAAATAATTGAAAATGAAGCGTCTGCAATCGAAGGGTTGAAACACTTGGTTGGCGATGATTTTCAAAAAACGGTGGAGTTGATCCTCAATACGAAAGGTAATCTCGTTTTTTCAGGCATTGGAAAGAGCGCGCTCATTGCCCAGAAGATAGCGGCTACTATGAATTCAACCGGAACGACATCGGTGTTTATGCATGCCGCCGATGCCATCCACGGCGACTTGGGCATCGTTCGTGAGGATGACGTGTTGGTTATCCTGTCGAAGAGTGGCGAGACCCCTGAAATAAAGATGCTTGTGCCATTGATCAAGTTGCGTGGCAACAAGATTGTGGCCATTGTTGGCAACCGCGACTCATATCTTGCCACCCAGGCAGATTTTGTCCTTGACGTCACCGTAAAAGAAGAGGCTATTCCTAACACCTTGGCGCCAACGAGTAGTACCACGGCTCAACTTGTCATGGGGGATGCTTTGGCTTTGACGGTGATGAAATGCAAAGGCTTTTCCACAAACGACTTTGCCAAGTTCCATCCTGGTGGCGCGTTGGGTAAACAGCTATATCTGCGGGTGAAGGACCTTTATATTAATAATGAGCGGCCTGAGGTGGCGCTCGACGATAACCTTACAAGGGTGATTCTCGAGATGACAGGCAAAAGGCTTGGGGCTACCGTTGTCACCGACCAAGACCAAATCAAAGGGATCATCACCGATGGAGATTTGCGTCGCATGCTGATGAAGTACCCTAACATCGAGCAGGTGAAGGCATCTCAAATTATGACCACCGACCCCAAGACCATCGAAGAGGATGCTCTGGTGGTGGATGCTTTGCACAAGATGCGCCACAATAGCATCACGCAGCTGCCTGTCGTCCATGATGGCAAGTATTTAGGAATAATCCATTTACATGATATTCTCAAGGAAGGTATCTTTTAACTCCTAACACGTAACCCCTAACCGAAATGAAGCTTTGGACGCAAGATTTAATCAAGAAATATAAGCAGCGCACGGTTGTCAATAAAGTGAGTGTCGAAGTCAACCAAGGCGAAATTGTGGGACTTTTGGGCCCCAACGGTGCTGGAAAGACGACAACGTTTTACATGGTTGTGGGACTCATCAAGCCGAATTCAGGCAGGGTGTTCCTTGACGAGGAGGATATCTCTGAGCAGCCCATGTACAAGCGAGCACAGATGGGTATTGGCTATTTGGCTCAGGAGGCATCTGTGTTCAGACAGATGAGCGTTGAGGACAACATTGCATCAGTTATGCAGTTCAAAAAAGGGATGAGCAAGCAACAACAACGGGAGAAGTTGGAAGACTTGCTTGATGAGTTTGGCCTGCAGCATGTGCGTAAGAGCAAGGGCATTCAACTTTCGGGTGGTGAGCGTCGCCGTACGGAGATCGCTAGGGCCTTGGCCGTAGATCCCAATTTTATTCTGTTGGACGAGCCTTTTGCCGGTGTCGACCCGATTGCCGTGGAGGACATTCAGAGAATTATCTTCAAGTTGAAGAGAAAGAATATCGGAGTGCTTATCACGGACCATAACGTCCATGAAACGCTTTCCATCACCGACAGAGCCTACCTTCTTTTCGACGGTTCCTTGCTGATGTCGGGTACACCAGAGAAACTGGCAGCCGACAGCCATGTAAAGGAGGTTTACCTAGGACACAACTTCATATTGCACAAGAAGGAAATGTAAGAAAAGGTCCCTTCGTTTTCGAAGAGACCTTTATTTACTTAAAAGTAAGCAGATCGGATCTGTTTTAGGTGAAAGGCTATTTCCTGCTTTTCTTGGATTTCAATATTAGATAGGCTCCTCCCAAGCAACCCAACAACAGCATTTCCCCACCAAGCGGGGTGTACTGGTCATAGTTTTCGCCGAGAATGGGGATACCGGGCAATTCGCCTTCGTTGAACCCAATACGATTGGTTTCTTCGTCTTCCATGATAAACACCTGTGCCATGCCTTGGTTCGAGGACAAGGGACCGAAGAGCATCGCCATGAGGGTTATGTAAGCTAAAAATCTGTTTTTCATTGCCATGAGTGTTTTTGGTTGTTATCTGATGATCAGTTTCTGGACGTGTGTCCTTTTGTTGTCGGTCAGGCGCAGCAAGTACATGCCCGATGCGACGTTTGGCTTGCCGATGGAGCCTTGGGGGCCCGACACGGTCTCCGCCATGATGCGGCGTCCGTTCAAGTCGAACAGCTCGACGCGTCCCTCGCCGTTGACGACGATCTCGTCGCCAAAGAGGAAGGCAAACGACTCGGGTTCCGTTTCGTGCTCGTCCATGCCGGTGTATTGGAACACCAGCTTGAACCTCGACAAGTAGTCCGTCTCCCTGGCGGCGAACCTGTACTCTCCTGTTTGCAGGCAGTCCAAATCAATGCCGGTCAGGTTGTCAATGAGGTGGAGGTAGCCGAAGTCGGCGTTTTCTGTGCTCCAACTCAGGGTGTAGTTGCCGTTTTCATAGGCTTTGAAATGGACGGGGACCGTCTGTATGCCAGAAGGGGCGAAGGCGATTTGGTAGTTTTTGTTGGCGAGGTGGATGCCTATGGAAGCGTTTCCCGAACGCAAGCCCTTGACCTTTTCCCCGCCGCCGCTTTCAGGCCTGTCGAACTCCACGGTGGCATAGTCGCGTTTGCCGTTGGCGTCGGTGCAGACCAAGTTGACCAAAGGATAGCGGATTTCGTCGTCGCGGAAGTACGACTCGGGCTTTCCCGTGGCTTGGCGCATAGCGTTGGTGAACGTAACGCTTTGTCCGTTTGCCGTGGCGCGCACGAAGAAGCCTTGGTGCGGGTGTATGTATCGCGGAGCCGCGTTTTCGCTTCCGGTGGCGCCTTTGGTGTAGGCAATGTAGCCTCTGTGGTCAGCGTCAAGGATATAATAGGTGTCAACGTCGTCGTTGGCCAGCTCGTCGAAGTCGAGGTAGCTCTGGTAGGGATTGCCTATGAGGTTGCATCCGCGCAGCGGCGCTTCGTCGCCGGAGAGCTCGGTGTAGGAGAGCGGATAGGTGAAGCCGCCGTTGGTGAGGATTCCTTTGTTCATCAGCGTGGTCTGCTTGTCAATAGCCATCATGTAGCCCTTGCCAGGCACCATGGAGGTCTCGTTGGTGTAAGGGATGTTGTCGTGGGCACCGTCCTGATGCCAGTGGTCGGCGCTGTTGCGCTTGAAGTTGATCCAATGGTAGTACTGTTCGCTATAGCAATAGAAGTCCATGCTGCCGTAGGGCGAGTCGGTCGGGAAATAGCCGTTCGCCTGAAGCGTGATTGCCGTGGGTTCCTGCATGTAGCCGTGCGCGATGTTGTCGGCGTAGCTTATGCCCATCGGGGCATTTTGCAGCGGCGTGGCAAACATGTGCCAGTCGTAGGGCTTGCCGCCAAGGTCGGAGGCGTCGCTGTTGTCGAAGGTGACGCCCACGGTGGCGTTCAGCAGGTTGCCTTCGGCTTGCAGCAGGCCGACATTCTCGCAGACATATACCTTGACTTGGTCGCTGTTGTCCGTATCGATGGCCGACCCGTTGGCACCGTAGAGACACACATTCGTCCCTTCAGTCGTCGCGTTGTATTTGCGGATCATCGCGTTGAGGTCGGCTTTGTATTCCATGAAGAGGTTGTCCAACGTATCGATCTGGGCGATGCAGGTGAAGTCGGGGAGCGCCAACACGGGATAGTCGTTGTTGATGGTGCTGGCCATCGTTCGGGTCCACCGCGCATGGTCGCCAACCACCTTGCCATTGAGCTTGTCGAGCAGGCATTGGTCACCAGCCATCTGGTCTTGTTGCCCGTATTTGTATTTGCCGTTCAGCCGCTGAGTGCCGCTGTAGTCGGCGGGCTCGTAGCTGTCGGTGGCAGCCGTTCCGTTTGCCACCAAAGGATT
This sequence comes from Candidatus Limimorpha sp., assembly GCA_045117495.1. Taxonomy (GTDB): domain Bacteria; phylum Bacteroidota; class Bacteroidia; order Bacteroidales; family F082; genus Limimorpha. The sequence goes on along the minus strand of JBGUNT010000018.1, from coordinate 42,236 downwards.
GTAGCTGGCACCGGAGACGCTGTTGCCACGGTCGCGCCTCAGGTAGCAGTTCGAGACCGGGCCCGAGTTGTCGGCAACGAGGCCTCCCACAAAGTCGCCGGTCAGCCTGCTGTAGGTGAATTTTGGGTAAGAGAGGCTGTTGGCGACGCTGCCTTCGTTCCTGCATGCCAGTCCGCCCATCTCGTACCCCGTCAGGTCGGCGATGGAGGTGCAGGAATGCATCGTTGAATTCGTGCCCGACAGCAGGCCGACGATGCCGCCGATATGGGCGTTGGAGGCGCTTGCCGTCAAGGCGCCACAGGCCTCGCTATAGACGACCTTACCGCTGCTGGTGAGGGTGTCGGCGATGATGCCGTAGTAGCCTTCCTCGTCGGGCCGGGTGACGAAGCTGCTGCTCGCCACGAAGGTGTTCTTCACCGTGCCACTCACCTTGCCGAACATGCCAGGGTTGACGTATTCGGTGGTGTTGCGCAAGTTGCTGATGGTGTTGCCTTGGCCGTTGAACGTGCCGCTGAAAGGCCGCGAGCCTGTGCCGATGGGTACCCATTCATAGTCTCCCATGTCAACATCGGCCGTTAGAACCGCTGTGGCATTGGGATGCGGTGTTTGCCCATTGTAGCCGTTCACGTATGAGATCAGCCAGGCCAGGTCTTCCTTCGAGTCGATGTTGTTGAGGTTGAAGCCAGTAGGCTGTTGCGTGACGATGCCGACCCAGGTGGGGCTGAACAGCTCGACGACGGGTGCACTCGTGGTGGGGTCGTTGGCTAGGTAGCGGTCCCACAGGAACTTCGATTTGCATTGGTCGAAATTGTCGATGGTGAACAGCGCCCTGTCGCTTTCCACGACGGTGCCGTCTCCCGTCTCCATGATGTTGCGACCATGGTATAGGTACGTTGGTGCATCCCCGAGGACAATATGGAAATAACCGGCAGGCCGGTCGATGTCGCCCGCCTTGGTGATGACGCGATTGACCCCGCTTTCGTCATCATTTCTCTTGTTGCAAAAAAGATAGATGTCGTCATTGGCAGTAAATTCAGGTGCTCCCGACAGGTTGAAGATGCCACTCTGATATATGCCATTGGATTGGCCTGAGCTTGCCGTGTTGTTAATGATTTGTCCAGCCGTCATGGTGAAAACCGCAGTCCCTGTACCTGAATTGTTATTCTGAATATAGTAGTTGTACACTCCACCGCCGAGCTGTGAGCTGTTTGAAGAAATCGTTCCGCCTTGCATGACAAAATCGCGTGCGTTACTTACCCCACCTCCATAACTGGTGGAGGTATTCTCGGTTATTGTACCGCCAATGAGGGTGAAGGTTTTGTCGTTGTACACGCCGCCACCATTGTGTTTAGTGTTATTACTCGTCGTTGAGTTTCCGGAAATCGTTCCGTTTTCCATGGTGAAGGTTCCGTTGTTGCTGTTGTAAACTCCACCTCCACATTCCTTGGCGGTATTGTCAGAAATCAAGCCGTTTTTCAATTCAAAAGTCACATGGTTATGTACCCCACCACCAAATCTTGCGCTGGTGTTGTTTGAGATTGTGCCGTTTTCCATGAAGAAGGTCCCATGGTTGTACACGCCTCCACCACCAGAATTTAAGTCTGTGCCAGCCGTTTGGTTGTAAGAAATCGTTCCGTTACTGAAATTGACGGTGCCTTGGTTCATTATGCCTCCTCCTTGCCGCACTGCTTCGTTGCGTAGGATGGAGCCTCCCTCAAAGTTGAAGGTATGTCCGCTCATGTTAGCCACTCCGCCTCCGTATTGGGCTGAATTGTCGGCAATGGTACCGCCAGATACGTTAAGGGCGCTGCAGTTATGCACGCCGCCACCCCAAGAGGCCGAATTGTTGGCGATGGTGCCGCCTGTCATGGTCATTGTCGAATTATAATTCGCATTATGCGTATAGCCGACACTCACGCCACCGCCGTATGATGCCGTATTGTTCGTAATGGATCCATCTTCGATTGAGATAATACTATTTCTGTCCATATATACGCCACCGCCGTATGATGCCGTATTGTTCGTAATGGATCCGCTTTTCATGATGAAAGTGGCCATGTTTCCTACACACACGCCTCCGCCATTATAGCGGGCCGTGTTGTTTATGATCGAGTCGCTATTAAGTTCAAGTGTGGTAGCGCTATATTGTATACCACCTCCATAATTAGCCGTGTTGTTTCTGATTATGTTGTTGCCCATTTCAATTGTCATCCCACTGTCGCCCCCAGACATGGATATTGCACCGCCATGTGTGGTAGCTTCATTACCAATGAAAAGGTTGTCTTTTAATATCAACCAGCTAGTGCCAGAGTTATCGAGCGACAATCCTCCTCCTGCAGTATAAACTATGTTTTCTTGGAAGGTGTTACCAACTAGTTTGATTTTTGACTTGTTGTTTGCGGAAATGGTGATACCTCCACCTGTATAGCGGGCTTGGTTACCTGAAATCTCACTGTTGGTAATAATTATGACCAAAGAGTCAGATGTCGGTGCCGGACTAAAGATTCCTCCACCATTTGTTGTGGTAGTTGGTGAATTGTCTGACAATGATCGGTTGTTGGAAATCTTGCCGTGGTCAATCTCCAAATATGCCATATTGTAGATGCCTCCTCCATTATTTCGTGTATTGGACTTGCTGTTGGCCAAGTTTTCTGAGATTTCGCTATTGCGCATGACGAAGCGGGCTTTATAATTATTGTACACGCCGCCGCCATATAATTTTGCCGTATTGCCAGCAATTATGCCGCCTGTCATGGTGAATTGGGCCAAGCTACTGTTGCTGGTTTCTCCGTTACACACGCCTCCTCCGTAGCCGTTACCAGAGGTGTTGTCGTCATAGGATCCAGCCATGTTGCCAACAATGGCTCCACCTGTCATAGTAAATGTCGAGTTCCGAGAGTTGAAAACTCCTCCGCCCCCCCGTACCGATCGGTTTTTGGCAATACTTCCGCCATTCATCGTCAGCCGGCCTCCTTCGGTTACCATGATGCCGCCCCCATCCGTAGTCGTATTACCACCCATGATGATGCCGCCAACAATGCTCTCCTCTACTTGGGTAATAGGGTTGGTGAAAGTCACGGCTGGCGAATGGGTAGCCGTCGGCCTGCTGTCTTTTATGGTCAAGGTGACATTTGCGTTGACATAAAACACGTTGCCTTTGGCCTGGCTTTCCTGTAGGTTCCGGTTCACGATGTGGCCGTTCAGGTCGATGGTGATGTTTTTCGAGATTTCCAGCCGCCCCTCGCCCGCGGTGGCCACATAATCCCTAGTGAGTGTCAGGGTTCCATTGGCTGCCGTTCCTGAGATCAAGTTTTGCAGCGTCGTGAAATTCCCGGTTGTTTGTGCTTGTAAAAAACACACATTCCCAAGAAACAGGAATGTGATAAGTAAGTGTTTGTAAATGGTTTTCATTTTTGCCATGTTATATAAAACCTATGGTTAATTTAATCGAAATAAGGGTTGTATACCCGATTTGAGGCGGCAAAAATAGATAAAATCAGAATAAAAACGCAAAAAAACCGAAAAATAAGATAAAAAAAACCCAAAACTGGAATAATTTTTGCGGATTTGTTATTATATGCCTACAAATAGATTAAGCCGAAAAAATGTTAAGCCATCGTGGGAAAGAGCGCCAGGAGATTCATGCGAAAAAAAAACGAATTCCGTGGCAGAAAGCGCTGCTTGTTGGGGCGATGGAGCCTAATAAATGGCTGGAGAAGTAATGCCGTTTTTGGGATCACCCCATCTTCTCTGCAAAGAAAACCGAGAGTAAGATGTAAAGAAGCATCACGAAAGGCAGTGCCAGCCATCTAAATACCACAAAGCCTATAATCGCGACAAGTAAGAAAATCCATCTGACTTCGTTGCCTTCCCATTTCGCTGTTTTCATCTTGAACGAGAAAAACCGCAGGCGACTCACCATCATGAAGGAAAAAATGAGCGTGATGCCGAGGCAGGCCCAGTAGCTTAAAACGCCGTCGGTGAGATGCCCGGCTTGTGACAGCGCCAACGGCAAGGCGACGATGAAGAGTGCCATGCCTGGAGCGGGGAGCCCGCGGAACGAGGTCTTTTGCGTGTCGTCGTTATTGAACTTGGCCAAACGGACGGCGGAGAAAACGGGCAGCACAAAGGCCAAGCAAGGCAACACATCGATGCCGAAGAACGTGCAAGCGGGCAGGTCGTAGGCACGGTCCATTAGCCAACACATGATGAAACCTGGCGCCACTCCGAACGAAACCACATCTGACAAGGAGTCAAGATCGGCGCCAATGGATGACTGGGTCTTGAGAAGCCGAGCGGTGAAACCATCCAAAAAGTCGAATAGACCAGCGACGAAAACCATAATAGCCGCTTTTATGGGCATGTTTTCGGTGAGAAACAAGATGGAGAGGCAGCCTGAGACCAAATTGCCACAGGTAATGGCGTTTGGGATGTGTTGCTTGAAGGACATGGCTTTGCTTTTTTTGTTGGTACAAAGGTAGTGCTTTTTTCAGAAAAGCAGTATTTTTGCACGAAAATTTCGAACGCGTTATATGCAGCACCAGTATTATTCCCTTAAACAGGTTGCCGAGATTGTCGGGGGACAGCTTGTAGGGGCCGCCCATGGCCGCAAAATCAGCGACCTGCTCATCGACAGCCGTCATTTGATGGACCCTTATCATACTTTGTTTTTCGCTTTAAAGAGTGCCCGTAACGACGGACACAAGTTTGTTGCCGAGCTGTATGAGAAGGGCGTGCGTGCCTTTGTGGTTAGCCATCAGCTAGACGGAGACTTCCCTGAGGCAGTTTTTGTTGTTGTGTCCGATACACTGAAGGCCTTGCAGGCCTTGACTTCGTACCATCGCCAGCAATTCAACTTCCCCGTCATTGGCATTACGGGGAGTAATGGCAAGACCATTGTCAAAGAATGGCTTTTCCAGATGCTTAGTCCAGATTATAACATCGTTCGTAGTCCCAAGAGTTATAACTCACAGGTGGGTGTGCCCCTCTCGGTGTGGCAGATGAACGAGAGCAATACGTTGGGCATTTTCGAGGCGGGTATCTCCGAACCTGATGAAATGATGGCGCTGCAAGATGTCATACGTCCTACTATAGGCGTATTCACCAACATAGGACAAGCACACGACGAGAATTTCATCAACCGTGGCCAAAAGGCTGGTGAGAAACTCAATCTCTTTACCAAGGCTAACGCTTTGGTCTATTGCATGGATTATCCGGAAATTCAGCAAGTCGTGATTCGTTCGGGTATGGCCTCAAAGGTAAAGTTGTTCACGTGGAGCCGCAAGTTCGATGAGGCAGACCTGTTCATTAAGGAAGTTAAGGTAGGGGATAAGCAAAGCCAATTAGAATGTCTCTATCAGGATGAGCTTTTGTCTTTTACCATCCCCTTTGCGGATGCTGCCTCCATCGAGAATGCTGCACATTGTATCGCCGTCGGACTGCTGATGAAGATGAATCCTGAACTCATTGCAAGTCGGCTTTTATCGTTGACCTCCATCGCCATGCGCCTTGAGATCAAAGCGGGCATGAATAACTGCACCATCATCAATGACTACTATAACTCCGATGTCAACTCACTTTCCATAGCCTTGGATGTGATGAAGCAGCAGCGCCAGCACAAACGCAACGCGGTCATTCTTTCCGACATACTTCAAAGTGGTCGCAACGAGATGGATCTTTATGCTGAAATTGCCCAACTGCTGAAAACCAAAGGCGTCGACATGCTTGTCGGCATTGGTGAAGGCATCTCCCGCCAGGCCAACAAGTTCGACATGGAATCATATTTCTATCCCAATGTTTCCGACTTCTTGGCACATTTTCCTTTTTCAAAATTCAACAACCAGACCATTCTGCTCAAAGGAGCCCGCGCTTTTGAGTTCGAACAGATTGGCATGGAACTACAGGAGAAGGCACATGAGACTGTTTTGGAGATCAATTTCAACCATTTGGTTAGCAATTTGAACCATTTCCGCGCCAAAATCAAGCCCTCCACCAAGCTTATGGTGATGGTGAAAGCCTTTGGCTATGGAAGCGGTAACCTTGAGGTTTCCAATATTCTTCAATTCCATAATGTGGATTATTTGACTGTTGCATTTGCTGACGAAGGTGTAGAGTTGCGTCGTGCTGGCATCAATTTGCCCATCATGGTGATGAGCCCCGAGGTGAACAGCTACGATAACATCATCAAATACCATCTGGAACCGGAGGTGTTCAGTTTCCGCAATTTGGCATTTATTGAGAAAGCGATTGAAAACCTTGCATTGCCCGAAGCGCATCCTCTTAATGTGCACATCAAGCTGGACACTGGTATGCATCGTTTGGGTTTCTCTATCGATGAGTTGCCTGAACTCATCAGTCGTATCCAAGCCAACCCCATGTTGCATGTGAGGAGCGTGTTTTCGCATCTCGCCACTGCTGACAACCCCGCTGAGGATGATTTCACTTTGAAACAGATTCACAACTTCGAAAAGGGAAGTAAACTCATTGCCGAAGCTTTCCCCAGTGTATTGCGTCATATCCTTAACACGGCGGGTATCACCCGTTTCCCGCAATACCAATTCGACATGGTGCGTTTGGGCATCGGCTTGTATGGTGTACCTACCTGTGATGCCGATAGGGGCGTTCTTGAGCCTGTGGTATCACTGAAAACCACCATCAACCAGATCAAACACATCCCAAAGGGCGACAGCATTGGCTACAACCGTCATGGCCATGCTGAGCGTGACATGCGCATCGGTATTGTGCCCATCGGCTATGCCGACGGCCTCTCGCGCTTGTTGGGCAATGGCAATGGTAAATTTTACGTCAACGGCCAGCAGGTGAGTGTCATCGGAGACATATGCATGGATATGTGCATGCTCGACCTTACTGATGTAAAAGCCGTTGAGGGGGATACCGTGGTTATCTTCGACGCTGAGCACGACATCAACGACATCGCTCGTGCTTGTCAGACGATACCTTATGAAATCATGACTAGGGTTTCACAAAGAGTTAAGAGAGTTTACTATCAAGAGTAAAAGAGATTCCCTTCGGGAATGGAGTAGGAGTCGATGTTAAAAAGCGGCGGCTCGTGAAGTTTACGAATCGTAAGCGTCACAAGCCGCCGCTTGATGCTTTTTGTATGAACTCCATTCCCCGCAGGGGAATCTCTTATCCATTCAATGCCTCTGCACCACCAACGATGTCGATAAGTTCGTTGGTGATGACGTTCTGACGGGCCTTGTTGTATTGGATCTTGAGCTCTTGCGACAACTGGTCGGCATTGTCGGATGCGATGTGCATGGCAGTCATGCGGGCGCCATGTTCGGCTGTCAGTGCATCCAACATGATGGAGTAGAAATTGGTTCGTAATACTTTAGGTATCAATTCATTGACAAAAGTTTCCATGTCGGGTTCCACGAGGTAATCCAGTTGTGGTCCTCCTTTGTGTATTTCGGCCTTAAGAGGTAACACTACCTCGTGTGAAGGCACCTGAACACCAGCGTTTTTGAAATGGTTGAATACCAATTCCACGCGATCGACTTTATGGCTAAGAAATAAGTCAACCATCATGTCGCTGACCTCAATAGCAAGATCATATGTCAAACCTTCTGCCAAAGGCGCATAGGCCTTTTCTACTTTGATGCCGAACTTTTTGGCGTAGTCATTGATTTTTTTCCCGAAAAGAAAAACGACGACGTTCTCTGCTCCCAAACTTTCGGCATATTCGTCATACGTTTGCTTGAAGAGTTTGCTGATGCTGGAGTTGTAGACGCCGCACAAACCGCTGCTTGAAGAGAAAGATATGAGTGCGATCCTTTTCACCTCGCGGTGTTCAGCCAAAGGGATGCTGACTTCGCCTTCGAGGGAACCGAGGTAATTGGACAACGCTTCACTAAGTTTGTTTTTGTATGGTAAAAACCGTGTCGTGATGCCTTCGGTCTTCTTCAGTTTGGCTGCCGACACCATCTTCATCGCACTCGTGATCTTTTGTGTCGAGGCGATAGAGGCGATGCGGGCGCGTATTTCTTTTAGTGATGCCATCTTGTTTTGTTTTGACCTTTATCCTTAACCGTCATTGCGGGCTTGATCCGCAATCTCCTCAGCAAAAGGGACTCCTTTCTTGCTCAGGAGATGGCGGATGTTCCTCCGCCATGACGGTTAAGGGTTAGGTTGGGATTCCATGGTTTAGTGTCTTATCCATTAAAGTGTTCACTCAAATTCAAAGCCTCTTCCTTCAAGACCGCCTTGATGTCGTCGTCAATCTTGCCCGCTTTCAGTTGGGCTAACACATCCTTGTGTTTCACCTCCATGATGTCGAGGAACTGTTTCTCAAACTCCAGCACTTTGTTCTCAGGCACTTTGCTCAGCAGTCCGTTGGTGCCGCAGAAGATGCTGGCAATTTGCTTTTCGACCGGCATGGGCGAGTATTGCGGTTGCTTTAGTAGTTCCACGTTTTTGCGGCCTTTGTCCAAAATAGCCAAAGTAGCGGCATCGAGTTCGGCTCCAAACTTCGAGAAGGCTTCCATCTCACGGAACTGGGCTTGGTCGAGTTTCAAGGTGCCAGCTACTTTCTTCATGGATTTGATCTGGGCGTTGCCGCCGACACGCGACACCGAGATGCCGACATTGATAGCGGGACGGATGCCTGCATTGAAAAGGCTAGTTTCCAAGAAGATCTGTCCGTCGGTGATGGAGATGACGTTGGTGGGAATGTAGGCCGACACGTCGCCCGCTTGTGTCTCGATGATAGGTAGTGCGGTGATACTGCCACCGCCTTTCACGATGTCCTTGATGCTGTCGGGCAGGTCGTTCATCTGGCGTGCCACATCGTCGTTCTTGATGATCTTGGCAGCACGTTCGAGCAGACGGCTGTGAAGGTAGAAGATATCGCCGGGATAAGCCTCACGTCCTGGGGGGCGGCGCAAAATCAGCGATACTTCGCGATAAGACACGGCTTGTTTCGAAAGGTCATCATAGACGATGAGGGCATGACGGCCCGTGTCGCGGAAGTACTCAGCGATGGCGACACCAGCGTAGGGGGCGTAGAACTGCATGGCTGCAGGGTCGGAGGCGGTGGCCGAGACCACGATGGTGTAGTCCATAGCACCGTTCTGTTCCAGCGTGTTCACGAGGTTGGCCACAGTTGAACCTTTTTGTCCGACAGCTACATAAATACAGTAAACGGGGTCGCCGTTCTTGTAGTTCTCCTTTTGGTTGATAATGGTGTCGATGGCGATGGCGGTCTTGCCCGTCTGGCGGTCGCCGATGATGAGCTCGCGCTGGCCGCGGCCGATGGGAATCATGGCGTCGATGGCTTTTAGGCCAGTCTGCAGTGGTTGGTTGACGGGTTGACGGAAAATGACGCCTGGAGCTTTGCGCTCGAGTGGCATTTCATAGGTCTTGCCTTGGATGGGCCCCTTGCCGTCTATAGGCCTGCCTAGACCATCGACAACGCGGCCGAGCATGCCTTCGCCAGCCATGACGGAGGCAATACGCTGGGTGCGTTTCACGGTCTCACCTTCCTTGATGCCCTCTGTGGGACCGAGGAGCACTACGCCGACGTTGTCTTCCTCCAGGTTGAGCACCACGCCCATGGTGCCGTTCTCGAATTCAACGAGCTCGTTCGATTGCACCTTGTCAAGGCCATAGACGTGCGCCACGCCGTCGCTCACCTGCAGCACCTTGCCTATCTCCTCGAACTGCACTTTGTTGCTCATGTTCTGGAGCTGCATCTGCAGGATGCTTGATATTTCACTTGCTTTGATATTTGCCATATATGTATTGTTTTATTTATTGCTTCAACTTGTTTTTCAGCGTGTTCAGCTGTCCTGCCACGCTGGCGTCCATCCTTGTGTTTTCGATATCGAGGATGAAGCCGCCGATGAGACTCGGGTCGATCCTGACTTCCATCTCGGCATCGGCATCGAAGGTTTTTTTTACGAAATCCTTAATCTTGTCGTAGGTGGCTTCTGACAACTCGGTAGCTGTAGTGACTTGTGTGCTTAGGATGCTATGTTTGGAACGGTACATCTCCATGTATTTCATGGCGATGAGAAACATCTTGTCTTCGCGTTTCTGCTCGGCCACGAAAATGATGAACTGCTTCAACGTGTCATGCAAGGGTTCGCCGACAGCCATTTCCACCAGCTTCACTTTTTCCTCTTGGGCCACGATGGGGTCGGCCAGCACCTCGTTGAATTGGGTGATGGCCAAGAGGTAGTTGTGGGCAAAGCGCGTCAAGCCTTCATAGATGTCCTTTTCGCAGCCTTGCTCTTGGGCTAGTTGGAACAGTGCCCGTGCGTATCTCACCGATAGTTTTCCGTTGTCCATAGTTTACGCTTCAATGCGGGGTGGGTTGTTTTTCAGCATTTGTTCGATATAGTCGCTTTGTGCTTGCTTGTCGCTCAACTCGCGTTGCAGCAGCTTCTCTGCGATGTCAATGGCAAGTGCGACCACTTCGCTCTTCATCTGAGCCATGGCTTCAGCCTGTTCTTTTTCCATTTTCAGGCGGGTGTCGGTGACAATCTTCTCCGCTTCTTGGCGGGCTTGTGTCTTCGCTTCTTCGATAAGTTGGTTCTTCAGGTCTTGGCTCTCCTTCATTATTTTGATTTGCTCGGCTTGGGCTGCTGCCATGGTCTCCTGCCGTTTCTGTTCGATGCCGGCAAGGGCGTTGTTGGCTTCTTCGGCGGCCAAGAGCGAGTCGGCGATGTGGGTATTGCGTTTCTCAACGGCACCCATAATCATGGGCCAGCCCACTTTTGCCAAGATGACAAAGACGATGAGGAAGCCGATGAGCATCCATATCACTAATCCACTTTCAGGAAGAAATAGATCCATTTTCTTATGTTTTAAAAGTTAAGGCTTGGGGCTAGAGTGTCGGTCAAGCCCCAAGCAAGTTGGGTTTTGTTTAGCCGAGTGCGGCCAACAGGCAGACGACGATGGCGAACAATGTTGCACCTTCGACGAGAGCGCCGGCGATAATCATACCCGATTGGATACGACCAGCGGCTTCGGGCTGACGGGCCATGGCTTCCATGGCTGACTGACCGATCTTACCGATGCCAAAAGCGGCGCCGATGACTGCGATGGAAGCGGCAATGGTGGCCAAACCAGGCACGTAGGAAACCGCTTCAAGGATGGTTGATAATAACATGGTGTTTAAATTTAGATTGTTAATGGATTATGTTTGTTTATTCGTGTTCTTCTTGTTGTGCCATTCCTATGAAAAGGGAGGACAATATGGTAAATACGTACGCTTGGATGTATGCTACTAGCAACTCCAAAGCTGTCATGAATATGGTCATGAATATGGAAACGATGCTCATCACGCCGCCCATACCAGCGCCATACATGCCACCGATAATGAATATCAAAGCCATCAGTACCATGATGACGATGTGGCCGGCTAGGATGTTGGCAAATAGACGTACCATCAGAGCGAATGGCTTGGTGATGGTGGAAATGAGCTCGATGATGGGCATGATGGGGATAACCTTTAGAAACAGAGGTACATCTGGCCAAAGAATGTCTTTCCAATAGTGCTTGTTGCCAAAGATGTTGACAAAGAAATAGGTCAGCAAAGCCAAAACCAAGGTGATGCTAAGATTTCCTGTCACGTTGGCCCCAAAGGGGAAGAAGGGGATAAGGCCAAATAAGTTGGCAAAGAAGATGAAGAAAAACACTGTTAAAAGATAAGGAGCAAACCTCTTCACTTGCTTTTCGGGTACATTGGGGCGGATGATGCCATCCAAGACGGTATAGGTAAGCCATTCCACCATGCCTTGGTATTTGTTGGGCTTGCCCATGGGGTTCTTTTTGTACATCCTTGCAGCGGGCAAAAAGAAAGCCAGAAGAAAGGCGCAGACGAAGAAGATTCCGAAAGCGTTTTTGGTGAACGAAATGTCGAAAGGTCGAGAGAGATTACCGTCAGCTTTCAGTTCCACCAGTTTCCCGGGGTATTTGTCGGCACTGATGGGGGCGATGTAGAAGTCGGCACCTTTATGGCTATAGGTCTCACCTTCTTTCAGTTCACAGACGTGCTTCGAAGAGAAGCAATGCCATTTGCCACCATTCTTGCATTTTACGATGACGGGTAACCATACGCACACCGGTTCACCTTTCACTTCGGTGATATGGAAGCAATAGGAGTCACCCGTATGGCCGAAAATGAACGACTTAGCGTCGAACTTTTCCTTCTTTGGCTGTTCGTCGTCCTGAGCGAACCCATGGGCGGGGGCAAGCGTCAGCAAGGCGATGAAAAAGACTAGGATACTATGTTTCAAAACATTCTTCATGCTTTGTTTTCTTGGTTCAGATGCTTGATATAATGGTTGTAGACACAAGTCTCTGCTGCCAACGCGACGAGGTAGGCTGCTGCCGTGACGATGATAAAGGCCTTGCTGCTTTCCTTGACAAACAGGATGTATAGGATAAGGATGGCTATGGTGAGCGCCATCTTGATGCCTTTGTAAACCATGAGCCAGGTAAGCTTGGTTGAACCTTCGTCCACGTTCTTTTTCATTAGATGACAGTAAAAGGCACCTAAGATCATGAAGAGATTGGGTCCGGTGATCATCCAGTTGTTCCACCATGGTTTTTCGGCGAAGAAACAGAGCATTATCCCGTCCAAGACGATGCAGATGAGCAGAAAGACTGCCAAATATTTTGTCAAAACGTTCTTTTTCATAGCTCTACGCAAAGGGTCAGTTGGTTGTTGTGGTTTTCGACGAAGCCGCCTTTAATGGCAATTTCTTGATGCTCTCCTTTGTCGTCGGTGAAGCTGACTTTGCCGGCTTCGAGGATGGCGACGATGGCGGCGTGGTGTTCGAGTAAGGTGAAGGGGCCCATTGTACTGGGCACAGTGATGGATGTGGCTTCACCTTCATACAATGTGGAACTCGGTGATATTATCTCGACTTGCATTTCACCTTATATTAATATATTAATTGTTCGCGTTTTTCAGCAGTTCTTCGCCTTTGGCGATGGCATCGTCGATGGTGCCCACCAGATTGAATGCAGCTTCAGGATATTGGTCTACCTCACCGTCCATAATCATGTTGAACCCGCGGATGGTTTCCTCGATAGGTACCATCACGCCTTTTAGTCCGGTGAACTGCTCAGCCACATGGAATGGCTGCGACAGGAAGCGCTGTACGCGACGGGCGCGGTGGACAACGATCTTGTCCTCTTCCGAGAGTTCTTCCATGCCGAGGATGGCGATGATGTCCTGCAGTTCCTTGTTGCGTTGCAGCAGTTGGATGACACGCTGGGCGGTGTTGTAGTGATGCTCGCCGATGATGTTCGGGTCGAGGATACGAGAGGTGGAGTCGAGCGGGTCGACGGCGGGGTAGATGCCCAGCTCGGCGATCTTACGGCTCAACACGGTGGTGGCGTCCAAGTGTGAGAACGTGGTGGCTGGTGCGGGGTCAGTCAAGTCGTCGGCGGGCACGTATATGGCTTGCACCGAGGTGATGGAACCATTCTTGGTTGAGGTGATGCGTTCCTGCATCTGCCCCATCTCGGTAGCGAGGGTGGGTTGGTAACCCACAGCAGAAGGCATACGTCCTAATAAGGCAGACACCTCAGAACCAGCTTGTGTGAAACGGAAGATGTTGTCGATGAAGAGCAGGATGTCGTTTTGGTCGTCGTTTTGGTCGTCGCGGAAAGATTCGGCTACGGTGAGGCCTGACAGGGCTACCGAGACACGTGCTCCAGGGGGCTCGTTCATCTGGCCGAAGACCAAGGTGGCCTGTGAAGTGGCGAGGGCTTTTTTGTCGATCTTTGAGAGGTCCCAGTCGCCTTCTTCCATGGCTTTGACGAAGTCGTCACCGTATTTGATAATGCCCGACTCGATCATCTCGCGTAGCAGGTCGTTACCCTCACGGGTGCGTTCGCCCACGCCAGTGAACACCGAGTAGCCATTGTAGCCTTTTGCGATGTTGTTGATGAGCTCCATGATGAGCACCGTCTTGCCTACGCCTGCACCGCCGAAAAGGCCGATCTTACCGCCTTTAAGGTAAGGCTCCAGCAGGTCGATGACCTTGATGCCGGTGAAGAGGACCTCTTTGGAGGTGGCCAGGTCTTCATACTTGGGCGGTTCACGGTGGATGGGATACTCCATGGTGCGGTCGAGGCTTCCGATGCCATCGATGGCGTCTCCTGTCACGTTGAGCAAACGGCCTTTGATTTGTCCTCCTATGGGAATGGAGATAGGCTTACCTAAAAGGTTGACTTCCATTCCGCGCATAAGACCGTCAGTGGAGTCCATGGCGATGGTGCGCACAGAGTCTTCTCCAATGTGTTGCTGGCATTCGAGTATCACCCGCTTCCCGTTGGAGCGTACTACCTCGAGAGCATCGTGTATCTTGGGAAGATTGGCTTCGTCACCTTCGAAGTAGACGTCGACCACGGGGCCGATAATCTGAGTGATGTGTCCTTTAATGTTACTTGACATGTTTTATATGTGTTTTCTTTCTTTTCAAGAAAAAGTAAGCTGCAAATTTATCAAATAATATTGTTCGATCATCGGTTTTTTAAAAAAAAAGAAAAAGTTTTTTGAGCAAGGTTCCTGACGCCTTTTGCAGTTCCAAGAATAGTCATGGTATTTTGATAAGTAGATGAGCAAAATTAGTTTACATAAAAGACGCGAGACACGAGACTGCGAGACACGAGACGGGTCCCTGAGCTTGTCGAAGGGCCCGTGTCCCGAAGTCCCGCGTCCCGTGTCAATTGATTATGCACATTAATTTTGAATAGTTACTTATTAAGTGAGAAATAATTGATTTTTAATGAAAAAACGGGACTGATTTCTCAAAAATGGATTAGTTTTGCTTCAAAACTGATATTATGGAATCTATGAAAAAAACAGAAAACTCGAAGCGTATACAGACTTCATTCCTAAATGCGGCGGAGAAGAAAGCGCTTGTGTGGATGGCACAACGCCTGCCTCGTTGGACCGACTCAGATATGTTGACTTTCATCGGCTTTTTGGGTGCCGTTCTCATCGCCTTGGGTTTCGTCCTGGCGAATTTTAGTGTACATTTCCTATGGATTAGTATTTTTGGCTTTGTCGTCAACTGGTATGGTGATTCTCTTGATGGTACTCTCGCTCGTGTGCGCAACGAGCAACGGCCTATCTATGGTTTTTACATTGACCATACCATGGATGCTATCAACGAAGCACTAATGTTCATGGGTGCGGGCTTGTCTCCCTTCATGCGTTTTGACTTGGCTTGCGTGTTGCTGGTCGTTTATCTCATGCTCACCCTTAACGTGGCTATGAATGCCCACCTTAAAGGTGAATTCCGTCTCACATATGCTAAATTGGGTCCTACCGAGTTTCGCCTTATATGTATTCTTGCTTGTCTTTTATTAATAGGTGTGAAACCTTTGCGGACTTTTACTCTTGTGGTTCCGTGGATGGAAGGAGACGTGCTTCCGTTGCACATCCTCGATGTCATCGGCATGGTCATCTTGTTGGCTTTGATCCTCATTTATTTCATTACCATCTCCCAGGATGCACGCTATT
The DNA here is from genome assembly GCA_045117495.1 of Candidatus Limimorpha sp. Taxonomy (GTDB): domain Bacteria; phylum Bacteroidota; class Bacteroidia; order Bacteroidales; family F082; genus Limimorpha. The sequence continues at coordinate 26,728 of JBGUNT010000018.1, read as the reverse complement.
ATGCGAAAATAGACCCGAAGCATAAGAATGAATGATCGAAAATTATTGATATTAAATAAGTTACCAAAGTTTTTCGCAGGTAATCTGGTCGGTACTGTCGTTGATACGTTGGTACTATGGCTTTTTTCACATCATGTGCTCCATGGCTATGTGGGTGAAGTCATCGTCTCCCCTATTATCTCTTTTGAGTGTGCCGTGTTTGTGGATTTTCTTATCGCCTATTATTTTGTCTGGGGCGACCGTGTCAGCAGTCATGCCAAAAGCTCTTTTTTTAGGCGTTATGTAGCTTATAACGCCTCGCGCACCGGCGGTTTCCTCATAAAAATGGGTGCCTTGATGCTGATCCAATATCTGACAAAATGGGATGTGGTGATATGCAATTTGTTGGCGTTATGCGTTTCTGGAGGGTTCAACTTTTTGATGGACGCCTTCGTGATTTTCAAAAAAAAGAAAGGGAAATGAGATGGCTTTGATCACGATAGAAGAATTGGAGCAGATGTCGCCCATTTTCAAAGGAGAAAAAGGACACACCTTGGCCCATAGGCTCATGCGCATGACGGGCATCGATAAGTTGGCCGAGCGTTATGTCAGGCATGAAGACTTGTCGGGTCCTGATTTCGTCGATGCCTTCTTGAAAGATCTCGAGGTAAACTACAAAGTAGGCGGTTTGGAGCATTTGGCGGCATTAAAGGATGGCCCTTTCATCACCGTCAGCAATCACCCATACGGAGGCCTCGATGGATTGATTCTCATAGATCTTGTTGGTCATTTCCGTTCCGATTTCAAGGTGATGGCCAATCAGATTCTCTCCCTTGTGAAGACTATCAAGGACAACTTCATCAGCGTAGTCCCTAACACTGGAGATGCGGCAAAAGCCACCAGTGAAAGTATTGCTGGTGTTCGACAGGCGTTGCTGCATTTGCTGAATGGCCATCCTTTGGGACTGTTTCCGGCTGGTGCGGTCTCGGATTTCCATTTCCGCGACTGTCGGCTCAGTGACCGCGATTGGCAAGTTTCTGCTATCCGATTGATACAAAAAATGAAAGTCCCCGTCCTTCCCATCCGCTTCTTCGATCGCAATTCAAACTTTTTCTATTTTTTAGGCTCCATCAACTGGAAAGTGCGGTCGATGCGTCTGCCCAAGGAGGTGCTAAACAAGGCAGGAAAAGAAGTCCGTTTGGGGATTGGCCCTGTTATTTCCGTTGAGGAGCAAGAACGATGCGAGACAAAGGAAACCCTCGTAAAAATGTTGCGCGAAGCGGTATATGGCATGGCGTTGCCAGATTCCCCCAAGGCGCGAAATGAAATACGTATTTGAGTCGTTGAATTCCAAAAATCCTATTTTTGCACTATGATTCCGTATATAAAAGAAGTTATTACGAGTAAGGATCTGAAGGCCTTCGTGCATTTCCCGAACGAGCTCTATAAGGATAACCCTTATTATGTCCCGCAGATTGAGTCGATGGATCGCGATACGTTGACACCCTCAAAGAACCACGCTTTCGAGGTTTGTGAGGGTAAGTATTGGCTTGCTTACGACGAGAATGGCCATATCGTGGGCCGCGTGGCGGGCATCATCAACCACCGCTACAACGAGAAGACAGGCGAGAAGATTTGTCGCTTTGGGTGGATTGACTTCGTTGACAACCAGGAAGTTTCAAGGGCTTTGATGGATGCTGTTGAGCATTATGCACACGAGAAAGGCATGACGCTGATGAGCGGCCCAATGGGTTTCCTCGAATTCGATGCAGCAGGCGTCCTCGTCGAAGGCTTCGACAAACTGCCTACCGCCTACGGCAAATACAACGCACCTTATTATGAAGGACATCTCAATGCCTTGGGCTACACCAAGGATACCGACTACGTGGAGTATCTCATCAAGGTGCCGGAGGTTATCCCTGAGCGTTATGCACGCATGGCGGAGTTGGTCTCCATCAAAAACAGCCTCCATCAAGCCGAGCTCCGCAACCGTGCCGACTTGGAACCTTATCTTGACGGCGTGTTCCGATGCATGAATTCAGCCTATTCCCAACTGCATGGCTTCTCGGAGCTGTCTCCTGGCCAGTGCGACGACCTAAAAAAACAATTCTTATCCAATATCAACGTGGATTATGTTTCCATCGTCCTTGATGCCGACGAGCAGGTGGTTGGTTTCGGGGTAGCGCTACCTTCGCTTTCAAAAGCCATGCAGAAAGCCCAACGCTCGTTGTTCCCTCTCGGCTGGTGGCACATGCTGAAAGCGCTTACTCAGAACGACACCCTTGACTTGCTTCTCATCGCCATCGACGAGAAATACAAAAACAAGGGCGTGAATGCCATGATTTTCGACAAATTTGCGCAGGGTATTACCAGAAATGGCATCAAATATATTGAGTCGACACGAGAACTAGAAGACAACACAAGCGTGCAAAACCTGTGGCGTTATCTGGAACACGATCTTACCAAACGAGCAAGAACTTATGTAAAAAGAATTTAACAAAGATATGAAAACCAATATTTTGAAAAAGGCATGCGCTTTATATAGAGCTCCCCAGGAAGCTCAAGCCAAGGGCATTTATCCCTATTACAAACCCATCGAGTCGGAACAAAGCACGGTGGTGAAAATCAAAGGCAAGGATGTGTTGATGTTCGGTTCGAACAGCTACCTTGGCTTGTCAAACGATCCTCGTCTGAAGGAAGCTGCCATTGAAGCTGTCAAGAAATATGGTACAAGCTGTTCAGGCTCTCGTTTTCTCAATGGCACCCTCGACATTCATGTGGAGTTGGAAGAGAAGCTGGCTAAGTTGGTCGGCAAGGAGGCCGCAGTGTGTTTCAGTACGGGTTTCCAAGTCAACCTTGGCGTGGTGTCGGCGTTGTGCGGGCGTAATGACTATCTTCTTCTCGATAGTTTAGACCATGCTTCCATCATCGAAGGTAGCCGACTGTCGTTTGGCAAGGTGTGGAAATACAACCACAATGATATGGATCAGCTGGAAGCAAAGTTGAAACTGTGCAATCCCGATGCGGTGAAATTGATTGTTGCCGATGGGGTCTTCTCGATGGAAGGCGACATTTTGCCTTTGCCACGTGTGGTGGAGCTTGCCGAGCAATATAATGCCGATATCATGATTGATGACGCGCACGCTTTAGGTGTGTTGGGTCATCAGGGTCGCGGTACCGCCGACCATTTCGGTCTCACCGATAAGGTCGATCTCATAATGGGTACCTTCTCGAAGTCGTTTGGCTCATTGGGAGGCTTTATCGCTGCCGACTTTGACATCATCAACTATTTGAAACACAATGCCCGTTCGCTGATTTTCAGTGCTAGTATGCCTCCGGCGAACGTGGCGTCTGTCAGTGCGGCTATCGATATCATGCTGAGTGAGCCTGAGCGTATCAAGCATCTTTGGGATTTGAGCAATTATGCTCGCAAGGCATTTCAGGACCTTGGCTTCGACACGGGTCACAGCGAGACTCCTATAATACCTTTGTTCGTACGCAATTCTGAGAAGGCTTTCTGGCTGTGCAACAGGTTGTTGGATGATGGCGTTTTTGTGACGCCTGTTATCGCTCCGGCTGTCCCCGAAGAGGATGTGCTCATTCGTTTTGCTTTGATGGCAACGCATACCTTTGAACAAGTGGACGAGGCGATAGAAAAGATTTCAAAGGCTTCTAAGGAAGTGGGAGTGATATGATAGTCTTCATCACGGGCATATCATCGGGATTCGGCCTTGAGACGGCAAAACTGTTGTCGCAGGAAGGCCACGTCGTTTACGGCACGGTGCGCCGCGAAGTGGAGCCATTGTCACGTGTTCACTATATACAGCTGGATGTTCGCAATCGTGAAGCCGTCAATAAAGCTGTAAATGAAATCGTTGCAAAGGAAGGTCGTATCGATGTGCTGGTCAACAATGCGGGCATGGGTATTGGCGGACCGCTTGAGTTTGCCACCGAAGAAGAGATTCGTTTGCAGATGGACACGAATTTCATGGGTTTGGTGCATTGTGTGGACGCCGTGTTGCCCCACATGCGTAGGCAGGGTAGTGGCAAAATCATCGCGTTGAGTAGCATTGGCGGCTTGATGGGACTGCCGTTCCAAGGCTTCTACTCGGCAAGCAAGTTTGCCATCGAGGGTTACTGTGAGGCCTTGCGATTGGAAGTTAAACAACAGGGGATCAAGGTGGTGGTGCTTCGTCCAGGTGATTTTGCCACAGGATTCACGGGAAGTCGCAAGAAGGAGACCAATAAAGCCGCGTTAGAAGCTTATCCCATTTACAAAACTGCCATTGAGAAGGTCGAACATGATGAGAACGGCGGCTTAAAGCCCATAGTCTTGGCCCGAAAAATCAACCAGATTATCAAGAAAAAGAATCCCAGGAGCGGGTATGTCGTTGCTTCTTTCGAGCAAAAACTCTCCGTTTTGTTGAAGCGTATTCTGCCTGCAAATTGGTTTGCAAAGATTTTGGGGTCATATTACAAGCTTTCTTGAAAATTTTCTTTTTTCGTTTTGTTTTGTTGTTTTGATTGCTTAATTTTGTCGCCTATTTCAAGATTAAACAACAAAACGAAAAATATATGCAAGACAAACTGCAAGCATTGACGGACAGACTTTATAACGAAGGTCTGTCGAAAGGGAAACAGGACGGCGAGGAGCTCCTGCAGAGGGCCCATGCTGAGGCTGATCGCATCGTAGCCTATGCCAAGGCCGAGGCCGACCGTATTATCGCTCAGGCGAACAAAGAGGCCGAGGAACTGAAAACCAAGGTCGCCGCCGACGTGAAGATGGCTGCTACACAGAGCATCGCCGTGACGAAGCAGGAGATTGAAAAGATGGTGGTGACCCACACTGCCACCGAAGGCGTGAAGGCCAACATGGGTAATGCCGCTTTTGTGAAGGAACTGATCACCAGTGTGGTGAAGGCCTTTAATCCCGCGAATGCGTCGCCCGTCGACTTGAATCTTATCCTGCCTGAGGCACTCAAAGCCGAGGTGGAGCCTTTCGTGAAGAATGAAATCAACAGCCAGTTCAAAGGCGAGGTGAAAGTGGATTACTCCAAGAAGATGAACGGTGGCTTCAAGGTTGCGCCCAAGGATGGCGGCTATATGCTGCAGTTCACCGATGATGAGTTCACCCAGCTCATCGCCAACTACCTGCGTCCCGCCACCAAGAAAATCCTCTTCGGCTGATGGATAACTACGTCTATATCGTGGCCGGCTTGCCGGAACTGACCTCGGGCTTCGAGAACACAGGCTTCGACTATGCCGCCGTGAAGGAGTCTATCATGGAGCTGCTCTCTGAGAAAGACCAGAAGTTGGTGGAACTTATGGAGGAAGGCTTCAATGAGGACAGCCTCGGCGCGGAGTTTTACGACAAGGCCGCTGAGAGCAAGAACCGGTTCATCCGAGAGTATTTCGACTTTGACGGGCGTCTGCGCAACATGAAAGTGTCCTATCTGGCCAAGCGTCTCGGCAAGAAAGGGGAGGACTACCAAGTGGAACTGCCTGAGGCTGACTTCGATGAGGAGAAACAAATCCAAGAAATCCTTGCTGACGCCGACTTTGTAGAGCGTGAGCAAAAGATGGATGAGCTGAAATGGGAGAAAGCCAGCGACATAGCCCGCATGGACTACTTCAACATGAACGCCATCCTCGCCTTCTTGGTCAAGGCCAAGACCGTCCAGCGCTGGGCTGAACTTGACGCCTCCAAGGGTCAGGAGATGTTCCAGAAACTGGTGCAGGAGATTCGTGGCACAAGCGCGAATTTGGATTTAAGTGTGTAAATAATAGAAACAACAACATATGAAAACAACAGGAAAAGTTACAGGAATCATTGCAAACCTGGTCACCGTAGAGGTGGACGGCCCTGTGGCACAGAATGAGATCTGTTTCATTGACCTCGACGGCGTCGAGCTGATGGCAGAGGTCATTAAGGTGAACGGGAACAAAGCCTCCGTGCAGGTGTTTGAGAGCACCCGCGGCCTACAGATCGGCGACAAGGTGGAATTCCAAGGCTACATGCTTGAGGTGACCTTGGGACCTGGTTTGCTTTCGAGCAACTTCGACGGCCTGCAGAACAACCTCGCCACCATGGAAGGTGTGTTTCTGAAACGTGGTGAATACACAAAGGCCCTCGACGAAGAGAAACTTTGGGACTTCACACCTATCGCCAAGGCAGGCGACCAAGTGGTTGCCGCCGACTGGTTGGGCGAAGTCAAGGAAGGCTGGCTGCCCCACAAAATCATGGTGCCGTTCAACTTCAAGGGCACTTACACCGTGAAGAATGTGGCCGACGCCGGACAATACAAGATCACCGACACCATTGCCACGTTGACTGACGCGGAAGGCGAGGAGGTGAAGGTGACGATGATGCAGAAATGGCCTGTGAAGGTGGCCGTGGGCGGTTATGTGGAGAAACCACGCCCCTTTAAAGTGATGGAGACGGGTGTGCGTTGCATCGACACGCTCAACCCCATCGCTGAAGGCGGCACGGGCTTCATCCCCGGACCTTTCGGCTGCGGTAAGACCGTGTTGCAACACGCCCTCGCCGAGCAAGCCGATGCCGACATCATCATCATGGCGGCCTGCGGTGAGCGTGCCAACGAGGTCGTGGAGATCTTCACTGAGTTCCCCGAGCTGAAGGACAAGCACACGGGTCGCTCGCTGATGGAGCGTACCATTATCATCTGCAACACGTCGAACATGCCGGTGGCTGCTCGTGAGGCTTCGGTCTACACGGCCATGACCCTCGGCGAATACTACCGCGCCATGGGTATGAAGGTGCTGCTGCTGGCTGACTCCACCTCGCGTTGGGCACAGGCCTTGCGTGAAATGAGTAACCGTTTGGAGGAATTACCTGGTCAGGACGGTTTCCCCGTCGACCTCTCGGCCATCATCTCCAACTTCTACGCCCGTGCGGGTTATGTGAAGCTCAACAACGGTCAGTCGGGTTCCATCACCTTCATCGGAACAGTATCGCCTGCTGGCGGTAACCTGAAGGAGCCTGTGACTGAATCGACGAAGAAGGCCGCACGTTGCTTCTACGGCCTCTCGCAGAACCGTGCCGATAAGAAGCGTTATCCTGCCGTCGACCCCGTCGACTCCTATTCGAAATACCTCGAATACCCCGAAATCATCGAGTATCTTGACGAGAAGATCGAGAAGGGTTGGGTCGACAAGGTGACGAAGACGAAATACATCATCCGCCGAGGCAAGGATGCCTATGAGCAGATTAACATCTTGGGCGATGACGGCGTGCCGATGTCGTACCATGAGCAATATTGGAAGTCGGAACTCATCGACTTCGTCATTTTGCAACAAGACGCTTTCGATGACATTGACGGCTCCACGCCGCTCGAACGTCAGAAGTTTATGCTCGACCTTGTGCTTGAAATCTGCGACCGCAGCTTCAAGTTCGACAACTTCGAGGAGTGCACCACCTACTTTAAGGGCTTGATCAACATCTGCCGTCAGATGAACTACTCGGAATACAAGTCGGAACAATTTGAAAAATATCTTGGACAGTTAAAGGAGGAACTGAAACATGAGTGAGAAAGCCTTTCAACGTATCTATACCAAGCTGACCGCCATCACCAAGGCCACCGTGACCCTTGAGGCGCAAGGTGTGGCCAACGACGAACTTGCCCTCGTGGCAGGCCGTCTGGCGCAGGTGGTGAAGATTAAAGACAATGCCGTCACCCTGCAGGTGTTTGGCGGCACGGAGGACATCCCGACCAATGCCGAAGTGACCTTCTTTGGTGAACCGCCTTCGCTGAACGTGAGCGACGAACTCGCCGGCCGTTTCTTCAACGCCTATGGCGATCCTATCGACGGCGGCCCCGCTGTGGAAGGCGAGAAACGCCAAATCGGCGGCCCTTCAGTGAATCCCTTCAAGCGTCGCCAGCCTTCGCAACTAATTCCTACCGGTATTGCCGGCATCGACTTGAACAACACCTTGGTCTCGGGCCAGAAGATCCCGTTCTTCGCCGATCCCGACCAACCCTATAACCAGGTGATGAGCATGGTGGCTCTCCGTGCCGATGTGGACAAGATCATCCTCGGTGGTATGGGCCTTTCGAATGACGACTACCTCTTCTTCAAGAACCAGTTTGAGAGTGCAGGTGCCTTACACAAGATCATCAGCTTCGTGAACACCACCGACCAACCGCCTGTCGAGCGTCTGCTGATTCCCGACATGGCCTTGACTGCCGCTGAATATTTTGCAGTGGATAAGAACGAGAAGGTACTGGTGCTGCTCACCGACATGACGCTGTATGCCGATGCCTTGAGTATCGTGAGCAACCGTATGGACCAAATCCCGTCCAAGGACTCCATGCCTGGCTCGTTGTATTCCGACTTGGCCAAAATCTACGAAAAGGCTGTGCAGTTGCCTGATGGCGGTTCCATCACCATCATCGCCGTGACGACTTTGAACGACGGCGACATCACTCACGCCATCCCGGACAACACGGGTTACATCACCGAGGGCCAGTTGTTCCTCCGTGCCGACCCCGACTCGGGTAAGGTCATCGTCGACCCGTTCCGTTCGCTGTCGCGTTTGAAACAGTTGGTGCAGAACAAGAAGACCCGTGAGGATCACAGCGCGGTGATGAACACCTCGGTGCGACTCTATGCCGACGCTGCCAACGCCAAGACCAAGTTGGAGAACGGTTTCGACTTGAGTGACTACGACCTGCGCTGTCTCGACTACGCCAAGGAATATGCCACGCGCCTGCTGGCCATCGACGTCAACATCTCCATCGAGGAGATGCTCGACACGGGCTGGGAGTTGTTTGGCAAGTATTTCACCAAGGCCGAGACGGGTTTGAAGGAAAAACTCATTGAGAAATATTGGAAAGAAAAGGAATAATTAAAATGGGAATGTCACACTCATACTCAAACTGTCATTGCGGGTCAAGCCCGCAATCTCCTGAACAGAAGGACAATCCTTCGCGCACAGGAGATGGCGGATCCTTGTCCGCCATGACGTTAAAAGAGTAATGTTCCCATACATCTATTATATGTAATCAATGGCCATCAAATTTCAATATAACAAGACCTCGCTGAACGAGCTGAACAAGCAGCTCAAGACGCGAACCCGTGCTCTGCCCACGCTGAAGAGCAAGGAGAGTGCGCTGCGCCTTGAGGTGAAGAAAGCCAAGCAGCGTTCGGAGAGGCTTGTAGAGCAATTAGAGGCCGAACTCAAGTCGTATGAGTACATGGCCCGGCTTTGGAATGAATTTGAGCCAGGACTGATTTCGGTGACCGATGTCAAGCTGAAGACTGTCAAGATTGCGGGTGTGCCCGTGCCGGCCTTGGAGGAGGTGCTGTTCGACGTGAAGGACATCAACCTCTTCACCAAGCCCATGTGGTATGCCGACGGCGTGCAGATACTGAAAAACCTTGCACAGCTGGGCATTGAGTCGGAGGTCTATACCGAGGTGAGCCGTGTTTTGGACTACCAACGGAAGAAGACCACGCAGAAAGTCAACCTTTACGAGAAGGTGCAAATCCCTGGCTATAACGAAGCCATACGCAAGATCAAGCGATACATGGAAGACGCGGAGAACCTTGACAAGGCTTCGCAAAAAATCGTGAAAAACAAACACATACTTGAAGAAGAAGAGGAGGCTGCCCATGGTAACTGAAATGACGAAATATGATTTCATCCTGCTGAGCGGCGATGCCGACGCCTTCCTCCGCAAGTTGCAGGAAGTGGGCGTGGTCGACATCACCCGTTCCGCCAAGGCGATTGACGAGAAGTCGGAGACGCTGTCGTCGAAGGCCGGGTCGTATCGCAAAGCGCTGTCGTTGCTGAAAAACGTGACACCCGCCGAGTTTGCCGAAAAGAATTACGGCGACCTTGCAGAAAACGTCATCGAGACGGTTCGCGAGATTGAGACGACGCAAGAGCAGTTGACCCAGCTTCAGAAAGAGCTTGAGGAACGCAAGCCTTGGGGCCGTTTCGATGTGAAAACCATCGAAAAGCTCAAGGAACGCGGGCTGAACATGCATTTCTACAAGGCGAAGGCCATCGAACCGGCATGGAAAGAGCAATACGCATTGAGCGAAATCGCCACAATGGACGGCTCGACTTATTTCGTGGTTGTTTCCGACTCGGACGACTACGGTTTCCCGCTGAAAGAACTGCCTGCTCCCGATGCCGATTTCTCTTCCATTGAAAAGAGAATCAGTGAGTTGGAGTATAAGGTAGAGACCAAGGAACGCCTTCTCTCGGAACTGAAATGCCACGAACAAGACCTTCAGAACGAGTTGGACAAGACGCTCTCGAAACTCGACCTGCACTTGGCTCACGCCGCTGGCACAAAAGCCGCCGAGGACTACATCACGGTCTTTGAAGGCTTTGCGCCTGCCGAGACAGAGCCTGCCTTGCGTGACATGCTCGAAAAAGAGAACGTGCTTTACATCGAGGACAAGGCCAAGGTCGACGACAATCCGCCTATCAAGCTGAAGAACAACAAGTTCGTCTCGATGTTCGAGCTGCTGACCGACATGTACGGTCGCCCGAAATACGACGAGTTTGACCCGACGGTGTTCATCTCCATCTTCTTTATGCTCTTCTTCGCCTTCTGTATGGGTGATGCTGGCTATGGCCTTGTGCTCATCTTGGCTGGTCTGGCTTTGAAGAAGAAACTGCCGAAGATTGCGCCATTGGGCATTACTTTGGGCATCGCCACCACTGTGGTCGGCTTGCTGTTCCATACTTTCTTCTCGATGGATATGCTCGAATGGAAGTGGATTCCTGATGCTGTGAAGAAATGTATGTTGCCTTCTCAGATTGCCGGCTATGACGGCACGATGGTGCTGGCACTGCTCGTCGGTATCGTGCACATCTGTCTCGCCATGATTGTGAAGACCTATCAGAGTACCAAGGTTAAGGGCTTTGCCAACTCCTTGAGTACCTGGGGTTGGACTTTGCTCATCGTGGGTGGTGTCATCGTGGGTGGTCTCGCTCTGATGGGTGTGATGGACAAGGCGCTGACGAAGTGGATTGTCATTGTCATTGGCTGCTTGTCGGCTTTAGGCATTTTCTTCCTCAACGACTTACACCGCAATCCTTTGCTCAATGTGGGCTCGGGTTTGTGGGAGACCTACAACACAGCAACGGGTTTGCTTGGCGACGTGCTTAGTTACCTGCGTCTGTATGCTTTGGGTTTGGCGGGTGCCAAGCTCGGTGAGGCCTTCAATGCTATCGGCGTGCAGGCCTTAGGTGATGGCGGCGCCCGTTGGATTGCCTTCATCCTTATTGTGGTGATTGGTCACACCTTGAACGTCGCGATGTGTGTCTTGGGCGCCTTTGTGCATCCCTTGCGACTCAACTTCCTCGAGTTCTTCAAGAACTCTGGTTATGAAGGCTCTGGAAGAAGATATAAACCTCTTACACAAAACAATGAAAATTAAACAAATCAACAATTAAAATATTAAAATTATGCTAGCAACAATTTTAGGTTATCTCGGCCTCGGCCTCGTTTTGGCTTTGGCAGGTATCGGTAGTTCAATCGGTACTTCAACGGCAGGCAATGCCGCTGAAGGCGGTTTAAAGAAACGTCCTGAAGCATCGGGTAATTTCATGGTGTTGTCGGCTCTGCCGGCCACCCAAGGTATCTATGGCTTCGTGGCATTCTTTATGCTGCTGAACAAGTTGAAAGCGGATCCGACACAAGGTCTCATCATCTTTGGTGTGGGTCTCTGTGTGGGTTTGGTCTGCATGATTTCGGCCATTCGTCAAGGCCAAGTTTGCGCTAATGGCATCGTTGGCGTGAGCCAAGGTCACGATGTGTTCACCAACACGCTGATCTATGCCGCTCTTCCTGAGTTCTACGCAATCTTGGGCCTTGTTGGCGCACTGATGGTGTAATCCGAATTTGAACGGATAATCTTTTTAGAGACGTGCCATGGCGCGTCTCTATTTTTTTACCATTTCCAAAGGTCAGCGCCTACAGTCCATTCGATGTAATCGATGCGGGAAGCATGGACTTTCATTCCGACCCCAGCAAACAATGCTCTGCTTTTCCCAAAATGGTAGCGAAAAGACAGGCGCTCGTAGTATTTTTGATAATGTTTAGGCAAATACTCTGCGGGTTGCCATAGGTAATACGCAAAAGAGAGATGCCCGATGAATCGGCCGTAGCACAATTCTCCTGCAACATAGGGTGCGATGCTGAATGCGTCAACAGCTTTATATCGGTCTTCGGCATGGTTGTACTCATACATCACCTGATTCTCTCCAGTGTAAAGCACATCGAAGCCGCCACCATAGCGGAAGCAGGGATGGAAGGCTCGAGAATATCCGACCTCAAAGGTATTTCCTATGCAATAGCGTCCTGTGATGGTGTTAGACTCACGCACACCGATACCGTCAAGCATATAAATAAGGTTGTATTTCTCGAATGGGTACTCTTTATCGTACTTAATGTTGGCGCGCCCTTTTGGGAAGTAGCGCAGGCCTACTTGTCCGCCCAGCACATTAACGCCTTTGTTGGGCACTCGCAGGGCGCCGTTTGAGGCATGGGAGAAACTGGCACGCAGAAACAGGTCAAAGTTGTCGTTGAGTTTGAAGACGGGTCCGAAGTCGACCGTGAGGTGTACGGTGAGAGGCGAACTGATGAGGCGGTTGTGGCCTTTGGGCCAATATGCCATACCGATGCCCCATGTGTAGTCGAATTGGAACTTTGGACGACTGAAGAGGTGCCCGTTGCAATAACCAAAGGCGGCATAGCTGTTGCCCAGGTCAATAAATTTTTGGCTTTCTTCGTCGAAATAATCTTTCATGGTATGGTGTTCCATACGGAAAGCAATGCCGACACAGGGATAGTTGAAGAAAGATTCCCAAGCCTGGGAGCCATCGGTCTGTCGTCCGATACGTAAGTCGGCGCCATATACGGGGTAGTCGGCGTAAAGTGGGAAAGGGATGTGGTAGGCATATCGGAAGGAGGGCTCTACATAACGTCCTTGAGCCGACAGCAGTAAGGTCGTGCCAAGCAAAAGCACTATAAATAGCACTTTCTTCATGGTTTATATGTCATCTTTCATTTTCTCAATCATACGCCGCTCTTTCTTGGTGGGACGGCCAGCGCCTCGGTCACGCCACTCGGCTTTATAGGCATGCATGAATTCGATGCGTTCGTATTCCTCTTTGGGCGTAAGGTCGTTGTAAATCTCTGGCACTTGTTTGGCCGAGACACGGTTTTTGATGACGGTTTTCACCTGTACAACTTTGTGCAATTGGTCGATTTGCACTTGTATGACATCGCCTTCTTTTACCTCGCGTGAGGGCTTGACGGGGTTGCCGTCCACCTTCACTTTGCCGCCTTTGATGGCATCGGCAGCCAGCGAGCGCGTTTTATAGAGACGCGCCGCCCACAGCCATTTGTCCATTCTGACGATGTTCTCTTCTTCGGTCATTATTTCTCTTTGAAGATAAGTTGAATCGGTACGCCGTTGAAGTCCCACGTTTCGCGCAACTTGTTCTCCAAGAAGCGTTTGTACGATTCTTTCACGTCTTTTGGCAGGTTGCAGAAAAACACGAACTGGGGTGTCATGCCTTTCAGCTGGGTGATGTATTTGATGCGCAGGAAACGTCCACGTGATGCTGTTGGTAGCGGCACGGAGTTGATGATTTCCAGCATCTTGTCGTTGAGCTCACGCACGGGGATACGGCGCTCGCGGTTTTCGTATACCTTGTGTGCGGTTTCCAGCACTTTATAGATACGTTGCTTGTTGATGGCGGAAGTGAAGATGATGGGATAGTCCTTAAAAGGCGCTGTCTTCTCGCGAATGTAATTCTCAAATTGCAGGTGGGTGTTAGAATCCTTTTCCACGAGGTCCCACTTGTTGACTACCAGCACCAAGCCTTTTTTGTTTTTCTCGATGAGACGCAATATGTTCATGTCTTGCGCTTCAAAACCGTTTTGGGCGTCAAGCATGAGGATGGCCACGTCACAGTCCTCGATGGCTCGGATAGAGCGTAACACGCTGTAAAACTCAATGTCTTCTTCCACCTTGCTCTTTTTGCGAAGCCCGGCGGTGTCGACAAGCATAAACTCCATGCCGAAAGCGTTGTAGCGTGTGTAGTTGCTGTCGCGAGTGGTGCCTGCTATATCAGTAACGATATGACGGTCGGTGCCGAGGAAGGCGTTGATCAGAGACGACTTACCTACGTTGGGGCGTCCCACCACGGTGAATTTGGGTAGGTCTGTGTTGAAGTCGGTGGTGTCGGAGGGCAGGAGCTCGCATACCTTGTCGAGGAGCTCGCCAGTACCTGTACCGGTCATGGCCGACATGGGGTAGGGCTCACCTAAGCCCAAGGCGTAAAACTCGCCTGCCAGTATCTCCTTGTTCGGTTCGTCTATCTTGTTGACAGCTAGCAGGACGGGCTTCTTTTGTTGCCTCAAAATGACCGCTACATCCTCGTCGAGGACGTGTACGCCTTCGCGTCCGTCCACCACAAATACGATGACATCGGCCTCTTCGATAGCCAAATCCACTTGCTTGCGGATCTCTTCTTCAAAGATGTCGTCTGACCCTACCACATAACCGCCCGTGTCGATGACGGTGAATTCCTTTCCGTTCCAATCGCTTTTGCCGTAGTGCCTGTCACGCGTTACGCCACTCGTCTCTTCCACGATGGCCATGCGCTGCTTCAGCAGACGGTTGAACAAAGTCGATTTTCCCACATTGGGTCTCCCCACAATTGCTACAATGTTTGACATTTCTTTGATGGTTTTGCTTTGGGCTGCAAAAATAATAAATAGTTAGGAGTGAGGAGTTAGGAGTGAGGAGTTTTTTGTCATCACCTCCACTTCTCACTCCTCACGGTTTTATGCTTCGTAGCCAAACCGTTTCAGTTCGGCTTCATTATCTCTCCAATCTTTATCAACCTTTACGAACAATTCCAAGAAAATCTTCTTTCCTGTAAACTCCTCAATGTCAGTGCGGGCCTGCATGCCTAGTTTCTTGATGGCACTACCGCCCTTGCCTATGATGATGGCCTTCTGCGAATCGCGAGCCACATAGATCACGGAACGAATATGGATGTGATGTTCGGTTTCTTCGTAGCTCTCCACCTCGACTTGGACAGAATAAGGAATCTCCTGCTGGTAATTGAGCAAAATCTTCTCGCGGATAATCTCTGTGATAAAGAAGCGCATCGAACGATCGGTGAGTTCATCCTTGGGGAAGTAAGGAGGGCATTCGGGAAGTTTCTCCAGAATCTGCTTTAAGATGAACTCCACGTTGGCGCCATATTGTGCCGAAAGCGGGAACACCGTGGCATTGGGTAGGGTCTGCCGCCACGTTTCGACAGCTTGTTCAACGGCCTCTTGGTTGGATAGGTCTATTTTGTTGATAAGCACGAAAACAGGAATGTCGATGGTCTTTAACCTCTCCACCGTTTTTTCCTCAACTTTCTTGTCGGTGATGTCGACGACGAAAAGGATGAGGTCGGCATCGATGAGGGCCACGTTGACGAATTGGTTCATCACTTCATGCATCTTGTAGGCTGGGTCTTTGATGATGCCTGGTGTGTCAGAAAAGACGATTTGGAAATCGTCGCCATTGACGATGCCCAAGATGCGGTGGCGTGTGGTCTGTGCTTTCGAGGTAATGATGGAGATTTTTTCTCCAACGAGTTGATTCATAAGGGTGGACTTGCCTACGTTTGGACGCCCTATAATGTTGACATAGCCTGCTTTATGCGCCATAGTGAAAAATTTTTCCTGTTTTTTACATTGCAAAGAAACAAAATTATTATCTTTGCAGCCGATTTCGGGAGCGAATTTTTTGTTTTCCGAAGTTTTTCGCACGATGCGGGGTAGAGCAGAGGCAGCTCGTCGGGCTCATAACCCGGAGGTCGGAGGTTCGAATCCTCCCCCCGCTACAATAAAAAAACAGCCCAATAACAGGGCTGTTTTTTTTATTGCAAAGAAGATGTTTCCGTTTATCGGATTTGGGTCAAACTTCCCGTCATTGTGGCGTTCATATTGAGCGTGGCAGTAGAGAACATTATGCTGACGGTTCCATTGCCAGAGCAGTTGCCGTCGAGTGTGAGTGTGCCATCTGACAATGTTCCTTTGATGTCGTATGTCATTTTCATTTCTGGTGATAAATTGAAGCCTCCTGCATTGTAGTCAATGGTGACGACTTCATCGACGGCTGTGAAGGTGACGATATTGCCGTCGACAGTACCTTTGCATGGGATTTCCTGGTCTTCAATCTTGCAAATGCCAGTCACTTCTTTTGAATTCTCTCCCTCGTTCAGTTGAAGTTCAACGGGTAATGCTTGGTCAGTGAATTCTTGGTGCATGGGTCCGATGTTGGGGATGTTGGCGTCATAGGTGCCTCATGCCCATACAGTCCCCTTATAGTTTCCGATGAATCTTTTATTGTTGTTTTCTTTTTGGCAGGCAGAGAACAGAATTGTGATGCAACATAATGCAATGGCTAATGCTTTCTTCATGATGTGTTTGTTTACGATGTTAGTGTAATCATTCTATATCGTGTGCAAAAATAAGGCCAAAATGGTTTTGGGAAGCGTGTTTTTGTAAAAAATGCTATTTTTGTATCACATTTGATGCCTATGAAAAAGAAATGGATTGGCTTGGCACTTGTGCTAGTATTGGCGTTGGGCATGGCGCTGTTGTATGCCTTTGGCCCTGTTGTTGGTCCGATGCCGCTTTGGATGTCAATTCTTCCGCCTTTGGTGGCCATTGTGATGGCATTATTAATAAAGGAGGTGATCTCTTCTCTTTTTGTTGGTATCCTGACGGGCACATTCCTTATTGCCTTATATGGCGGTGCCAGCCCTGTCTCAGCCTTGGGCGGTGGGCTGTTGCGTGTAGTGGATACCTACGTTGTGAATTCGTTGTTTGACGCCGACCATGTGACCATCATCGTCTTCACCTTGATTATCGGTGGCATGGTGCGCATCATCACCGTCAATGGCGGCATGCAGGGCGTGGTTAATTGGTTGTCGCGACGGGCACATGGCCCCCGTTCGGGTCAGCTGATGACCTTTTTGATGGACCTCTGCATTTTCTTCGACGACTATTCCAATACTTTGGTGGTGGGCAACACCATGCGTCCTGTTGCCGACAAATTGAAGGTGTCGCGCGAGAAGTTGGCCTATATCGTAGACTCTACATCGGCCCCTGTCGTGGCAGTGGCTTTCGTGACTACTTGGATTGGGGCTGAGCTGAGTTACATTCAGGATGGTATTCGCGCCATTGGGTTGGAAGCATCTGCCTATTCGGTGTTTTTCCATTCATTGGCATACAGTTTCTATCCCTTCCTTACCCTTGGCTTCGTGCTGATGATTATCTTTAGCGGGCGTGACTTTGGCCCTATGCTGAAGGCTGAACGCAAGGCGCGCAATGCCTCTGCCATGGAAATTGAGATGACCAATGGGGTGTCGAGACCTGCCCATATCATTGATGCCTTGATTCCGCTGACTGTGTTGATTTTTGGCACCATCATCGGACTGATAGCCACGGGTTACGATGCCTCTGTATGGCAAGCCGAGACAGGCTTCTTCTCCAAACTCTCAGCAACTATAGGTGCAGCCAATTCTTACAAGGCCTTGCTTTGGGCCTCTGTGCTGTCGTTGCTCACTGCCATTGTGATGACAATGCTACGGGGCGACATGAAATTTGGAAAGATCATGGAAGAGATGGTCGAAGGTTTCAAGGCCATGTTCAACGCGGTGCTTATTCTGACCATGGCATGGTCTATCGCTTTGGTAACGAAGGATATGCATACAGCCGAATTCGTTTCACAGCTGTTAGTGCAATGGTCTCTGTCGCCTGCTGTTGTGCCTGTGCTGACTTTCCTTTTGGCTGCTTTGATAGGTTTCTCAACGGGCACTTCATGGGGTACTATGGCTATTCTCTATCCTTTGATTTTGCCGGCTTCGTGGCTGCTCTGCCAAGGGCAAGGCTTGTCTGTTGACGCCACGATGCCTTTGTTCTACAATGTGGTGGCCTCGGTATTGGCAGGCTCCGTCATGGGCGATCATTGTTCACCTATTTCCGACACGACTATTATGAGTTCTCTGGCCTCAAGTTGCAACCATTTGCAACACGTCAGTACGCAAATGCCATATGCGCTCACTGTAGGTGGTGTAGCCTTGTTGATAGGCGTGTTGCCTACTGCTTTGGGTTTGCCTTCGTGGGTGGCTTTCCTGACGGGCTTTGCCGTTTTGTGGCTGGTGGTGCGTTTTGTGGGAAAGAAGGTTTAACACCGCTGTCCCTCGTACTGCTGCACCTCATCGTATTTGTATTCCAACTTGATGCCCACTTGCTTGAACATTTCTTCGGTCTCGGCGCCGTCGTGATAGCGGCGTTCGCACACTACGCGGACGATGCCGCAGTTGATGATGAGCATGGCGCAGGTGCGGCAGGGGGTCATGCGGCAATAGAGGGTGCTGCCATCCAAAGCAATACCTCTACGGGCGGCTTGGCAGATGGCGTTTTGCTCGGCATGGACGGTGCGCACACAGTGCTGGGTGACGCTGCCGTCGTCGTGGATGACCTTGCGGAAGAGGTGCCCCACGTCGTCGCAGTGCGGCAGACCTCTAGGCGAGCCTACATAACCCGTCACCAGGATTTGCTTGTCCTTTACGATGACGCAGCCGCTGCGGCCACGGTTGCAGGTGGCACGCTCGCTGACGGTATCAGCAAGGTTGAGGAAATAATCATCCCACGAAGGGCGCACATGCAACTGCGTCAGCACCTTCTCAACTTGTTGGTGCAGCTGGGGGATGGTGCCGTCGTTCATAAAGACGAAGTCGGCCTCCTTGATACAGGCACCGAGGTTTTGTTTGTTGGGGTCGGTGGCTGTCATCTCGCGCTCCTCGTTGGCTACGAAGGTGTCGAAGTCGATGTGGTCGGTCTCCGAGCCACGGAGGTAGATGCGGTCGTAACGGATCTTACGGTCGGCATCGACAGCGAAGAGGTAGAACTCGCCCTTCTCGCGCAGCGAGTGGATCTCGCCCGGCGTGCGTACGCTCTCAATGACAGCGTTCTTGCCCTCAGCCTTGGCACGCTCGAAGAGCTGGTCGGTGATGTAGCTCGGACAATGCGCGGCGCGCAAGTCGTTGCCCACCATGGTGAGGGTGTCACGATTCACTTCAAGCCCGCGGCGTTGACATTCTTCTGTGATGTAGGCCCGCACCGAGTAATGCACGAAGCCCTTTTCCTTGACGAGGTAGTCGACGATGGTGCCTTTGCCAGCGCCCAGCGTCCCTGTTATTCCAATAATGATCATATTCTCTAAACTCTAAACTTTAAACTCTAAACTATTTCACTTGTTCTTTGATCTCCACCACCCACTTTGTCACATCCGCAGGCTGAAATTGTTCCATCTTTGCCAAAAGGTCCTTCGCGTCATTGCTCACGATGAGGTTCTCAGCATGTTCCTTGCGCATGAAGCCTTCATTGGCCATGTGGCCGATGAAATCCACGAGGCCGTCGTAATAGCCGTTCACGTTGTAGAGGGCGACGGGCTTGTCGAAGACACGCAGCTGGCTGAGCACGTAGGCTTCGAAGAACTCGTCCATGGTGCCGATGCCACCCGGCAGGGCGATGAAGCCGTCGGCCATGTCTTCAAGGATTTTCTTGCGTTCGGCCATGGTCTCCACCACAATCAGTTCGTCAATCTCGGGATGTCCCACGCGCATGTCTAACAGGTGCTGGGTGATGGTGCCGGTCACCTTGCAGTGGCGTTCCATCATCACATCGGCTACAATCTTCATCAGGCCCACGCTGCCACCACCATAGAGTAGCTCGCAGCCGTGGTCGGCCAGCACGCGACCTAATTCAGCGGCTTTTTCCTTATAAATCGGATCGAAACCCATACTGCTGCCGCAAAAGATGCAAATCTTCTTCATTTGATAAATTTTTGCAAAGGTAAGATTTTTTATTTTTGCAACTCAAAAAATACAAACGATGAGAAATATAGGCATACTCGGCGCTATGGCGCAGGAAATCGACGAAGTGAAAGCTCTTTTGACGGAAAAAACCATCGTAAAAATCGCCAACCGTGAGTTTGTAGTGGGCAAAATCGGTAACGTGCGCTGTGTTGTAGCTTTCTCCAAATGGGGCAAGGTGGCGGCCACCATCACCGCTACTTTGTTGGTTCAGGAGTTTGCTGTGACGGACTTGATCTTCATCGGCACAGCTGGGGCTTTGGCCGATGGCCTTAAGGTGGGTGACATTGTGATTTCAAAGCGCCTTGTCCAGCATGACCTTGACGCTCGCCCCATGATTTCGCGCTTCGAGCTACCTTTGCTTAATCGTATCTATGTCAGCAGTGATTCTGACCTGACTGAGCTGGCAGGTAAGGCAGTGACGAATCTGTTGAACATAGGCGTTGAGAGTATGGTAGGAGAGGAGGCCGTGAGGGAGTTTAATCTGGCCCCAAGCTTGTATTTCGGCGACATCGCCAGCGGCGACCAGTTCATCAACAGCAACGAGAAACGCGAAGAAATCCTCAGGTTGCTGCCCGATGTGCTCTGCGTCGAGATGGAAGGCGCCGCTGTGGCGCAGGTGTGCTTGGAGTTTAATGTTCCATTCACGGTCATACGCACCATCAGCGACACCGCCGACCACAATGCGCGTGTCGATTTCAACAAGTTTATCGTTGAGGTGGCGAATGCCTATTCGAGGGCGATTATTGGGGAGATTCTAAGGTTAATCTGATGATCTCCCAAAACATCCCCATCCCCACTTCCAAAATGTCATCAGGGAAGTCAAACATCGGGTCGTGAAGGGCGGGCTGTTCCAGGCCTGAACCTAAGCCAAAGAAACCGATAGGACAGACGCTCCCAAACCTACCGAAGTCCTCCGACCAACGAAAAGGCTCGTCCAAATGACCGAGATTTAATTCAAGGTTCTTTGCGGCTTGCTCAATAGTTTTCACGCAGTTGTCGTCGCTGTTAGTGGCGGCAAAGGCTTCGTGCATCGAGAAATTGAAGTCGAAAAGATGGTCTTTGGCCTTGGCGCGACAGAACTCGATGATTTCCGTGGACATCAGTTCCAGGTTGCGGTCGTTGAAGCTGCGCAGGGTGAGCCAAATTTCTGCATGACCGGGGGCGACACCGAAGGTCTCCTCGCCAAGTGTGGCATGGGTGATGACGAAAGTCGTCAAAGGCTTCACGGCCTTCAGCTGCTCGCGTTTTTTCTCCAGATGATGGATGAGCTGGGCAAGCAATTCAGAAGGGCTGTGGCCCGTCTCGGGCTGAGAGGCATGTGCCGTGCGGCCGTCGAAGGTGAGTTTCAGACCGAACGATGCAGCTGCAAAGCAGCCTTCCTTCACCATGATTTTACCCTTCTCGAAACTAGGAAGGTTGTGCAGCCCGTAAGCCACATCGGGTTTGATTTGCTCGAATTGCGGGTCGCTGAGGATGACTTGTGCGCCTTGTCCGGTCTCCTCGGCGGGCTGGAAGAGCAGCACCACCTCGCCTTGGTCAGGACGTTGTTCGCCGAGCCATTGCGCCAAACCGCAGAGGATGGTGGCGTGGCCGTCGTGGCCGCATTTGTGGGAGACGCCTTGGTTTTGTGAACGATAAGGAATGTCGTTCGGCTCGGGGATGTGCAACGCGTCGATGTCGCCACGGATGAGGATGCGCTTGCCAGGCTTTGCGCCCCTATAGACTGCAGCCAAACCATGGCCGCCGATTTTTTCAATGAGCAGGTCGGGCCGGGTCTGTTTCACCCATTCGTTCAAAATCCTGTTGGTCAAGGTTTCTTGTCCTGAAAGCTCGGGATGGGCATGGAGGATATGGCGTAGTTCTATGAGGTTTTGCATGGCGGTTTTTCTTTTCTTGCAAAAGTACGGTTTTTTCATTTAGGCGAAGTCGGTCGTTCCAAGAATTGTTTTATCTTTGCCACCAAATTTCAGAAGCACAATGCAAACCGTACTCTATCCCCTTAAGTTCAAGCCTATCTTTAAGGACAAGATATGGGGTGGGCGCAAGATCAAGGAACAACTGGGCCTTGACTATGGCCCGTTGCCCAACTGCGGTGAGGTGTGGCTGCTTTCGGGCTTGTGGGATGAACAGAGCGAGATAGCCAATGGCGACTTCGAAGGCGACGAAATCAACGACTTGGTGGAAACCTTCATGGGTGACTTGGTAGGGGAGAGTGTCTTCGATAAGTATGGCGAGCAGTTCCCGTTGCTCCTTAAGATCATCGATGCCAACGACTGGCTGTCGGTGCAGGTGCATCCCGATGATGAGCTGGCCGAGAAACGCGGCTTGGGCAATGGCAAGACAGAGATGTGGTATGTGATGCAGGCCGACAAAGACGCTGAACTCGTCATGGGCTTCAATCGTGAGATGACGCGTGCCGACTATGTCAAAGTGATGGAAAACAACACTTTGCGTGATGTGTTAAATTACGAAAAGGTGGCTGCTGGCGATGCTTTCTTTATCCCTGCCGGGCGTGTCCATGCTTTGGGCCCTGACATCA
Source organism: Candidatus Limimorpha sp. (assembly GCA_045117495.1). Lineage (GTDB taxonomy): Bacteria > Bacteroidota > Bacteroidia > Bacteroidales > F082 > Limimorpha. Next base: position 4,268 of record JBGUNT010000018.1, on the reverse strand, counting down.
TGGTGGCCGAAATCCAGCAAACCAGCGATGTCACCTATCGTATTTATGACTGGGACCGCATCGACGTGGCTGGCATGCGTCGCGAACTCCACGTCCCGCAGTCGGTCGAAGCCATCGACTTTGGCATCCCTGACAAGTATAGAATCGAGGTGCCTAACTTGATGAACAAGACCGTTCCTGTCGTCGATTCCCAATATTTTGTGACGGGTCTCCTCCAACTGCAAGGCGAGATGGAGAAGGACTATTCCAACCTCGATTCCTTTGTGATTTTGATGGCTTTGGAAGGGAATTTTTCGTTGAATTGGGAGAATGGCGCGGTTTTTGTAAATGCAGGAGAGTGTGTTTTGATCCCGAATGTCATCAAGAAGGTGTCCATTAGGGCTGAAAAATACTGCAAGCTTCTTGAAATATATTGTCAACTTGAAGAAAATGAATTTTAAATCTTGAATATTAAATTTTGAATCAATGAAAAAACTAATGACACTTTTGCTGATGGCTCTGATCGCGACAGGCCTTCATGCACAATCGAAATCGGACCTACCGAATGTCACTTTGAAGGATTTGAACGGTAAGAACGTGAACATTTCTAAGTTGTCGAACAACGGCAAGCCCATCGTCCTCACTTTCTGGGCCACCTGGTGCGGTCCCTGCATCAAGGAACACAATGCCTTGAATGACGTGTATGAGGATTGGCAGGATGAGACGGGCGTGAAAATCTACGCTGTCTCCATCGACGACTCGCGTTCCACCGCCAAGGTGAAGCCCGTCGTTGAAGGCAAGGGTTGGGATTTCGAGATCCTTCTCGATGTCAACAGTGACCTCAAGCGCGCTATGAACGTGAGCAACCCACCTCACACCTTCCTGTTTGATGGCAACGGAAAGCTCGTTTATCAGCACACTGGCTACATCGAGGGTGGGGAAGACGAACTGTACGAACAGATTCTGAAAGTCGCCAAGAAGAAAAAGTAAATAATTACATCTCCTGCATAGGGCTTTTCCCGATTTCGGGGGAAGCCCCTTGCTGGATTAATACCATTGTAATATGAGAAGAAGCTTACTATTGTTTGTATCTTTCTGCCTGATGGGTCTTGTGGCAAATGCGCAGGACTTTATTGAAAATGCCCAGGTGAGCGGCAGCTTCCAAACCGACGCCCAGTATTATATGCTGGATGATGGTATCGGCATCACCGACCTCAACGGCAAAAAACTCGGCATCAACGGCTTCGGCAAGGTGAACTACACCAATGGCAATTTCTCTGCCGGCATGCGTTTCGAGGCATTTTTGCCTGAGTTGAACGGTTTCCGTAGCGAATTGAATGGTGTGGGATTGGCGAATTTCTTCGCCACCTACGACAACGGCTTCATCGGCATGACCGTGGGCGACATCTACGACCAGTTTGGCAGCGGTTTAACATTCCGTACTTATGAGGAATGGTCGCTGGGCATGGATAACGCTTTGCGCGGTGCGCGCGTGGTGGTGCGCCCCACCCATGGCGTGACATTGAAAGGACTTTACGGCCGTCAGCGTTATTTCTGGGCACCTTATCTCGAACGTGATTTCAATGCCGATGACTACCGTGGCATCGTGCGTGGTGTGGATGCCGAGTGGGACCTCAACCAGAGCATAGCTTCGCTTAATGACGCTGCGTTCAAGATGAGCATGGGCGGCAGCTTCGTCAGCAAGAAACAGGAGGACCAAAGCTCGTTCTATAACATCCCCGAAAATGTGAGTGCTGCAGCTGCTCGCGTCAACTTGGGCTATGGCAATTGGGCTTTCAGCACGGAATACGCTTATAAAATCAACGACCCGTCGGCCATCAACAACTTCATCTATAAGGAAGGCCGCGCCCTATTGTCATCGTTGAGCTATTCACAGAAAGGCTTTGGCGCCGTTCTTCAGGTGAAGCGTGTCGACAACATGAGTTTCAAATCGATGTATACAGGCAAGCAAAACGACCTCGACATCAACTTCATCCCGCCTATCAACTACACGCACACGCATAGTTTGCCTTCGATGTACACCTATTCGACGCAACCCAATGGCGAAATGGCTGCCCAGCTGCAGGTGAATTACACCATCCCTAAGGGCACGGCTCTTGGCGGAAAATATGGCACCAAGCTTGCCTTTAACATGAGCCAGGTGAACGACATCGTCCGCGATTCCGTCAAGTATGGTAACACGATGGCACTGAACCAAGCTGGCACCTTGGGCTACACTTCCAAGTTCTTTGCCGTTAGCGACCATCGCTTCTTCCGCGATATCAATTTTGAGATCGACAAGAAGATTAGCAAGGATTGGCATCTTACAGCACAATACATCAACCTGTATTACGACATTGAGACCATCGAAGGCCATGCCGGCGCTCCTGTTGTGCAGGCCAATATCGGTTTCATGGACGTGACTTATAAGATCAACAAGAAACAAAGCTTGCGTCTTGAGTTGCAAGGCTTATGGGAGAACGAAGTCCACAAAGGCTATGAGTATGATGAAAGCGAGAAGAAAGACTACCAGAAGCGTGGCGACTGGGCAGCTGCCTTACTCGAGTATTCCATCAATCCGCATTGGTCGTTCTCTGTTGCCGACAAATGGAACTACGGTAATCCTGTCGAGGAATACCGCGACCATTATTTCACGGGTACGGTCACTTATATCCATGATGCCACTCGTGTCATGTTGAGTGCCGGTCGCCAGAGCGAAGGCGTGGTTTGCGTAGGCGGCGTGTGCCGCACGGTGCCTGCCTCAAGTGGTGTTTCGCTGACCGTTTCAACGAGTTTTTAATTGATATTTAAACCCAATGATTAGAACGATGAATAAAATACTAAGAATAGGTATGGCATTGCTGGCCGCCATGTTGTTCATGAATGCCTGCGATGTTGAGGAGGAACCATATATCCAAGGCGCTGAAGACGAAAAGTTTATTTTGACGTTTAAAGTGGATAGTGTTTATGGCACAATTGACGAAGATACCAAGATAGTTAGATTGGATTTTTCTGCTGGAACGGATGTGACCCATCTGGTGCCGACTATCATCATTTCAAACTACGCCACCATTGAACCCGAATCGGGCGTGGCCCAAGACTTCACCAATCCTGTCTATTACACTGTCACTGCCATGAATGGTACCACGGCACAGTATATGGTGGAGGCAGTGGTTCACGACGCCGACAACGAAAAAAGCATACTGTCGTTCCGTTTCGATGCGTTGGAGGCGGATGGCGCCATTGATGAAATTGCCCGTAGAATCTCTTTCGTGCTTCCTGCTGAGACTGATGTTACGCAATTGGTGCCCACCATTGTAGTGTCGGAAGGCGCCACGGTCAGCCCTGCTTCGGGCGAGGCTCAGGACTTTTCTACTCCTGTAACTTATACCGTGACGGCTCTGAATGGCACCACGGCCGATTATATAGTGTCGGTCAATGTGGCTGGCGGTGAAATTGAACCTTCGGGTAAAACCGTGCTCATCAAAGACTTTACGGGTGCCCGTTGCGTCAACTGCCCAGCCGCGGCCGAGTATGCCCACAACCTGCAACATCAATTAGATGAAGATCATATCTTCATCATGAGCGTCCATGCTGGCTATTTGGCACAACCGATAGGTTCTTTCCCGGATTTTCTTACCGATGAAGGTACTGAATGGTACAACAACCATGATTCCAACCCGTTGTTTTCTGTTGACCATGTGGCTTTGACGGATGGTAATACCCTCAAAGTGGAGCAAATAGATGCCCCTGTGGCTGAAGCTTTGGAAGAAGAGCAGTCATTTGAGATTATGGTTGGTACCCAATATGACGAAGGCAGCCGCCAGTTGCAGGTGTCGGTCCAAGCCGCTGCATTGACTGAGATGGATGGACAGTTCTATATCACGGTGTGCCTGGTTGAGGACCACATCATTGGCTGGCAAACCATTCCTGGCGGCATCGACAAGGAATATGATTTCCGCAACGTATTCCGTGGCACACTTAACGGTGCATATGGCGATGCGTTTGAAGACAGCCATGCCGATCCTGATGAAATGTTTTATTTCAATTATAACACTGAGATCAATGCCGACTACAATGCCGATGAGTGTTACGTAATGGTTTACATCTATGATAAGAGCCAAGGTGACAAGATTCTGCAGACGGCAGTGAAAAAGATCAGGTGATCAGGGAAGGACCTCGGTGACCGTTAGTTGCTGGTCTTTCACATAGAATTTAACTTCCCAACTTGCATAGCACATGCCATAGATGCGGTTGGGGTCGTCTTGATACGAAGGCCTGGGGTCGTG
>JBGUNT010000017.1:0-8869 GCA_045117495.1 Candidatus Limimorpha sp. | reverse complement strand
TATCTTATACAAATACAATGTGTCAGCAGTGTTGGAGGACGAGGTGAGTGTGAACCTTGGCAGTGTATATGAATCGGTTGTCGCTTCTGAACTCAAGGCGCATGGGTTTGAACTGTTCTATTACGACAACAAGGCAAAAGGTGAAGTGGATTTCATCGTTGATGACTATAATCAACTCTCTGTGTTACCTATTGAGGTGAAATCAGGGAAGGATTATCAGATACACCGGGCCCTCAATGCTTTTGTGGCCAACGAGGACTATAAGATAAAAAAAGGTATCGTGCTTTCAAACGAACGCATGGTTCATTCGAAAGGAATGATTACTTATATGCCCATCTATTATGTGATGTTTATTGAACATCGTTTCCCCCAAGCGATAGCGCTCTAATTCACAGCGACCATTGAATAATCATTAGGGCATCAAAAAAGCCCCTCAATTTCTTGAGAGGCTTTATTGTTTCAATTAACCGAGATAACTCTTCAGGATCTTGCTGCGGCTGGTGTGTTTCAACCGGCGTATGGCCTTTTCCTTGATCTGGCGCACACGCTCGCGCGTCAGGTCGAATTTTTCACCAATCTCCTCCAAGGTCATCGGGTGGCTGCCGTTCAGCCCGAAATACAGGCGGACGACATCCTGCTCCCTCTGCGTCAGGGTGGAGATGGCTCGGTCAATTTCTTTGCGCAACGACTCATACAGAAGCTCGGTTTCGGGCGTCGGGGCCTCCTCGCTCTTCAGCACGTCGTACATGGTGTTGTCTTCATCCTGCACGAGCGGTGCGTCCATCGAGATGTGGCGTCCGGCGTTCTTCATCGACTCTTTCACCTCGGCTTCCGTGATTTCCAGCACCTCGGCAATCTCCTCTGCATTGGGTTCACGCTCAAACTCTTGCTCTAACTTAGCATAAGTTTTGTTGATTTTGTTGATGGAACCGATCTTGTTTAGAGGGAGACGAACAATACGCGATTGCTCGGCCAAAGCCTGGAGGATGGACTGACGAATCCACCACACGGCATAGGAGATGAACTTGAAACCTCTGGTTTCGTCGAAACGTTGTGCGGCTTTGATCAGTCCCAAGTTGCCTTCGTTGATTAAGTCGGGAAGACTGAGGCCTTGGTTCTGATACTGTTTTGCTACGGAGACTACAAAACGCAAGTTGGCCTTGGTGAGTTTTTCCAATGCAATCTTGTCGCCTTGCTTGATACGCTGGGCCAATTCAACCTCTTCTTCAGCCGAAATCAGCTCAACCTTACCAATCTCTTGCAGGTACTTGTCGAGAGACGCGGTCTCACGGTTCGTCACCTGCTTCGTAATCTTTAACTGCCTCATTTAAGTTTGTTTAGTTCTTTGATATGGTTTGTTGTTGGCGGATTTTCACCCGCCAACAACGATTTTTTTACTTTCTGCGGGGACCGCCGTTGCCACCGTGGTTGCCATTGCCATGACCACCACCAGGACGACCGTTGCCGTGACCACCAGGACGTGGACCACCGGGACGCGGGCCGTTGGGCTTTTTCTCCTCATAACCTTCCGGCTTGGGGAGCAGGGCACGGTGCGACAGGCGCAGCTTGCCGGTCTTCTCGTCGATCTCGATGAGCTTCACATCGATCTCGTCGCCTTCCTTCAAGCCCGTCTCTTCCATGGTCTCGTAACGCTTCCAATCGATCTCGGAGATGTGCAGCAGACCGTCCTTGTTGGGGATGATCTCCACGAAGGCGCCAAAGGCCATGATGGAGACGATCTTGCCGTGGTAGACCTCGCCGACCTCGGGCACTTGCACGATAGCCTTGATCTTGGCTTTGCAGGCTTCGATGTCTTCCTTGTTCTGCGAAGCGATTTCCACGATACCCTTCTGCTCGTCCTCGGTGATGACGATGACGGTGTTGGTCTGCTTCTGCATCTCTTGGATGACCTTGCCACCAGGGCCGATGACGGCACCGATCATATCCTTCGGGATATACAGGGTCTCGATGCGAGGCACGAACTCCTTGTAGTCGGCACGAGGCTCGGTGATGGTCTTGGCCATCTCGTCGAGGATGTGGAGACGACCCTGACGGGCTTGCTCCAGGGCTTCGCTCAGCACCTCATAGCTGAGGCCGTCGACCTTGATGTCCATCTGGCAGGCAGTGATGCCGTCGCGCGTACCGGTGACCTTGAAGTCCATGTCGCCGAGGTGGTCCTCGTCGCCGAGGATGTCGGTGAGGATGGCGTACTTGCCGGTCTCGCTGTCAGAGATCATACCCATGGCCACGCCAGCGACGGGCTTGCGCATCGGCACGCCAGCGTCCATCAGGGCGAGGCAGCCGCCACACACTGAGGCCATCGATGATGAACCGTTTGATTCGAGGATGTCGCTCACGATACGGATGGTGTAAGGCATGGTCTCGTCGTGAGGCACCATCGTCTTGAGGGCGCGCTCGGCGAGGTTGCCGTGACCGATCTCGCGGCGGCTGGTGCTGCGTTGGGCCTTGGCCTCGCCAGTGGCAAAGCCGGGGAAGTTGTAGTGCAGCGTGAAGTTCTTGGTGCCTTCCACCACGGCGCCGTCGAGCGTCTGCTCGTCGAGCTTGGTGCCGAGGGTGACGGTCACGAGGGCCTGGGTCTCACCACGGGTGAACACAGCCGAGCCGTGGGCCTTGGGCAGCACGTCGACTTCGGTCCAGATGGGGCGCACCTCGTTGGTCTTACGGCCGTCGAGGCGGATGCGCTCGTTGAGGACGGCGTTACGCACTGCCGAGCGTTCCACGTCGTGGAAATAACGCTTGGCGAGCGGAGCGACGGTCTCGAGCTCTTCTTCGGTATATTTTTCGAGATATTTGTCAAGGATGCCGCTGAAGGTCTCTTCGCGGAGGTGCTTGTCGGCGCAGCCGGTGAGGGCGAAGTCGTAGCAAGGCTGGTAGCAGTTGGCTTCGATCTCGGCACGGAGGTTCTCGTCGTTCACCTCATGGCAGTACTCACGCTTGGTCTTGTTGACCTCTTCCATGAGCTCGATCTGAGCCTGGCATTGGATCTTGATGGCCTCGTGGGCAGCCTTGAGGGCGCCGAGCATCTCTTGCTCAGACACTTCTTTGCATTCGCCTTCCACCATGCAGATGTCTTTCATCGAGGCGGCCACCATCAGTTCGAGGCGGGCGTCTTCCATCTGGGCGAAGGTCGGGTTGATGACGTATTCGTCGCCGATGAGGGCCACGCGCACTTCCGAAATCGGGCCATGGAAAGGGATGTCGGACACGCAGATGGCGGCAGAGGCAGCCAGGGCGGCGAGGGCATCGGGGGTCTGGTCCTTGTCGTTCGACAGGAGGTTGACCTGCACGATGGTCTCGGCATGGTAGTCATCGGGGAACAGCGGGCGCAAAGCGCGGTCGATGAGGCGCGAAATCAGCACTTCGTAGTCGGAGGGCTTGGCCTCGCGTTTGAAGAAACCGCCGGGGAACTTGCCCGTGGCGTAGTATTTTTCCCTATAGTCGACAGACAGGGGGAAGAAATCGGTTTCGGGAGCCACTTCGGTGGCAGAGCATACGGTGGCCAGCAGCACGGAGTCGCCGCAACGCAGCATCACAGAGCCGTCGGCTTGCTTGGCGTAACGGCCAGTGTTGAGCGTAATCTCCTGGCCATTAGGCATTTTGATAGTTTTTGTAAATCCAGTAGGACCCATAATGATTAGAATTTTTTACTGTTTTCTCTTAGCTTCAATTGCGTATGGAAATGGGGTGTAATAAATAGCAAAAAAAAGGCAATATGCATTGCCTTTTTCTTGCGTTCCGCTTAAGGCGGGCGAAAGGATTACTTTCTGATGCCCAATTCCTTAATGATGTTACGGTATCTTTCGATGTCGGTTCTCTTCAAATAATCGAGAAGTTTTCTTCTCTTACCTACCAAGCCAACCAACGCACGTTTGGCCGCCACATCTTTGTGATGGACTTTCGTTTGCTCTGTCAAATGCTTAATTCTGTAGGTGAACAAAGCGATTTGGCCTTCTGCTGAACCAGTATCGGCAGCGTTCTTGCCGTATTGGCTGAAAATCTCTGATTTCTTTTCTGCAGTTAAGTACATAATTTTCTTCTTTTTACACTAAATTTGTTGTTCTAAACGGGCTGCAAAGATACGACTTTTTTGAAAATTAGAAGTGGTTTTGGAAAGATTTTTTAAATTATTTACGAGGTATTTGTTAGTTCTCACCAATTCCAGTCTTACTCCTATATTTTAATACGAGGATGCTTATACCAATTCTTTCCAAAAATCCATCGGCAAATATACGTTTTCCAACTCCACGGCACTTGCAAACAAAGGTGCAATTTGTGTGGGAGTAAATCCTGCAATGCCACAACCTATCTTAGTGACGAGGAAGATCAGCTCGGGATGCTGTTTCGCGAAGCTTATGAACTCATCTACATAAGGAAGTATGGTGTTTACGCCACCTTGCATGGTGGGAATGGCATAGCTTTGGCCTTGCAGGCCCACACCTTGTCCCATGACGGCACCAAATCTCTCGGCGGCAATGCGAGCTGCGCCACCACCATGAGCTCCTGCTAGATTACTACCAAATACAAAGATTTCGTTGTTTTTCAGGTCACTAATGAACTCGGGCGTGATTCTTTTTTTAAGGTCCTCGTTGAGTTTTTGAAGTGCTTTTTGCAGCATCAGGTTGTGGTCGAAGGCGAGGTTTGGGACTTTATCGATAGAAAACCACTGCGCTTTGGCAGCATCGTCGTTACCTTTCACTTCAGCCTTTTTTGTCAAGGCATAAAAAGCAATTGAAATGACCCTTTCTCTTGGGTCGCGTTCGACCTCTGAGAAAGTGCCTAACTCCTTGATTTTACTTAACGTAAGGCCTGTTTCTTCTTCTAATTCACGGAGAGCGCCTTCCTCGGCGTTTTCGTTCATGTTGAGGAAACCACCAGGAAATGCCCAAAAGCCTTTGTAGGGTTCATTGCCTCGTTCAATGAGCAACACCTTTAGTTTGTGCCCATCAACTCCAAATGTCACACAGTCAGTAGTAACAGCAGGGCGAGGGTATTTGTATGTGTAATTCTTTTCTTCCATTTGGATTGTTTGTAGGTGAAATCTCAATCAGCCACATCAAAGTTATTGGATTCAGGATGGTTGTTGACTGCGCCAGGCTTATCGGAGTGCTCGATGGCCTCGTTAATGACTTCAGAGTTGAACATCTCGTCAACAAATTCGTGTGTCATCGAGTGTCTCCTGCGCCATCTTTTGCCTTCAACCTTAGTCTTTTTCACGGCATCCTTCATCTTTTGATTGAAACTTAACAGCCTTAGGTAAAGGCGATAGAGGCCTCTTTCCTTGTCGATGACCGGGATGAGGATGGAGTTAATAACAATGCTGGAAAGAATGACGGAGAACACGATGTTTCTGACGAACATGGCGATTTCGGTGTCGGGGATGTAGATGATGGCCTGAGTAGCCAACACGGCTGCCGTCAGTCCTTTGGGGTTGAGGGCCGACATGAAGACCACTTCTTTTTCAGGGATGTCGTCTTTCTTGGAAATGGCGAAACGCACGGCGGGGATGCGGATGATGAACAGGATCAGGCTGATGCCCAGTCCGATGACGAAAGGCTGCCATTGCTTTAATTGGATGGAGATACCCACGTAAATAAAGAAGAAGGTCTTTAGCAAAAGCACCAGTTCTGAAAAGAGCGAGCGCTCGGTTTCGTTTAGGTTGACGGGCACTTTCTTGATGAATTTCTTGAGCCAGGTGTTGTAGATGGCGTCGATGTTGGCCATGCCAATGCCGAAGGCAAGGGCAGCGATAGCGCCGCTGAAGCCCATCCATTCGTTGAGGCCATATATGATGAATACAAAGGCTGGCGTGGTCAGGATGGAGTATTTGATGTTGCGTACTTGGTCGAGGATCAAGGCCCAGAAGATGGCTCCGAGCAGACCCATCACGCTGGCCAGGATGAAGGAAGAGAAGATGTCGCCCAGGATGGCACCAAACTCTACATGGTGGGATTTAATGGCTTGCAGCAAGGCAAGGGCTAGGACAATGCTGAACACATTGCCGATGGCTGCCTCTAGAATGAGCATGATGGCAGGCTTCTCTGACATGCGCATCTGCCTGACTATGGGGATGACTACCGCTGAGGCTGTTCCGCCTAAAATGCAACCGAGCATCATGCTGATGGTGGGATCGAGCTTGAGGCCAAGCCAACAGACAAGCCAAACAGCTACGGCAGAGAAGATGAAGTTGAATGCAGTGAGTTTCAAGGCCCCGCTGAAAGAGTCTTTCAACGCGCTGAAACGCAGCTGCGTGCCGCTCTCAAACAGGATGGTCACCAATGTAATGCCTGAGAATAGGCTGCCTGCATTGCCTAGACTTTCGGGTGAAATCCAATGGAACACGGGTCCGATAAGAAGACCGATGATGATGAGAAATAGCACGTCTGGGATGCGCTTGCGGCTGAATATTTCGCTAAATAGGTGGGCGGTGAAGATAAGTAGGCCTATGATGGCGATGGTCAGACCGATTTGGCGCGAAGAACTGCCGCCTGAAACCTGTTCCACAACTGTGTTGACGACGTCATGCGTTGTTGAGGCGTCAGAAACACTTGACAAAGTGTCGGCTAGTCGCGATAGGGTATTTGTCGTTGGGAAGAGGTTGGATTGTATCATGTCGTATGGGAATTAGTTGAATAATCTCCAGTTGACCCCAATAAAGATCCTGCTGTCGCGCATAGGATAATGGGGCGCGATGAACGCGTTGTAATTGCCAGTCAAGAGGAACATGTTGCTATATGAAACAAAGATATCAGCTTTTTTCACGTTGATTGAAAGCGCAAGGTCGATGAAGGGGAAGTTGCCAATTTGCACATCATTCTGTAGATAGAAGGTGCGAGTTGCTGGCATGTAGGCGTCAGCGTAATATTTGGTGAAATATCTTATGGTTAGGCTAGGATGTAGCATGGCTGCCTTGTGGAAGATGGGTTGGGAATAGCCAACCCTAAGTTGGCCGTGCAGCAAGGGGAGGTGAACTACTTCTTCGTTGCTTGATTTCTGAAGGCTTGCAAATCCCTCGAGTTCAAATCTCCATAGTTTTTGATAAAAGCTTAGGTATGCTTCCCGGATGCTAAACATGCCGTCAAACTGGGCGGGACGGGCGTCAAAACCAAAATAAATCAGGTTGGCAATACTGGTCTGCTTCACGCCGATACTATAGTCCTTGAAGCTGTATTTCAAGTCGAAATTGAGATAGGTGGCCGACTTAAAATCGTTGTCCCACCGAAAATGATTGGAGGTATAGTGTTCCTCAAACCAATTGGCCGATTGTCGTTTGATTTCTGCGCTAAATGTTGCGTAGCCATAATTATTCAGGCTTGTACCTATAAACTGTTTCCATTGGCCTCTAAGGTCGAAATCGCCGATTTGATAGCCCAAGGTAATAAGCTCGCCTTGTCCTGTGATGCGTGTAGATTTGAATAAATTGACGATGATGCCACCGCTTACGCTCAATTGGTTGAAATCTCTTATCGAAACTGTTTCCCCTTCGATGTAATCGTAATGCTTTACCTTATAGAAGCCATGGGTGACACCGGCATAAATGAAGAATGGGATGTCGTCGTTGTACTTTTGGTAGCCAAGGCTATTCCATTTCAGTGTATTTCTGATGCCTCTTATCAGAGTGGTGTCAGTAGACTTGGATTTGTTAAATAAGGTGTCAAAAGGTTGGTAGAAAGTAACGGCAGGTTTTGATTCGTTGTAATACAGTTTATTGTTTTGGTAACTGAAACTATGGCAAAGGCGACCTAAAGTGAAACGCCTGTTTTTTGTTGAGGGTTGGTCGTCGACAAGCACTGTGTCTCGAAGAAGCAAGGTGTCGGAGATGATACTGTCGGTGGGAGGAGGGGAAGACATTTTGCCTTTTTGGGCAAGGAGATTGAAGTAGTGTTCAAATCCCAAGCCGCTTGCTATGACAAAATTGGTTGCCGAGTTGAGGTGAGTGGGAATAACGGAATTGTCGGATTCATTATGTGATGTGTAGTCTTCGTCGTTTACAATGCCTCCATTTTCTTGCATCTCCAGTTTGTTGCGATAGGCATAAACCGAGGCTCCATAGCGGTTGTTTTATGTGAGATAGTGCGCGTTGATCCAGAAGTAATTGTTGGCGGATTTGTTGTTGATGAAAACGCCTGGAGAGAGTTCGGAATTGACTGCTAGAGAGATGAATAGGCGAGGGGAGAATTGCCTTCCGAACTTGAAATTAAGGTGTTGCTCTTTGTCGCCGGTTGTCATCACATACCTTAATTCTGAGTAAGGTAGGACTGATTGGTAGGATATGATGTTGTTTTCATTTTGTAGATAGGCAGAGTAGGAGGGCAGGCTCATATCGAATCCAATCTGATTGTTATGATCGAATCGCATGGGTTTGTGGGCTAGCCCGGTATTGCTGAGTGTGGAGTAGATAGTGTTTTTTCTTTCCAGGGTCTCGAATTTGGAGGCGTGGAAAGTGAGTGTGTCGATTACGCGAGGGCTGTTTAGGAAGATACTATCGAAGGAAAAACTGGAGAAAGTGACGTGGGTAGAGTCGACAGTAGGGTTTTGTTTTTTCTTATTTATAGATGGAATGTTGCCTTTGGCGGTCTCTTGAGAATAACTCATCAGACTGACAATCAGAGAAATAAACAAAAACAACCGTCTTTTGCGCATGATTTGCAAATTTGGCTGTAAAAGTAATAAAAACTTATGAGATAATAGCAATTAGATTAAAAGGGTAGGGGGGGTATAAAAACGAAGAAGCCTTCGCGCAGAGCGCGAAGGCTTCCGTTGTGGGAGGGCGACGAACTACTTTCCCACGTTTCACCGCAGTATCATCGTCGCGGCAGGGCTTAACTTCTCTGTTCGGAATGGGAAGAGG
>JBGUNT010000016.1:0-8017 GCA_045117495.1 Candidatus Limimorpha sp. | reverse complement strand
GCCGTTGATGCCCAGGCTCCAGCTTTTTAGGTCGGCTTTTTCGCCCAGAAACATCGTGCTGTCGCTGCTGATGCGCTGGTTGTATATTGCGAGACCCGCCAGAGGTGTGCCTGCGGATATTTTCTGACGTTCGCTGCCGTTGAATCCGGCGTTGTACGAGAATTGTTCGTGGTTGAACACATAGTTGCCAATGGCGGCAAAGTAGAATGCCGACAAGTCGGGCTGGTATTTTTCGCTGTCGGTCATCTCGCTCACATTGTAAATCTCGTCTTCTTCGGTTTCGAGAAAACCTGTGTAGTGCTGTATGTATATGTCGCCCACAAAGAAACGGCTGTATCCTTTGAGCTGCATGTCGGTAGCGCCTGTCTTGCGGTATTTGAATCCTCCGCTGAAAGCTATCTCGTGACGGTATGATATGTCGAACGGAAAATACTTGGTCCAGATGCCGATGCCCACGCCGCTGTGCGATTGCGGAATATAGTTGAGTCCGGCATCGGAGCTCGACATCTCAAAATTGTCGCTGAAAAAAAACGCCTTGGCCGACATCCTATGCCCGTAGCTTGCCACGTAGTTGGTATCCTGTGCTTTTGCCGCCGAAACAACGAGCGCGGCTGTGATGGCTAATAATATTTTAGGTGTTGTGGCTTTCATTACGAATAATTTGCCCGCAAAGGTAGAAAATATTTTTGATATTTTCTACCATTCGGGTTTAATATTCTATTTGGCTTCGAACGAAACCTCTTTTCTGATGTCTGCCGATGATGCGCCGATCTCAAATTTTATGCGTCCGGTCTCGGGAATGAATGCGTGACGAGCTTCGTCCCAGTAGGTGAGGTCGCTTTTTGAAACTTCGAGAATCACCTCCTTGGTCTGTCCTGCCGGAATGTTTACACGCTCGAACGCCTTCAGCTGACGTTTGGGATGCTCCACCTTAGAGTCGGGATAGCTGACGTAGAGCTGCACCACTTCGTCGCCGTCGCGCTGGCCTGCGTTGGTAACGGGTATGGACACATACACTTTCTGCTTGTCCTGTTTCTGCACACGGGCGTCGCCATAGTTGAATTTTGTGTAGCTGAGTCCGTAGCCGAATGGGTAAAGAACCTCACCTTTGAAATACATATAAGTGCGTCCGTTGCGGATGTTGTAGTCGAGCATGTGGGGAAGGTCGAGAATGTCGCGCACCCAGGTCTGAGTGGTACGTCCTGCGGGATTAACCTTGCCAAAAAGCACGTCGGCAACGCCGTGTCCCTGCTCTTGCGAACAGTGTGTAACGTGGATGATGGCAGGCAGGTTGGCGTTGCTCCAGTTGATAGTGTAGGGGAAACTGCTTACAAGCACCAGCACAGTGTTGGGGTTGATAGAGTAGAGGCGGCGTACTTCGTCCTCGTCGGGCAGCTGGAGCGAGTGGCGGTCGTTAGCCTCACGTCCGTCGCTGGGAACGGGGCAGACCTTCCAAGTGCGGTCGGTGCCATAAGGATGGTTGCCAGTGCAAACAAGCACCATATCAGCCTGTTTTGCCAAGTCTTCGGCACGTCCGAACTGGTTGTCGGGAGCGTAGAGAATCTCAATGCCGTTCTCCTTGCCCGCCTCCTGCATAGCTTTGAGGATGGTGTTCTCGTAGGGAGCTGTGCCGCTGTACCAGTCGTACACAATCTTGTCGGCGTACGGACCAACTACTGCTATCTTCTTCACTTTCTTGGTGTTGATAGGCAGAGTCTGGTTTTCGTTTTTGAGCAGAACGATGCTCTTTGCCGTTACCTCGCGGACAAATTTCTTTACATCTTCGCGCTCGTAGGGAGGCTGTGCTGTAGAGTCCTTGCCGATGTTGGCGTAGGGACATTTCTCGTCGAGAAGACCGAGTTTCAATGCCACGTAGATATTGCCGCAGATTACATTGTCGATGTCCTGCTCGGTGATGAGTCCTTTTTCAACAGCCTCTTTGAGATAAGGTTGAAAACGGTCGAGAAACTGGCTTGTGCCGGCTTTTACCACAGCGGCTGCGGTGGTGGTAAGGTCGGGATAGTAGTGGTGGGCGGTGTAGAGCAGACTGTAAGCGCCACCGTCGGTACAGATGATACCGTTGTTGCCCCATTCCTTGCGTGCCACTTCGTTGAGGCAGGGATGCACAGCCATAGGAATGCCGTTCCATTTGTTGTACGATGCCATAAAAGCACGGCTTCCTCCTTCGGTGATACCTTTGTAGAAGGGGTAGGAGTAGTATTCACGGAAAAGACGCTCGTCGAAATCGCTCGATGTGGAGTCGCGTCCGTCCTCGTTGCTGTTGGCGAGGAAATGTTTCATCAGGGCGCAAGTTTTCCAATAGCGTGGGTCGTTGCCTTGGAGACCCTTTACCATTGCAATAGTCAACTGACCCACAAGGTATGGGTCTTCGCCGTAGCTCTCCTCGGTGCGTCCCCAGCGAGGGTCACGGGCCAGGTCGGCATTGGGAGCAAACACCACAAGACCTTTCCTAGATGCGATGTTGCCTTGAGCATAGTAGCGCACCTCTTCAGCTTCAATTTCGCCTATGCGCTGAATAAGTGATCTGTCCCAAGTGCATCCCATTCCGTAAGCCTGCGGAAAAATGGTTGTTGGCAGGTCGTTTGGCACTTCCTTGCCGTCCACAGTCTTGACACCGTTGTTTCTTGAAGGTCCGCCGAGAGCCAGTCCGTGTAATCCCTCGTAGCAGCTTGTGACAGGTATTCCGAGCCGTTGCGAACCAAGCATCGGAGCCATCCACGACATCTTTTCCTCGAGGGTGAGATGCTTGATAAATAGTTGGACACGCTTGTTGTCGTCAAGCTTAGTGTTCTGAAAATCATAGGTTTGGGCTGAGGTTGCTGATGCCATCAGGCAAACAGCGATAATCATTAGTAGTCGTTGTCTCATATTCTGTAAGTATTTAAGTTTTATGAAAAAATGTGATTACTCCATTCCATCTACCATTATGAACCCTGCCCACATTTGCGGGACGAGGTACTTTTGGCGGACTTTGTCTTGGGCTGTGATGAATGCCTCGCGTTTGGTTTTGCCTGCCACTATGTTGCGGTAAAACTCAGTCATGAGATCTCTTGTGGGCTTGTCGTTCACATTCCAAAGACTCATAATAATTGTTTGCGCACCTGCTTTTTTGAATCCGCGTTGGAGACCGAAGACACCTTCGCCCGTTACCTCGCCCAATCCTGTTTGACAAGCAGAAAGTACTACCAAATCCAGTCCTTTGAAATCCATACGCGAAATCTCTTTCGCTGTGAGTATTCCGTCGTCTACGCCGTCGGGAATTAATTTGCGCTGCTCGGGGTCGAGAGCCGTGTTTGCTCCGGCAAGGTAAAGACCGCTGCGGCTCAGCGAAAGGTCTTCCTTGGAGCCTTTGTCGCCGACAGAGAGCATGTTGTCAACATTGTTTTCCTTCTCCTCAGGTTCGTAAAAACCGTGTGTTGCCATGTGCAGAATCTTGATACCGCTGCCCGAAAGTTGTTTGAAACTCTCTTCGGTGGCAGCCTTGTCGGTACCGTACTCCACATTGAAACTGTTGTCTCTGAGAATATTGGTGATTTCTTCGGATTCTTTTTTCGCACCTTTCAAGAATGTGATTCCCGCTCTTAGTGCGTCGTCTTCGTTATCGTTGTTGATGTTCTGCCAATCGGATTCATCAAAATTGTAGACAATTCCGCCATAGACAGAAGCCATTTTTTTCGTATTGACAACATGGTCCAACGCAAGTTCTCGGGTTGACGACAGACGGTAGGCGTTGAATTTTTGCGCAAAGATATCGCGGTTTTCGTCGGGAAGAGACTCAATGGCTATGGTGTGGAACTTGCCGGAGGGGGAGAAGTAGACGTTTTGCACGCCTTTGAGATATTTGTCTATGGGTTTCCAAATTTTGTTGTAGAGTGTAGGCGTAGAGTATTTTACGGTGTCGGTTTCTGCATAATCCAATTTTACCAATTCGGGAGATTTCATGCCTTTTTTGATGATGAGGGCGATATAGATTTCATTCTCAGAAGAATCTTCTGTGAAATTTGCAAATTCTATGGCAATGTCGTCGTCTTTTAATTTTGCTTGAATATCTTCCCATTTGATAGATAAGTTTTTGGTGTAGTCGCCTATTTCTTGGCAAGATTCTACAAGAAGGCGTTCCTCTTTGTCGATGGCTTTTGACAGCGAATCAGCATCCATTGGCCTTTTGTTGAGAGGCAATTGATATAGTTCGTCGAGAGTATTGCGGTCTTGCCTAATTTTGTAATAAATATCTTTCACATGTGCATTGCCTTGCTGTTCTATGAGGCTTTGAATTTCAAGTTCAGCATTTAGGAGAAGACCTTTTGACAGCAATTGACCATCGAGTGCAAGGCTTTTGAGCGTAGAATTGGGTTGATGATATGCTAAATAAGGTAGATAATCATTAAAAAAATCAGAATACATATTCCAAAACTCAGAACGTTCCTTAGTAGTAAGATAAGCAAAAGTTTTCTTAATTAATGTTTCCCGAAGTTTAAAAGTCTGTTCATACAATTCAGTTGCTTCATCATATTTGCCATCTTTGAAATAATGACCTGCCAAATTTTTCAATGTCAAAGCGTATTTAGGGTGCTCCTCACCAAGTACTTTTTGTATGATTTCCATAGCCTCTGTGCCAAGTCTTATGGCTTCATCATAGTTGCCAAGTTCATCATAATAAAATGCCAAATTATTCAATGACGTAGCGTAATCAGGGTGTTCCTCGCCAAGTACCTTTTTGCGGATTTCCATAGCCTCAGTGTCAAGTCTTATGACTTCCTGATAGTTGCCAAGTCCATCATAATAACTTGCCAAATTATCCAATGATGTGGCATAAGAAGGGTGTTCCTCGCCAAGTACCTTTTTGCGGATTTCCATTGCCTCAGTGCCAAGCCTTATGGCTTCCTGATAGTTGCCAAGGTCATCATAATAATATGCCAAATTATCCAATGACAAAGCATAAGAAGGGTGTTCATCGCCAAGTACCTTTTTGCGGATTTCCATAGCCTCAGTGCCAAGTCTTATGGCTTCCTGATAGTTGCCAAGGTCATCATAATAATATGCCAAATTATCCAATGACAAAGCATAATCGGGATGTTCCTCACCAAGTACCTTTTTGCGGATTTCCATAGCCTCAGTGCTAAGCCTTATGGCTTCTTGATAGTTGCCAAGTTTATCATAATAACTTGCCAAATTACCCAATGATATAGCGTAATCAGGATGTTCATCGCCAAGTACCTTTTTGCGGATTTCCATAGCCTCAGTGCCAAGTCTTATGGCTTCCTGATAGTTGCCAATGTCAGAATTATAACTTGCCAAATTACCCAATGACGTGGCATAAGAAGGGTGTTCATCGCCAAGTACCTTTTTGCGGATTTCCATAGCCTCAGTGCCATACCTTACGGCTTCCTGATAGTTGCCAAGGTCCATATAATAACTTGCCAAATTGTTCAATGATATAGCGTAATCAGGGTGTTCCTTGCCAAGTACCTTTTTGCGGATTTCCATAGCCTCAGTGCATAGTTTTATGGCTTCCTGATAGTTGCCAAGTTCATCATAATAAACTGCCAAATTATCCAATGATGTAGCATAAGAAGGGTGTTCATCGCCAAGTACCTTTTTATAGATTTCCATAGCCTCAGCACCAAGTTTTAAGGCTTCCTGATAGTCGGCTTGGTAGTATTTCTCCAATGCAAGATTATTCAAACAATATGCAATTGATATTTCCCCTCTGTAATATTTTTTTGAGGTTGGTTTCAATATCGCTTTATCGAGCGAATCGCATTTCTGAAAATATAGAATTGCCTCTTCGTATTTTTCGGCAAAGTAGAGTTCGTTGCCTTTTTTATACAGTTTGTTAGCTTCCCTGCTCTGAGCAAGTGCTATCATCGGTATCAGCAACGCCAATATAAGCAATATCTTTTTCATGTTCTCAGGGGTGTTTATAATCTATGGTAATCTTAGTGTTCTGTATTAGTTGGTTGTTTTGTTGATGCAAATATAATAAATTTTGGGCTGTGGTAAAACAATTATTATTTGCTTTTAAAAAAAACATCGGCTATATTTGCGGTCGATTAATATTTTAAAGCAATACTTATCAACATGGCAAGATTCAAACGTTTAGACGTGTTAAACACAATGATTTCCACCGGTATAGTACCTTTGTATTACAATGCCGATGTGGAAAAAGTAAAGACCGTGGTAAAAGCCTGTTACGATGGCGGAGCACGTGTTTTTGAATTTACAAACCGTGGCGACTATGCCCACGAGGTTTTTGAACAAGTGAACAAATGGTGCGCAACCGAATGTCCCGAAATGATGATGGGCGTTGGCTCTGTGGTTGACCCCGCTACTGCCGCATTATATATACAGCTTGGCGCCAACTTTATAGTTTCGCCGTCGCTCAATCCCGATATGGCAAAAATTTGCAACCGCAGAAAGATAGCCTGGCTGCCTGGCTGCGGCACATTGTCAGAAATCAATCTTGCAGAAGAACTTGGCTGCGAGGTGGTTAAGATATTCCCCGGCAAAGAGGTTGGCGGTCCTTCGTTTGTAAAGGCAATCAAAGCTCCCTGTCCCTGGACCAACATCATGCCTTCGGGCGGCGTTACCACCGACAAAGAGTGCCTCGAAGAGTGGTTCAAGGCAGGTGTGGCTTGCGTAGGATTAGGCTCGCAGCTCACAAAAGATTTTTCTACTATCACAGAAAAAATCAAGTCCGCTTTACAAACAGTAAAAGAAATCAGAGATTTAAAATAAAAATACTATGGAAAGAACTTGGAGATGGTTTGGCAAGAAAGACAAGATCACTCTTGCCCAACTCCGGCAAATAGGCGTTGAGGGTATCGTCACGGCCCTTCACGACGTGCCACTTGGCGAGGTTTGGACTCGCGAAAAAATCCGTGACTTGCGTGAGTATATCGAATCTTTCGGTATGCGTTGGAGCGTGGTAGAGAGCCTTCCAGTTGTGGAGACCATCAAGTACGGCGGACCTGACCGTGACCATCAGATTGAGGTTTACAAGGAATCGCTCCGCAACCTTTCGGCTGAGGGCATCCACACTATCTGCTACAACTTTATGCCTGTGCTCGACTGGGCACGTACCGACCTGTTGCACCAGAATCCCAACGGCTCTACTAACCTCTACTTCAACTATGCCGAGTTTGCATACTTCGACATCTATATCCTCAAACGTGAAGGCGCACGCGAGGAGTGGGCAAAATTTGAGTTCCCCGCTGGCATAGGTCAGGGTCGCAATGTGTTGGCAGAATGTGATGAGCTTGCCAAAACCATGACACCCGAAAAAGACCACAAGCTCGTGGATACTATCGTTATCAAGACTCAGGGCTTTGTTAGCGGCAACTTCTCCGAAAACGACGAAGCTCCCATCCAGAAATTCCGTGAGTTCCTCAACCTCTACAAAGGCATCGGCAAGGCAGAACTTCGTGCCAATATGAAGTACTTCCTCGAAGCCATAATGCCTACCTGCGAGGAGTGCGGCATGAATATGTGCGTACACCCCGACGACCCACCGATTGAGGTGCTTGGTTTGCCCCGAATCGTCCGCACCGAGGAAGATATTCAATGGTTCCTTGATGCAGTGCCCAACAAGCACAACGGTCTTACATTCTGTGCAGGTTCGCTCTCGGCCGGAGCATACAACAACGTGGTTGACTTGGCGCGTAAGTTCGCATCTCGCACACACTTTGTACATTTGCGCTCGTGCCACATCTTCCCCAACGGCGACTTCACCGAAGCTTCGCACCTTGGCGGACGTGCCGACCTTATTGAGCTGTGCCGCATTTTTGAAAAGGAAAATCCGCAGCTCCCCATGCGCGTAGACCACGGTATGACCTTCACCGACGAGAAGGGAGGCATCATGGACGAGTCGAGCCACGGACACAATGCAGGCTACACCCTCTTGGGACGTATGTTTGCAATGGGTCAGGTTCAGGGCATTCTCGCAACAGTAGACCGTGAGTTAGGAATCGAATACAAACAACCCGGATTTTTTGAT
>JBGUNT010000015.1:0-37620 GCA_045117495.1 Candidatus Limimorpha sp. | reverse complement strand
GGTAGGAGTCATGTTGTTGATTTCATCCGTCTGTTCGGATGGGGTAGAGGCGTCGCCGTTGTTGTTGCCGCCGCATGAGTGACAAGCAAGTCCCAAAGCGATCGCAAATGCCGCAAAATACCAATGTCTTTTCATGAGCCAGTTGTTTTATGCTTTCGTTCGACAAATGTACGAAGAAAAAGACATACGGCAAGAAAAAAATGATTCTTTGAAAAACAAAAAAAGCAAGGACACGCCTTGCTTTTTCAGTAGCGGGAATGAGAATTGAACTCATGACCTCCGGGTTATGAATCCGACGCTCTAACCTGCTGAGCTATCCCGCCATCATTCGGGGTGCAAAAGTAGGAATATTTTTCTTACCGACAACAAAAAATAGCAAAAAAACAAAATTATGGCATTAAGATGCACGTTGACAAAGAGTTAAAAAAAGATTTTTGGTTCTTTGTTTTTGGTACGGTTTTTGAAAAAGGAAAAAATTGTGTTAAAAAACACCAGAATTGAACTATAATGAATAATAATTTCTAATTTTGTGGCACTTTTAAAATCAATGACAATGAAAAAAGTAGTTTATTTGTTGGGTTTGATCCTTATGATGGCAGGCGTTGCCAAAGCTCAAGACACCAAAGTGAAAAACGGTCCTGAAATCGAATTCGAGAAGGTCGTTCATGATTATGGCACCATCCCATACAACGGCAATGGTGAATGCGAATTCCGTTTTACCAATACGGGTAATGAGCCTTTACTGATTCAGAAACCCAAGTCAAGCTGTGGCTGCACCATCCCTTCATGGCCCAATGAGCCTATCCTTCCTGGCGAGTCGGATGTCATCAAGGTGACCTATCGTACCAACCGAGTCGGTAACATCAACAAGACGGTGACGGTGACTTCCAATGCCGTCAAGAACTCGACGGTGGTGCTCCGTATCAAAGGCGCGGTGGCCGACAAGCCCGTTGAAGCCATGCCTGAAAAGAGCAGCGGCGTCAGCATGTCTCCGGTTAGCAACCATTAAACACGAAAACAAAACATTATCCATAAAAGCCATCTAATGACAGTTAGGTGGCTCTTTTTTAAAAACGAAAGAATATGCCACAAATTTCGAAAAAAGGTATGGAGTTGCCGCAGTCGGCAATCCGTAAACTCGTTCCTTTCGCCGATGCCGCCAAAGAGCGCGGTGTCCACGTGTATCACCTCAATATCGGCCAGCCCGACATCGAGACGCCTAAAGGTGCGCTGAAGGTTTTGTCGGAGACTGCCAGGGAACTTCCTGCAAGCAATGGCGTGCTGGAATACAGTCATTCGGCAGGTACCCCTTCGTATCGCCGTGCACTCTGCAACTATTACCACCGTCACGGCATCGATGTGACCCCCAACCAGGTCATTGTCACCACTGGCGGCAGCGAAGCCCTTCAGATGGCTTTTACAGTGTGCCTCAACCCTGGCGACGAAATCATCATCCCGGAACCTTATTACACCAACTATAACACCTTCGCCAAGCTGTGTGACGCCAAGATCGTCACCATCCCGAGCGACATCAAGACAGGCTTCGCACTGCCGCCTATCGAAGAGTTTGAAAAGGTCATCACGCCTCACACCAGAGCGATCATGATCTGCAACCCCAACAACCCCACGGGTTACCTCTATACCCATGAGGAGCTGCTGAAGGTGGCTGGTTTGGTCAAGAAATACGACCTCTATCTTTTCGCTGACGAGGTATACCGTGAGTTCTGCTACGATGGAAACAAGCACTTCAGCGTGATGCAGCTTGAAGGTCTGGAACGCAACACCATCCTGTTCGACTCCGTCTCGAAGCGTTACAGCGCCTGCGGCGCCCGTGTGGGCTGCATGGTGACCCGCAACAGCGAGGTCTACGCCATCGCCATGCGTCTGGCTCAGGCCCGTCTGTCGCCGCCGAGCTTCGGTCAGATCTTTGCCGAGGCCGCTGTCGACACCCCGCAGGAGTATTTCGACAAGGTGCAAGCCGAATATGTCGCCCGCCGCAACGTCATCGTCGAAGGCGTCAACAAGATCCCGGGCTGCTATTGCCCGATGCCTAAAGGCGCTTTCTACACCGTCATCGACTTGCCCGTCGACGACAGCGACAAGTTCTGCCAATGGCTGCTCACCGATTTCAGCTACAACGGCGCCACGGTGATGCTGGCTCCCGCCACAGGCTTCTATGTCGACCCCGAGAAGGGACGCCATCAAGCCCGTATCACCTATTGCCTCTGCATCGAAGACCTGAAGGCTGCCATCAAATGTCTGGCAGAAGCCTTGAAGGTGTATCCTGGCAAGACAAGATACTGATTGTTAGTAAGATTTACAAATGTAAAGTAGGAGAATGTGCGTTCTCCTACTTTTTTTATGCACATGTCACAATGGAGATTCCTGGAAAGACGCGGTAGCGTTGCAGGATGGTTTATTTCTTGTCCTGCCAAGTGGTTGTAAAGGTCTTGGGTGTAATGGTCAGCATGAGCCAGGCCCAATGCATTCGGCGTGTTTCATCCAACTTTTGGAGGATTTCCATGGTCTTGGTACCATAAAGGAAGGAATAACCAGCAGAAAGTTTGATTAGATCGGAGAAGGAATAAGAGGCGCTGAATTCGATGTCGTGGCCCAAGCTTTTGGAGGGCACGTAGTACAAATCGGAAGTGATGGCGAAATAGTGGTAGGCCAGATCGAGTTCCGAAGACGTCGTTGGCTTTACGACACCTCCGACATAAAGGTTCTGCAAGCCAGGAGTGAAGTTGCCCACATAGCTGTCCAAATAGAAG
This sequence comes from Candidatus Limimorpha sp., assembly GCA_045117495.1. Classification (GTDB taxonomy): domain Bacteria; phylum Bacteroidota; class Bacteroidia; order Bacteroidales; family F082; genus Limimorpha. The sequence goes on along the minus strand of JBGUNT010000015.1, from coordinate 34,849 downwards.
AAGTCCATAGCGCCGTAAAACTCGTGGTGAGAGCCATAGATGGGATTAAAGCCTCTGCATTTGTCGTGAAAGACCATGCCGATCCCACCATGAGGCGGGACGGCGAAGTACTTGTCACCACTCAAATAGTCGTATCCTGCTTGCAACGAAAACTTGTCGTTGAAGGAGCGCTTGACTTTGGCGCTACCCATGAAGGCGTCCAACGTCATCCCATACTCTTGTTTGCCCATCTGGTAGTAGAATGCACCTTCCAACAACCAGTTTTTTGGCTTGAACGACAGATAAGTGCCCAGTAACTGTTGGTAGAAGGTCGTGTTGGGGTTTGCCTCATTGGCACTTTGCATCCCGATGTTCATGAAGAGCAAGGAGGCACCAAACAAGGATTTCGGCGTATCGTAGTGATACCAAAGAGTTTGCATCGATTTGTGAGGTTGCAGCCCGTTGGCATAGTAGGTGTTGCCCTCGTCGGGATTGGTAGCGGTTTGGTTGTAGGCCAAAATGATGTGCACCTTGTGACGGTCGCCTTCATAACCGAATTTCAACACGTCATGCGTAGGGGCGGTCATGGTCCAATCATCATAGCCGAGGATGCGCTCGTCGTCGTAAGCCAACAATTGACGACCGATCTTGGTAAAGAAGCCTTTTTCAGATTTCACCAATGCCCAGCCCTCAAAAAGACTAAGGCTCCCAGAGGCTTGTCCCCAAACGCCCGACTGCTGTGGCGACAAACGAAGTTCCAACCAGGAACGCTTGTAGTCGAGGTCGAGTCGGTATTTGCCTATTACAAAGTTGGCTTCGCGATTGTTGTCGATGCTGTCGGATTTGAAACCTCCATGGCGTAACTCGCCACGTGTGGTAGCCTGAAGATTGACGCTAAAGGTGTTGTCGGCTTCTTGGGAATAAAGCTCATAGCTGGTGGCAACGAAACACACTACTACCAAACACAATAGTCTGCATAGTTTATTCATATCATTGAGTATATTATTCAATGCATTGTTCTTCTTGTTACCTGTCATCTATCATTTTCCGACGCAAAAACGCGAGAAGATGGACCCTAAGACTTCGTCAGTGGTAATCTCGCCCGTGATGCTTCCCAGATAATGCAATGCTTGACGTAAATCTTGTGAAATCAAATCAGTAGGAATATTCATTTCAAGTCCTTGTTGAACCTGTGAAAGGCTCTCAGAGGCATGAAGCAGGGCTTCATAATGCCGGACATTGGTCACAAGTGTGGCATCAGGGGAGGTGAGGGGTTGGTAATGCTTCAGGGTGTTGTATAGGTCGCTCAACCCAAAGCGGTTTTTGGCGGAGAGGCAGATGACCAGGATGTTGTCATTGTCGATATCTTGACGAAGCAAGCCCAAAAGCGCTTCTCCATTGTCGTCCAAAAAGTCGACTTTATTGATGCAAAGGATGAGTTGTTGGCGTTCGAAATCACATTTCCCGATTATGGCCATGGCCGAAGAAAGCATTGATTCATAATCGTTTGTGGCATCCAACATGCCGATGATGATGGTGGCCTCCTGTATTTTTTTGTAGGAGCGTTCTATGCCAATCTTCTCGATGGTCTCATCGGTATGGCGTAGGCCGGCCGTGTCGATGAAGCGATAGAGTATGCCGTTGATGTTCAATGTCTCTTCGATGGTGTCGCGGGTGGTGCCTGCGATGTCGCTCACGATAGCGCGGTCTTCACCCAAAAGGGCGTTTAACAGCGTGCTTTTGCCTGTGTTGGTTTGGCCGACAATGGCCACGGGAATGCCGTTTTTGATCGCATTACCAAGTCGGAAAGAGTCTTTGAGTTTGTTTACTTTATCTAATGTTTCTTTAAGTAATGCTTTAAGTTGTTTTCTATCGGCAAATTCAACATCTTCCTCGCTGAAATCCAGTTCGAGTTCCATCAGAGATGTCATGTCGAGCAGTTTGGAACGCAGCACCTGTAGTTCTTTTGAAAAACCGCCTTTCAGTTGGTTGATGGCCACACGATGGGCGGCTTCGCTTTCTGAGCTGATCAGATCGGCGATGGCTTCGGCTTGTGCAAGGTCGAACTTACGGTTGACGAAGGCACGGCGAGTGAACTCGCCGGCTTCGGCCATACGGCAGCCTTGGGCGATCAATATCTGTAGGAGACGTTGCTGCACATACACCGAGCCATGCACGCTTATTTCGGCCGAATCTTCACCCGTGAAAGAGTGGGGGGCCTTGAAAAACGTCACCAGCACTTCATCGAGCATTTCACCTTTATATATAATATGCCCGTAAAGAGCCTTGTGCGATACGATGTCGTCAACGGGCATCATATTGCCATTGCGTTGAAACACAGAGGTTACCGCTGCAAAAGCATTGCTGCCAGAGATCCTGATTACGGCTATGGCGCCCATGCCGTGAGGAGTGGCTATGGCACAAATGGTGTCGGTGTTAAGGATGTTCGAATTTAACATAATATTAGAAGGGGAGATCGTCCACGCTGTCTTCGCTAGGTGAGTAGTACTCCTGTGCAGGAGCAGCAGGCGGCGTTTGGTGCATCATGGGCTGTGGGGCACTTTGGGCGGGAGCAGGAGCGGCTGGGGCACCTACGGGGTCGAAACGCCACACGCGGACGTCGGTGTACCATTTGCCGTTGAACTCGCGGGACGAAATCTCAATTTGTGCCTTGATGGTTTGTCCAGGTGCGAATTTCTGAATCTCGTCGATCTGGTTCGTCCAGCAGATCAAACAGACTGTGCGAGGATACTGTTCCTCGGTTTCGATGATGAGTTCTTGTTTGCGCCACGGACCGCGTGCGCTTGTTCCTTCGGTCAGATTACCGAGTCTGACCACTTTACCTGTTATTTCCATATTGTGTGATTTTTAATTATTTGTAATTCAATATAAAAGGAGGAAACTGCTATTTTGTTTCCGTGTGCAAATTTAAACAAATTCTCCATATATCTCCCGTTAGTTTTATTTTTGTTCTTTTGCAAAATAATCAACATTATGTTAAATACAATGTTATGAGGCAAATTGTAAATTACTCTAAAGAAAAACCCTTTAATGTGGTTTTACGTTCAAACGTTGTTTCGGATTATGTCCGTTATGATTTTGATAACTACTTCACTGCTTTGTCGGTATTCAATTCGTTGGTTGATTCTGATCTTGATGGTGTATTTTGGTACATTTCTCTTCGGAAGAAATCTAAGGTTTTTAAATCATTTTCTAATTTTAAAAATGTTTGATATGGAAAAGAAAGTTTTTTTGTCTTTCGTGTTTGACTTTATTAAAAGTCGTTTTCCTTTTGTTGATTCTGAGGTTTGCCAGTTTATTGCTTGTTTGGCTGCTTTGGAGTCTGATTTTGGTTTTTCTGCTATTGCTAAGGAGAATCATAATATTATTGGTATGAAAATGCCTAAAATGCGTCTTTCTACTGCGTTGTATGAAAAGCGTGGACATGCTTGTTATCAATCTTATGAAACTTGCCTTTGCGATTTCATGTATTGGTGTCAATATTTTGGAATGTGTCAACGTCATTTTAAGAGTCTTGAATCGTTTTTAAGAAAGTTTGTGAAATTAAATTACAATCCTTCTGGGTTGTATGTAGATCGTATTATTAACCTAAAAAATCAGTATTATCATGCCTAAAATTGAAGAAGCTGTTGTTACTCAGCAAGAATTGGTGTTTATTGTTATGCGTTATCAAAGCGTTATTGGTGTCTATAAAAATAGACGGGATGCGTTTGATGTTTGTGACCTTTATATCAATAAAGGTCAGATTTGTGATGTCATTTGTAAACCTTTAATGTAATTTGTTATGAGTAATGAATTCAAAAAGGAATTGGTTGATTCCGCTAAATCCGTTTCCTCTTTCTTTGAAGTTATAGTAGAAATTCGTGTTTTTGGACAATTGATTTGGTCCTTTGTTTTTCCACCTAAAAAAAACAGTAAGTTATGAAAAGTGTTTCTTTTAAAAATGTTCCTTCTCGAACTCCGCTTCCTGCTAATAATGCGGATTGTAGGTATTTTGAGGAGCGTAGGAAAATCGTTGTTGTGAATGGTTGTATTTCTTCCAAAAGTGAATTGGTTGAGGTTCGTGATAAAGATAGGTTTGCTGGTCAAACTATTGATGACTACATGCTTGCCAATGTCATTGAATCTGGCGCTTTAGATGAAAAAGTTTTAAAGCCGCTTATGCCTTCTGGCTTAAAATTGTTTGATACCATTGTAGATATGTCTGATGAATTTAAAGAATAATTGTTATGTCTAGTTTTTTAGATAAAATTAAAATGAAGGTTGCGACTCTTGGTTCGCATCCTGAGGACCTTTCTTGTGACCATGTTACTTCTATGGATTTTATGGAATTTAACGTGGCATTCAATCAAGAAATGCAAGTTGATTCAAGTATTAAAATGAATCAACAATCGTTTACGCGTTTGTTACCTCTTCCCCAACCAACGTTTGGTACGGTTACAATGCATAATCGTTCTTATTTTGTTAAGTATACTGATGTTTGGAAACCGTTTTTGGCCTATTATTTGAATGCTCGTTTTTGTAATGGTCAAACTTCAAACATTCCTTTGGAGCGCCCTTATATACCTAATTCAGTTTTGACTGGTTTTTATTTGGATCCTTCGGTTTCTTCTGTTATTCCTGTTATTAATCCTATGCCTGCAAAAAATTATGATTTTATTTCAGATGTCTCTGGTTCAAATATGTATCATAAATTAACGTCTTTTGGTCGTTATTGTCATAAGATTTTTCGTTCTTTGGGTTATGCTCCAGATTTTGGTGCTGTTATGGATAAAAATGATTATCATTTTGACGCTTTGCCACTTCTTTGTGTTGCTAAGGTTGCTTTGGATTGGTATTATCCACCGCAATATGCTGATCTTGTTCCTATTTATAATGATGTTAAGAATTTGATGTGGCAATTGGATACTTTTAGTTTGTCTGTTGCTGATTTGACTAACATATTTCAGTTTATGCGTTATGTTGGTTATGATTCTGATAGATTTGTTTCTGTTTTTGATAGTCCTGTTGCTCCTAATTCTGGTTCTTTTACTGATATTTCGATAACAGATCCTACTCAAGAAGGAAGTTCCAACGGTGGTTATAGAACTCAGGTTAGTACGGTTTCTGATGGTAATGATGTTTCTTTGGGTACCCCTCACTTGCGTGGTACTGCTATTTCCAATGGTATTCCGAGTAATAATATACCACCTTATAATATTTCTGAGGCTTCAATTAAAATGCTTGAACGCGTTTCCGATTATTTGCATAGAAATTCATTAGCAGGTAGTCGTGTGGTTGACCGTTTTTTGGCTCGCTTTGGTAAACAGCTTTCTAATGAGCATATTTGGCGTTCTTCTTATGTTGGTCGTCAAAATATTGTGATTCAGTTTGGTGATGTTATGAGTCATAGTGACACTGCTGGCGCTGCTCTTGGTGATTATGCTGGTAAAGGTCTTGGTTTTGGTGATGATGGGAATTTTGAATTTTGGACTGTTGAGCCTGGTCAATTTATTGTGATTTCTTCACTTGTTCCCCGTATTGGTTATGTTCAAGGTATTGATAGGAATTTACTTTCTACTACTTATTTGCAGGAATGGCAACCTGAATATGATAATGTTTCGGTTGATGCTGTTGGTAAAGGTGAATTGTATATGCCATTTCATGATGTTCCTTTAAATAATGGTTATGCTAAGTCTATTTTTGGCTTTTTACATCGTTATTACTACAAGAAAATTGCTCGTGATCGTTTGAGTGGAAACTTCACCTTTGCTTCTTCCGATCCTGGTCGTGATTGTTATTACCTTTTCCGTATGTTTAATAATTCTAGTAACCTTTCCCATAATGCTGCGTTTATGAAGGGTAATGATGCTGCACAATATAACAGGATTTTCAATGCTATTGAATCTAATCAGGATTATTTTAATGTGATTCATCGTTTTAACATTAAATATCGTTCCCATATGCTTCCGCTTTGGGAAAATCTTGATTGGCATTCTGGTGGCAAAGAAATTACTATGGATACTATGGGAACTAAAGTTAATTAAATTTACGGGTGCCGTAAACATGCGGCACCCATTTTTATTATGAGTGATTTTACTAAAGGTCTTGGTGCTGGTGCTGGTGGTTTTTTGGGTTCTATTGTTAGTGCTATTGCTGCTAAACAACAACAAAAACGTGAATTTGCACAACAGGAAAATTTATTGAATCTTCAAAACCAGTTTTCTTTGGATATGTGGGAAAAACAAAATGCATATAATGATCCTTCTCAACAGATGCAAAGAATGATCAATGCTGGTATTAATCCGAATTTGGCTGCTGCTGGTATTTCTGGTTCTCCTAATACTGCTTCTTCTATTGAATCGTCTGGTGCTCCTGCTGTCAATTCTGCTGTTGCTCCTTATTCGCAATCTATTGGTCAGTCTACTATGAATGCTTTGGATAGTGTTTTAAAGACTAAACAGATTGATAATGTTGTCGCTGATACTAAGGTTAAAGAAGAACAAGCACCTATGGTTGCTGCGGAAAAGAGTCAGTTTATTCAAAATGTTGAGAATCTTAAGGCCCAGAAGGTTTTAACTGATTATGAGGCTGAGAAACTTAGACCTTATGCCAAATTTGCTGATGAAATGTTCGATATGGATTGGAATTTAGCGCGTGAAAAAGTGAATGAGATTCAAGGTCAGATTAGGCAATTAAATAAGCAAATTGAATTGGCTGATGAAGAGTTTCGTAAAATGAAGCAAGAAATTGAAGAGTCTAAGCAAAGAGTTAGTTTAATGGAGAATCAAGAACAGTTGGCTGCTGCTGAGAAAATGTATAATGATTCTTTGACTGCTTTGAATAATAAGAAGTTAGAACTTCAAAATCAAGGTTATGATGATTCTGCTATAGGTTTACTGATGTCTAAGGCTTCGGCTGGTGAAGATGTTGGTGATGATCTTAAAGTTCTTGAGAAATATTATAATTCTGTTGCTCGTGGTGAGTATGATGCTAATCCTGTTCAGGAGCAATTTAGAGGAGAATATGATTTGATTTCTGATATTGATTCTAAACTTGCTGATCTTGACAGGCGTGAGGAGACAATTAGAAATTCTTATTATGATTCTGCTACTAAACAGAGAGCTTGTGATTATATTGATTCTATTCGTAAGGAGTTGGTTCGTGATAGAAAACAAGCTGGTAAGAATTGGAAAAATAAGGCTTATTTGCTTGGTTATAAGAATCGTTGGCAAACATTTGTTGATGGTCTTTCTTCTGTTGTTCCGTCTGCCGTTGGTGCTGCTGCTGGTGCTGCTGCTGGTAGTCGTGTTTCTTTTATTGGTAAAAAAGCTCCTAAAGTTGATGTTTCAAAGCATGGACAGTATTGGTATGATAAAGATTAACCGCGTTTTTTAATCGCGGTACACCCTACTTGTATAATTTATGTGTATCTGAAACAGGGTGTCTCGCTCACCCTGTTTCATTTTTGTAAAAAATAAATAATCGGTAAAACGGTAAATCTTGTTTCGATTTTTAGATTATGTGTTACAGACCTATTAAAATTGTGAATCGTTCTCGCTTTTTGTCTTCGTTGCATAATGAGAAATATTTTTATTATATTCCATGTGGAAAATGTGTTGATTGTCAAAAACAGAAATCTAATGAGTGGTATTTCCGGGCCTTTTCGGAATTTCATGATTGCGTTGGTTCTGATTCTAAGAATTTTGTTCTTTTTGATACGCTTACGTATTCTCCTGAGCATTTGCCTCGATTCATGGGTTATCCTTGTTTTAGTTATAATGATGTTAAGCGGTTTTTTGCTCGTTTGCGTATAAATTTGGATCGTGCTGGTTATGATGTTGATAATAATTTACGGTATTTTCTTACATCCGAGTTCGGTACGCACCCGCGTGATGGTGTTACATATAGACCTCATTATCATTTGTTGTTTTATTGTAGTGTTCCAAATCTTCGCCCTGTTGATTTAAGTTATTTTATCTCTGATGCTTGGAATTTAGGATTTACTGATGGTGCTAAATATAAGGGTTCTTATTATGTGAATAAGAAACGTGTTTTTCATTCTCGTCTTTCTGATTCTATATTTGTGTGTAAATATGTTTCTAAATATGTGATGAAAAGTAGTGCTTATTCGGCTCTTTTTGAATCTCGGAAAATTGAGTGTATAAATAAGGTCCTTTCTTCTAAGTTTTCGCAGTTTGTTCCTTTTGAGAAAGGCAATTATCGTTCTTTTTATATGTTTTATAATTATGATGAATCTTCTGCGGCTAATTGGTTACGGTCCTCTGAAGGTCGAAAGTTTCAAAATAAATTGAACCGTTTTTTTGGTCAGTTTCATTTGCAAAGTCTTGGTTTTGGTCTTGGTGCGCTTGGTAATGTTGATTTGAAAGAGTTGTTTGAAACTGGTTCTTTGTTTATTCCAGATAATAAAAAAGTTGTTATGCGTGTTTCCTTGCCTACGTATTATAAAAGGAAATTGTTTTATAAACAGGTTGTTGTCGATGGTGTGAAATATTGGTGTCCGACTGAATTTGGTAAACAATATTTGAATTATCGTGAGCGTTCTTTGTTTGATTTTGTAAAAAATCGTTATTCTGATGTTATCCGTAATAATTGTTTGGATATGGATCCTGATATGATTGCTCGTTATGTTTGTTATAAACGTGGTCGTTTGGATGGTTCTCTTTCTGATAATGTTTGGATTGACGACAAATTAGATAAGTTGCCTAATTTGTTGTATAACTATGTAACTCCTTCTGATTTTCGTCATTTCAAGTTATTATTTGTGACATCTGTTTATTGTGGTTGTTTGAAAAATTATTCTGGTTCTGCTGTTGGTTGTGTTCCTCTTTCTAAGTTCATTAGTGATCATGTTTTTTTTGATTCAGATATTGAAAAGTGCTTGATGGTTATTGATAATATTCTATATAATGAAGGTCTGCATCGTGAGAGTGCTTCCGAGATTGTCGAGCGTGTCCGGAATGTACATAAATCGATATAGTGCGCGTGTGCGCGTGCTATATCTACAAGCGCGTGCGCGCGCGTAGTATGTTCGTGCCTTTGTACTACGACCGCTATGTCGCGGATACTGCGTTCGTGCCCTGCGTTAACTCAAACCGCGTCCTCGGTGCAAAAGCGCGTTGCGTTAACACGCGCCCTATGCCATGCGTATGGATTGTGTTCCCATGAAATGCTTAAATATACGCTGTAGCATGGCATCGGTGAAAGTTCGTGCCTTTGTACTACGTGCGTTTGGTTGTTGTATTTTGCTCTTGTTGGTTTATAAATTATAGTAGTGTCTAAATTAAATAGGTATATTTTTGGTTTTAAGTTTTTTATATTTAGAATTCTATTTTTAAGAAAAAAAAATTTATTTTTTTTTCTTGTTTGTTTCTTTTTTTTTGTTTGTTTTGCGGTATGAAAGTCTTTCGGATAATATTGATGGTTTGTTTGATTATTTGTGCACTGGTTTTTACCGCTATGTTAGTTATTGCTTTTTTAGATGCCATTCTTTATTATTGATAGGTTTGATTTGTTTGAAATTTCTATATAATATTTCATTATGTTAAATAGTATATTTCAAACCATCCTCCAACAACCAAAAACACAAACAAAAATTCAGAATATGTTCATGGCAATCACGGCACATGCTTCTGCATCAGCCAACGCGTTATGATGGTTTTTGGCGATGTCATAGCCGAAATGTTTGGCAACGGTTTGAAGTTTGTGGTTCTCCAAATCGGGCACGAGTTTTTCCGATCCAAGATGCGTGCAGTAGAATTTGAAATTCGGATATGGAATATGATACAGTTCATGCAATGCTTTCAGCACGCGCTCGTCAAACGAAATGCCATGCGCCACCATCGGCAAGCCTCTAACCTTATCGGCAACATGTGCCCAAACCGCTGGAAACTTCTCGGCGTGCTCTGTGTCCTTAAACCGTATGCCATGCACTTTGGTGGTCCAGAAGTCATATTTGTTGGGAACGGGCTGAATCAGGCTGTAGAACCGGTCAACGATTTCATCATCCCTAACGATGACCAATCCGATGCTGCATGCACTCGTCACTTCCCCGTTCGCCCCCTCGAAATCGATGGCGGCAAAGTCGTGAAGATGACGCTTGGGAATGTACGAAGGCCATTCCGCATTCGACCATTCAGCACCCTTGATTTGGTCCTTATCTCGCTTCTTAAAGAGTCTAAAAGCCATATCGGCTGCAAAAATACGGAAAAAGGGCTTTTCTATTGCAATTTCAAAAAATAATACTACCTTTGCCATTTCTAGGGTAGTCCCCTACCCTATGTTTGTTTTTGATTATTTAAATAGCTTAAAACCAATAACTTAAAACTCTTACTACAATGGAATTAAAAGGTTCAAAAACCGAAGCCAACTTGATGGCTGCTTTTGCTGGCGAATCACAAGCCCGCAACAAATACACGTATTATGCTTCCAAGGCCCGTAAGGAAGGCTACAATCAGATTGCCGACCTTTTCGAGGAAACAGCACGCAACGAACAGGAGCATGCCAAGATTTGGTTCAAGCTCCTTCATGACGGCGATGTGCCGGACACCAAGACCAACCTGAAGGATGCCGCTGCTGGCGAAAACTTCGAATGGACTGACATGTATGCCAATATGGCCAAGACCGCCCGCGAGGAAGGTTTCACCAAGATCGCCGTCTTGTTTGAATTGGTAGGCAAAATCGAAAAGGAACACGAGCAACGTTACCTGAAGCTCCTTCAGAATATCGAGGACGGCCTCGTCTTCTCACGCGAAGGCGACATGGTGTGGCAATGCTCCAACTGCGGCCATATCGTCATCGGCAAGAAGGCCCCGCAGATGTGCCCTGTGTGCAACCACCCGCAATCCTTCTTCCAAATCAAGGCGGAAAACTATTAACATTTAACTTATAACTATCAACTATGAAAAAGTACGTTTGTGACGTCTGTGGTTATATTTATGACCCAGAAAAAGGCGATCCCGACAGCGGCATTGCCCCTGGCACTCCCTTTGAAGCCATACCCGACAGCTGGTCCTGCCCGCTTTGCGGTATCGGCAAGGACAGCTTCTCTGTCATGGAATAATTAAATGTTTGTAGAGACGCGAGTTTCGCGTCTCTACATTTATTAATGTGCATCGATGGACAACAAGGCTTTGTTTAATATCGGTTACGGATTGTATGTTTTGACTTCCCGTCATGGCGACGTTGACAACGGCTGCATCGTAAACACCGTGATGCAAGTCACCAGCAATCCCGTTCAAGTGGCAGTTACTGTCAACAAGAACAACTACACCCACGACATCATCATGGCGTCAAACGTGTTCAACATTAGCATGCTGACCACGGAGACGCCGATGTTCGTCTTCGAGCACTTCGGATTCCAATCGGGCCGAACGGTCAACAAGTTCGCCACCTGTGAGGCTGAACACAGAGCTGTCAACGAGGTGCTGTACATCCCGAAATACACCAATTCCTACTTGGCTTGCCATGTCGTCAAGAGCATCGACTTTGGCACCCATACCATGTTCATTGCCGAGGTAATGGATGCCCAGGTGCTTTCAGACAAGCCTTCTCTGACATATGAGTATTACCAAAACAACATAAAGCCACAACCACAAGTTCAAACCGAACCGCCCAAGGATGGCAAACGTCGCTGGGTGTGTAAGGTGTGCGGCTATGTTTATGAAGGCGACTTCCTCCCTGACGACATAGAATGTCCGCTGTGCAAACACGGCAAGGAGGAGTTTGAGGAGATCACGATGGAAGCCTGTGCGACGCCATCCTCTCCGAAAATCGTTGAGACTCCTTCCCTATTCACAACCCCTATCCTTTCATCAATTCCTATGCAACAGATTCAGTTAACCGAAAACATCTATTATGTCGGTGTCAACGACCGTCACACCGATTTGTTTGAGAACCACATGGAACTGCCCAATGGCGTTTCCTATAACTCCTACCTCATCGTCGATGAGAAAATCGCCTTGATCGACCCGGTGGAAGCCAATTTTTGGGAGGAATACCTCTTCAAGGTGAAGTCGGTACTCGGCGACCGTAAGGTCGACTACCTCATTATCAACCACGACGAGCCTGACCACAGCAGCACGGTGGCCGCTGTGTTGCGCGAATACCCTGAAGTGCAGGTCGTCGGCAACGCCAAGACCTTTGCTCCTCTTGAGGCTTTCTATGGTCCCATCGAAAACAAGAAAGTCGTGGCCGAAGGTGAGACCCTGTGTCTCGGCGCTCACACTTTGCAGTTCTTCATGGTGCCTATGGTGCATTGGCCTGAGTCGATGGTGACCTATGAGCAAAGCAGCAAGATCGTCTTCAGCAACGATGCCTTCGGCGGCTTTGGCGCCTTGAATGGCGGCATCTTCGACGATCAGGTCAACCTGGCATTCTATGAGGACGACATGCGTCGCTATTATGCCAACATCGTTGGCAAGGTGGCCATGCAGGCCGTCAAAGCCATTGAGAAACTGGGAGGGCTCGAAATCGCTATGATTGCCCCGTCGCACGGCCTCGTTTGGCGTAGCAACCTGGCTTGGGTGTTGGACAAGTACACCCAATGGAGCAAGCAGGAGTCGGAAGAAGGCGTGGTGGTCGTCTACGGTTCGATGCACGGCAACACGGCTCGCATGGCTGAGATCGTGGCCCGTGGTGCTGCCGAGGCTGGCATCAAGGAGGTGAGAGTCTACGATGTGGCCAAGACCGAGGTCTCATTCATCATGAGCGACATCTGGAAGTACAAGGGTGTCATCATCGGCGCTTGTGCCCATTATGGTAGCATGTTCCCGAACATGACTCTATTGACGCACGAAATCAACGAGTTCAAGCCGAAGGATAAGTGCTATGGCCTCTTCGGCGGCATGAGCTGGAGCGGTGGCGGCGTGAAGACCCTTGCCAAATACGCCGAGGAAGGCAAATGGAACCTCGTGGCCGACAGCGTAGAGGTGAAAGGCGCTCCCATCCGCGAAGAGGACTGGGACAAGCTCTACAACCTCGGAAAGACAGTTGCGGAAGCCGTAAAGGGATAACCCTCTCCCCTTTTATTATTACAAAAAAAATCTCCACCCCAAAGGATGGAGATTTTTTCATGTCCCTATTATATAAATAAGGTGTGTAGAGACGTAGCGCGCTACGTCTCTACCGTTTACACCAATTATTTATACTCAGCGAGCACGTCCTTAACGCGGTCGGGGGTCATACGGCCGTAGACCTTGTCACCGACTTCGATGACGGGGGCCAGACCGCAGGCGCCGACGCAGCGCAGGCAGGTCAGCGAGAACTTGCCATCGGGAGTGACCTCACCGACGTTGATGCCCAGTTGACGCTTCAGTTCGTCCAGCACCTTCTCGGCACCACGCACGTAGCAAGCGGTACCCAAGCAAACGCTGATCGGGTGCTCGCCTTTAGGCGTCATGGTGAAGAAGGAATAGAACGAAACGATGCCGTAGACTCTCGAAACCGGAATACCCAGTTCCTTAGCCACCAGCTCCTGGACCTCAGCAGGCAGATAGCCATACTCGCCCTGGACCTTGTGCAGCACATTGATGACCTCACCCGGCTTGTTGCCATACGACTTGCAGACGTCCTTGATGAAGTTGATCTTCGCTTCTGATAATTTAATAACTGCCATATTTATTTCCTTTCTATTATTTACTGGTTATTGAATTACTCGCTGATCTCGACGTGTTCTGACTTGTCGAAATAGTGGGTGTGTAGCAGTTCGTGTGACAGATGGCCGCAAGGCTCACCAAGATACTCCTTGTACAACTTGATGATCGAAGGATTCTCGTGTGACTTACGGATCGGTTTGCCAGCATCCTCGCGGTAGATGGCTTCCGTACGCTTCTTGATGATCTCGCTGTTGCCGTGGTGGTAGGGCTGACCAGCGCCGCCGACGCAACCGCCAGGGCAGGCCATAACCTCGATGGCATGGAACTGTTCCTTGCCTTCGCGCACTCTCTCGAGGAGCTTGCGGGCGTTGGACAGACCGTGGGCAATACCGATGTGGATTGGAGTGCCGTCAAAGTCGACCCAAGCGTCACGGATACCTTCCATACCACGGAGCTCAGTGAAGTCAATCTTAGGCAGCGGCTTGCCGGTGAACACCTCGTAGGCGGTACGGGTGGCAGCTTCGATCACACCACCAGTGGCGCCGAAGATGACGGCGGCACCCGTGGATTCGCCCAGCGGGTCGTCGTAGTCTTCGCTCGGCATGTCCTTCAGATTGAGGTTGAACTGCTTGATCAAGCGAGCCAACTCACGGGTCGTCAGGACGTAGTCGATGTCGGGATTGCCATCCTTGTAGAATTCCTTACGCTTGCTTTCGTACTTCTTGGCCAAGCAAGGCATGATGGAGACGACGACGAGGTCTTCTCTCTTGATGCCCATCTTGTCGGCCCAGTAGTTCTTGGCGACAGCGCCAAACATTTGCATAGGCGACTTGGCGGTTGAAGGCACATCCAGCATGTCGGGGAAGTTGTGCTCGAAGAAATTGACCCAACCAGGGCAGCACGAAGTGAGGATAGGCAGACGGACGCTCTTGTCGCCAGCCATGAACTTCTTGATGCGGCCGAGGAGTTCAGTGCCTTCTTCCATGATGGTAAGGTCGGCAGCGAAGTCGGTGTCGAACACATAGTCGAAGCCCAGACGACGCAGGGCAGCGGCCATCTGACCGGTGACGATGGTGCCGGCGGGCATGCCGAACTCTTCACCGAGGGCCACACGCGTAGCGGGAGCCGTGTTGACGATGACGGTCTTCTTGGGGTTGTTGATGGCAGCCATCACGTTGCGGGTGTCGTCCACCTCGCTCAATGCACCGACGGGGCACACCTGGACGCACTGACCGCACATGACGCAAGGCGAGTCGACAAGGTCTTGCTCGAAAGCAGGAGCCACGACGGCACTGAAGCCACGGTTGATGGCGCTCAAGGCACCGACAGTCTGGACGTTGTTACACATGTTCTCGCAACGACGGCACATGACGCACTTGTCCATGTCGCGCACGATGGCAGGCGACAAGTCTTCGCGGTAGTGTGATTGTTCACCCTTGAAGGGGACTTCGCGGATGCCGAGGTATTGGGCCAGGCTCTGGAGCTCGCAGTTGCCGCTCTTGGCGCAGGTCAAGCAGTCGGCCGGGTGGTCACTGAGAATCAGTTCGACCACGGTACGACGGGCGTTGATGACGCGGGCGCTGTGGGTCAGCACTTCCATGCCTTCCACGCAGTCGGTGGCGCAAGCCGGGGCCAGGTTACGACGCGGACGACCGTTGAAGTCTTTCACCACTTCGACGACGCAAACGCGGCAGCCACCGGGTTTGTTTTCAAATTTCATTCCTGCCAGTTCAAAATAGCAAAGGGTAGGAATATGGATACCGGCCATGCGGGCGGCTTTCAGGATGGTAGTGCCTTCCGGGACCTGGATCTGTTTGTTATCAATTGTTACATTAATCATAATATGTCTCCTCCTCTATTTTATTTGACAGAAATGGCATTGAACTTACAACCGCTGATACAGGCACCGCACTTGATGCACTTGCTGGAGTCGATGACCATCGAAGGCAGCTTGTGGCCAGGAGCGATGTAGTCGGTCTTCGAGATGGCTTCAGCCGGGCAGTTCTTGGCGCACTTGCCGCAACCGATACAAACTTCTTTGTCGATCACGTAGCTCATGAGCTTCTTGCAGACGCCAGCACGGCATTTCTTGTCAACGACGTGCTCGACATACTCGTCCCAGAAGTTGTCCAAGGTCGACAGCACCGGGTTCGGTGAGGTCTGGCCCAGACCGCAGAGGGCGGTATCCTTGATCACAGCGGCGAGGTTGCGGAGCTCCTGGAGGTCTTCCATGGTGCCATTACCCTCGGTGATCTTGGTGAGGATTTCGAGCATACGCTTGTTACCGATACGGCAGGGCGAGCACTTACCGCAGCTCTCTTCGCAGGTGAACTCCAAGTAGAACTTGGCGATGGCCACCATGCAGGAGGTGTCGTCCATAACCACCATACCGCCAGAGCCCATCATGGAGCCGGCAGCGGCGAGGCTTTCATAGTCGATAGCAGTGTCGAGGTGTTTCTCCGTCAAGCAGCCGCCTGAAGGACCACCAGTCTGGACAGCCTTGAACTTACGGCCACCCTTGATGCCACCACCGATTTCGTAGATGATGTCGCGCAGCGTGGTGCCCATCGGGACCTCAATCAGACCGACGTTGTTGATCTGACCAGCCAGAGCGAACACCTTCGTGCCCTTCGACTTCTCGGAGCCAATGCTGGCAAACCAGTCGGCGCCCTTGGTGATGATGATCGGGATATTGGCGAAGGTCTCCACGTTGTTCACGTTGGAAGGTTGGCCCTTGTAGCCATGAACAGCCGGGAACGGGGGCTTCAGCGTAGGCTCACCACGCATGCCTTCCATCGAGTGGATCAGAGCAGTCTCTTCGCCGCAGACGAAAGCACCAGCGCCGTAGCGGAGCTCGATGTCGAAATCGAAGCCCGAGCCGAGGATGTCTTTACCGAGCAGGCCATATTCGCGGGCCTGAGCGATGGCGACTTGCAGACGGTGGATAGCCAGCGGGTATTCGGCACGGATGTAAACCAAACCGTGGGTGGCGCCGATGGCATAGCCGCAGATGGCCATGGCCTCGACGATGCTGTGCGGGTCGCCTTCCATGATGGAACGGTCCATGAACGCACCCGGGTCGCCTTCGTCGGCGTTGCAGATGACGTACATCTCATCGCACTTGTTCTTTGCGCAGAGACCCCATTTCACTCCAGTGGGGAAGCCAGCGCCGCCACGGCCGCGAAGACCTGACTTGGTGACTTCGTCGATCACTTGTTGGGGAGTCATTTCGCTGAGGCACTTGCCTAAAGCCTCGTAACCGCCACGGGAAATGCATTCGTCGATGTTTTCGGGATTGATGAAACCGCAGTTACGCAGAGCGATACGCAGTTGCTTACGGTAGAAGCCCATGTGCTTCGAGTCAGAGACATGTTCCTTGTTTTCAGGATCCAGATAGAGCAAATCAGTGACCTTACGGCCCTTGATGATGTGCTCGTTGATGATCTTTTCGACATCTTCAGGCTTCACCTGAGTGTAGAACGTGTTGTCAGGCATGATCTTCACGATGGGGCCCTTCTCGCAGAAGCCGAAGCAACCCGTTCTGACCACCTGAACTTCATTCTGCAAGCCCTTCTCAGCAAGGATGCGCTGGAAGTTCTCGATGATTTGAGCACTTGCCGAAGCTTGGCAGCCAGTACCACCGCACACCAGCACGTGCATCTTGATTTTTGTCATATAAATTCCTCCGAATTAAATTATTAGATAGTTTCGTAGTTCACGGGAATGACGCCTTCCACCATTTCGTTGTTCATCACATACTTGGTGAGGATTTCGTCAGCGCGGTTGTTGTCGACATGACCGAAGACGATCGGGTCCTTGCCAGGGCACTTCACCTCGATGGTCGGCTCAGCGTGGCAGTAGCCCATGCAGCCGGTCTGGGTGAAGACGATGCCGAGCTTAAGCTCGTCGGCCTTCTCCATCATGTGTTCCATAACTTGTTTTGCGCCAGCGGCGATACCGCAAGTGGCCATTGCGACCTTGATTTGCACCAAAGAGTCGGGGTCGTTGCTCTTTTCGCGAAGGTCAAGGGTGGACTGAAGCTTCTCTCTCATAGCTTTCAGTTCTGCTAAAGACTTAACTTTTGCCATATTTGCTTCTTTTTATGGTTATTTATTGAGTTGATTTCTCACTTTTGCCTCCCGAGAGGACACGCCTCTCGAAAAACGCTGCAAATTTAGGGAAAATAAGTGCTCATTCCAAATAATACGGAAAGTTTTTTTGCTTTTTTTGCCTTTATAAAAGTATTGTGTTTCAGTTGATTAAATACAAATAAACCGCCCTTTCCGTAAATTAGAAACGTTCTAATTTAAAAAAGGGCGGTTTGCCGTTTGGAAAAAGAGGCTTAAAGCTCGTCGTAGGTGAGCATCTCAAGCACCTTCATGAAGTTCTGCTCCTTGAGGTTGGTCTCACCTTCATCAGCAGAGACGATGTCGTTTATGTCGGCTAAAAACGCGGCTTTATCTTCTTCGGTCTTCAAGAACTCATCCTTGTGTTCCTTGAAGAAACTAAGCCATGCCGGACTTGTCATCGACTTCCATGCCTCAAAGACTTCATTGTAATTCTTTTCGTCGAACTGCAAACAGATGCGTTCCAACTCATTCATGGAAATGTTGCCGTCAATTCCAGATGCACAAAGCATCATGAAAATTTCAAATTTTTCTTTGGTCAAATTTTCCATACACATATGGTTTTATGGGTTACATGCTACAAAAATAGAAAATAAAACTATACCTTTGCAGCAAATTTGATTTTTTTATGAGAAAATTTTTATTCCTCGCCATTTTTGCCCTGCTCAGCAGCATGGGAATGGCACAAGACAAGTGTTTCTGGGTGTTCTTCACCGACAAAAACGACACCCAATTCGATCCCTACTCCTACTTTGATGCCAAGGCCATCGAGCGCTACCAAAAATGCGGTGCCGACCTTTACGACATCAGCAACTACCCGCTGAACGACAGCTATGTGAATATGGTTGGCTCCTACTCCACCGAGGTCTTCGGCGAGTCGCGCTGGCTCAATGCCCTAGGCGTCATGGCCTCTGACGACAATGCCGCATTGATTGCCCAAATGCCCTTCGTGGCCAAGGTTCAGGAAATCGTTTCCGATGGGACGCTTGCGTCATTGCAAGAAGGTACGACGAAACAATCCACACTTGACGATTCTGGATTGCTTCGCTACGTTCGCAATGACGATGACGCGACAAAGAAAGACGTGTTGACCGACCAACTGAAACGTTTCGGCGGACAGTATTTCATCGATAAGGGCATTGATGGCCGAGGCCTTCGCATCTGCGTCATGGACGGCGGTTTTCCTAAAGTGAACACCCACCCCGCTTTCCAACATCTTCGCGATAACCATCAGATTATCAAGACTTACAACTTCCCTAACAAAAAGGAGGACGTATACGGCTGGAACACCCATGGCACCATGGTGCTGAGCTGCATTGCAGGCATCAATGCCGACGGACAGAAGATGGGTCTCGCCACAGGAGCCGAGTTTCTGTTGGCACGTACCGAAATCGAACCAGAGCCATTTAAGGAAGAGGTATGGTGGGCACAAGGCGCCGAATGGGCCGACAAGAACGGCGCCGACATCATCAACAGCTCGCTGGGTTACGGCAAGGACCGCCACTGGACCAAGGATATGGACGGCACTTCATATGTGGCTAAAGCCGCCAACAAAGCCGTCGAAAAGGGCATCTTGATCTGCAACTCCGCTGGCAATGAGGGCGACGACAGCCGTTGGATGACCATCATCACGCCCGCCGATGCCGAGAATGTGATTTGCGTGGGGGGCATCGATGCCAACCTAAAGGAATATCGCCATATCTCTTTCAGCTCCTTCGGACCCACTGCCGACAAGCGTCGCAAACCCGACGTGGTGGCCTTTGGCGAAGCCCAGGTGGCCAACCCAAGCGGTGGCTTCACCTCTGCCTTCGGCACTTCGTTTGCGAGCCCATTGACAGCTGGTTTCTGCGCCTGCGCTTGGCAGACCAAACGTGATTTGACCGCATTGCAGATGAAGGCCGAAATCCAGAAATCATGCGATCTCTATCCTTATTATGATTATGCTTACGGCTATGGCGTTCCTCAGGCCGCTTACTTCACCAATGAGCTGAAGCCCGCAGAACGCTCCTTTAACCTCGTGCAGGAGAAAGATGGCGTGAAGATTGTGATTCCGAAAAAAATTGAAAAACAAGACGTGTTTATCAATGTTGAAGGTGCAGATGGCGTACTGCTGGGTTATTATAAGGTGTATCCTGATACGACGGGCATTATGCTCTATAATAAAGACTTTGGCCAAGCCAAGAAACTCAATGTGTCCTACAACGGATTCTATGACTCATGTCCTGTCAGCGGCTTTGGCGGTGACACCCGTCTACTGACGAGATACAAAAACAGCCAAAACGGCACCTTTAAAAAGGTGAAAGCCGAAGGCTGGCAGAAGACGACCTTCTTCCAATACGACTACAACCTGCCCAACAGCACATGGAACGGCTTCAACCGCCATGTCGCCTTCGGTCGCCGTTGGTTCTACGGTAAGTCTTATAAAATAGGTATGGGTCTTGGCTTGGATTGGAACCGATTTGTGTCTAATAATACCTTATATGGCAACTGTAAGACCCAGATGCGCCAGATGCAAGTCCGAGGCGAATTGCTCCAGCGTGTGGCGATTCGTTTATGGGGCATTAACTGGGACTTGGGTGGCTCTGGCGGCATCAATGTCACTCGCCGTGTCAGGACTGTGGATGATTTGCAATTTAACGATCCAGACCCGAGCTGGAACTATGATAACAAAGTAACCCATAATTACAAGGGATGCAAAGCCATGAACCTCTTCGAGTACGGTGTTACCACGCGCATCAGCTATAGCATTGCCAATATGCTCAACATCGGTATTTACGGCAGTTACCGCCTTTCGGATGTCATCACCAAGGACGACATTCTGATTGGCACGAAAGCCAACAATCCCTCTCCTTGGAATGTCGGCATCGAGTTTGAGATTACGCCGTAATACATTTTATTACAAAGTTTTTAGAATAAATCGCACTTTTCGGAGTGCGATTTTTCTTTATGTCTGAAATAATTACTAAATTTGCAGACCTTTAAACAAATTTGAATTTAAATCAATACATACGAAAATGAAAGTACAAGAACTGGTTGATAAACTTAATCTCAAGGTCCTTTCCGGTGCGAATGGCCTTGACAGGGAAATTGACGGTTGCTATATCTCCGACCTCTTGAGCGACGTGATGGGCAACGCCATGGAAGGCAATATCTGGATCACCCTCCAGACTCACAAGAACGTGATGGCCGTCGCTTCGTTGAAGGAACTGGCCTGCATCATCTTGGTGAAGAACCTTGTCCCCAACGACGAGACCATCGAGCAGAGCAACGACGAGGATCTGCCTATTTTGCAGACTTCGTTGCCGACCTACGAAATCGCTGGATTGGTGTATAATTTGCTACACGAATAAAACGGGTCCTTCGATAGGCTCAGGGACCTGCGTCTTATGGAACTTAAAGCATATAGAGCGGACTTACACATGCACACGGTGCTCTCGCCGTGCGGCGACCTCTATATGAGTCCCTCAGCCATCGTCGAGCAGGCCAAGAAGCTTCACCTTGACGTCATCGCCATCTGCGACCACAACACAACCCGACAGGTGAAGGTGACGCAAAAGATAGGCCGCGAGAACGGCATCCTCGTCATCGGCGGCGTCGAAATCACCACGCAGGAAGAAGCCCATGCTCTCGCCTACTTTGAGAACGACGAGCAGCTTGACAAGTTCCAGGAATTTCTCGACGCACACCTCCCCCACATCCCATTGGATGAGGAGAAGTTCGGCTATCAACTCATCGTTGACGAGAACGAGGAAGTAGTCGGCGAAGAGGAATGGTTGCTCTGGAGCGCATTGGATGCCGATTTGGACCAACTCTATGATGTGGTGCACGAAATTGGTGGGCTGTTCGTCCCCGCCCACGTCAACAAGCCGGCAAGCAGCCTCACCAGTCAGTTGGGCTTCGTGCCGCCCGACATCAAGGCCGATGCCTTAGAAATCTCGAAGCATGTCACCAAGCCCGACTTCCTGAAGAAATATGCCTACTTGAAGAAGTTCAACTTCACCAAGAGCAGCGACGCCCACTTCCTGCACATCATCGGCGAGGTGCATTGCGTGTTGCACATGTACGATAAGACCTTCGACGAGTTCCGCAAGACCCTGCATGGCGAGGACGGACGCTATTTCGACACTGAACCCAAAGAAAAACTTCAACTTTTATTCGGATGAAAGAACTATCAATGCATGTCTACGACCTGATGGAAAACTCGACGGCGGCCAACTCCACCCTCGTCGAGCTGACCATCCGCGACAGCCTGAAAGACAACATATACGCTTTTACCATCAAGGACAACGGCAAGGGCATGACGCCCGAGTTTTTGGCCAAGGTGACTGACCCCTGGACCACCTCGCGCACCACACGTAAGGTCGGTCTCGGCCTACCCCTCATCAAGATGAACACCGAAAATGCTGGTGGCGGCATGAATATTGAAAGTGAAGTCGGCAAAGGTACCGTGCTCAATTTCTGGTTCCAGCACGACCACCTCGACCGTCCGCCAATGGGCGACTTGGCCGGCTCGCTCGTGATGTTGTTCGCTGCACATGAAGACATCCATTTCATTTACAAACACATCACCGACGATGGCGAATTCGTCTTCGACACCGACGAAATCAAGGAAGCCCTTGACGGCATGTCGATGAACGACGTCAGCATCATGAAATACCTGAAGGAGATGATTCAGGAGAATTTGGAAGAAATACATTATAACGATTAATACAATGAAACTCAGAGAGATTTCAGAACTTTTGAACGCCAAGGTGCGTTGCGGTGAAGACCGTTTGGACGAAGAACACGAAACCGCCTTCGCCTCTGACCTGATGAGTGACGTGCTTACGCTTGGCGACTACAACCCTGTCATCCTGACGGGTCTCAGCAACATGCAGACCATCCGCACCTGCGAGATGGGCAACCTCGACATCATCGTCCTGGTGAGGAAGAAAAAAGCCTCCGAGGAGATGATTGAAGAGGCCGAGGACGAAGGCATGGTGGTCATGGAATGCGACTACTCCATGTTCAAGGCCTGCGGCCTGCTCTTCAAGGCGGGTATGCTTCCCATTTTCTGATGTCAAACTAAAACGCTATGCCATGCACTTAGAATACCAAGTATACGAAGCAGACTTCGTCAATGCAGGAGCCGCATCGAGTGCCATCAAGAAGACTTTGAAGCAGCTCAACGTCAGCCCACAAATCGTGAAACGTGTGGTCGTCGCCTTATACGAGGCCGAAGTCAATGCCATTGCGCACGCCTATGGCGGCACCATTTATGCCGACATCGAGCCCGATAAGATCATCTTGAAGGTCGTCGACACTGGTCCTGGCATCCCCGACATCGATTGGGCCATGCAAGAAGGCAATTCAACGGCCTCGCCTGAGGTGCGCAACATGGGCTTTGGCGCGGGCATGGGCCTGCCAAACATACAGAAGAATGTGGACAAACTGAATGTCACTTCCGCCGTCGGCGTGGGCACCACCGTCGAAATGGAGGTGAATTTTACCTGAACAAGCCGGCATAGATCCCCGCTTCCCCACGAGCCTTTGCTGGGATGACATGCCTAACTGACAACTGAACAACTAACAACTGACAACTATGGAAAAGACTCCTTTCTTTCACGCACTGAAAATCGATGAAGACAGCTGCATCGGCTGCTCCCATTGCATGAAGATCTGTCCCACAGAGGCCCTCCGTGTTCGCGACGGCAAGGCCGTCCTGATGCCCGACCGCTGCATCGACTGCGGCAACTGCTTCAAGGTGTGCCCAACCCGTGCCATTTACATTGAGCAGGACGACTTCGAGGACATCTTCAACTTCCCTATCCGCGTGGCATTGGTGCCTGCTGTCTTCATGGGCCAGTTTCCGAACGACATCACCGTATCGCGCATCTATGGCATCCTTAAGGAGATAGGGTTTACGCATGTTTTGGAAACAGAGTCATCCATACCCATATATACGGCTGCCAAAAACAAATACGCTGCAGAGAATCCCGATATCAGGCCGCTCATTTCGACCTTCTGTCCTGCCATCGTTCGCCTTATCCAGGTGAAGTTTCCGGGCCTGACAGAAAACCTGATCCCGCTGCGTGCCCCACTTGACATCACGGCCATGTATATCCGCAGAAAAATCAAAGAGGAGATGGACTTGAAAGACGACCAAATCGGCATCTTCTACATCACTCCTTGTGCAGCCAAGATCGCTGCAGTGAAAAATCCTGTGGGTGAAGAGAAATCACTCGTCGATGGTGTCATCAACATGGATTCCTTATACAATCGTGTTTATAAGGAAATCAAGAAACAAGGCCATGGCTACAAGGAGCAGAAACTGCCTGTCTCGCAGCTCTCCGCCGATGGCGTTCTCACTTCGCTTACCAATGGCGAACGCCGTCTGTCGTCGGCACAACACTCCTACTCCATCGATGAGATCCATAATGTCATTGAATTCCTTGAGAAAGTCGAGAATGAAGAGATCGAAGATGTAGACTTCTTGGAGTTGCGCGCCTGCGACCAAAGCTGTCCTGGCGGCATCTTGACCTGCGACAACCGATTCCTCATCTGCGAGCGTGTCTTTGGCCGGGCCCGCAAGATAGCCGACCGAGAACGCAAGGGAGAACAAACCAAGGACCACGAGCTGGAAGAAGAACGCAACTATCTGATGCGTCACATGAAAGTCGGCGAAATTAAGCCAAGGAGCATGCTCGTTTTGGACGATAACATCGCCGTGGCGCTGGAGAAAATGAAAAAGATCGACGAGTACCGTGCCCGATTGCCTCAGACCGACTGCGGCATCTGTGGCGCTCCCACCTGCGACGCCTTGGCACGCGACATCGTCTGTGAAGATGCCGAACTCACCGATTGTGTCTTTATCCAACGCAACCTAGAGGCTCGTGGCAACATGGACGTGCAGGAGTCGCTCAAGATCATGGAAGTGATTTGGGGCAAGGACAAGATGAACAACTACGTCAAAAACAAATGATGAAAGCCTATTCCATACGCATCTATGGCCGAGTCTTCAACGTTGGATTCCGACGTTATGCGCATCGTTATGGGTTGCAATGCGGACTCTCCGGTTATGTGGAAAACGACCACTCCGACGGCTGTGTTCATATTGAAGCAGAAGGTGAAGAAAAGGACCTGGACCGCTTTACCTTGCTTTGTGGCGAAGGCACACCTTATTCCTTTATCACTAATATGAAGGTAGAGTCCGTCGAACCCACTGGGAAGTATACCGATTTTCAAGAAATACGATGAAGTAAACCATATACAACCATGAACTATCCCGACTTTTCCAAAATCCTGTTTCTCGACATCGAGACCGTTTCCCAGGAAAAAGACTTTAACCAGCTAAGCGATCAAATGCAAAAGCTTTGGGCAAAAAAAGCCGAGCAATTGAATCGTGACAACGATGAGCTTACCCCTGCCGAAGTTTACGACCGTGCTGCCATCTATGCCGAATTCGGCAAGATAGTCTGCATCTCGGTGGGATTTTTCAATGGCGACCGCTTCCGCCTGAAATCTTTTTATGGCCATGATGAGAAAACCATTTTGAACGACTTCGCTGCGATGTTGAACCGAGCCTCGTTTACGACGATGTGCGCCCATAACGGCAAGGAGTTTGACTTTCCTTATATTGCACGACGTATGATGGTCAACGGCATCGTAATCCCCGACATCCTTCAAGTGGCCGGAAAGAAGCCTTGGGAGACCAGTTTTATTGACACCATGGAACTTTGGAAGTTTGGCGATTACAAAAACTACACCTCTTTGGAGCTGCTTTGTGCTATTCTCGATATTCCTACTCCCAAAGACGACATCAATGGAAGCGAAGTCGGCAAGGTGTATTGGCAGGAAAACGACTTGGAACGAATCAAGACCTACTGTCAAAAGGACGTCCTAGCCATCGCGCAACTCATGCGCCGTTACAATTACCGTCCACTGATCTCTGAGGATTGTGTGGACTACATCCCATAAGGGCCATGCATATTCTTTCAAAATCCACTTATATCAAGGGACTGCAATGTGAGAAGGCATTGTACATGCAGAAAAAACACCCTTATCTTCGTGATAAGCTGAGCATCGAACAAAGGGCCAAGTTCCAAAGAGGTACCGATGTAGGCGTGTTGGCACACGACTTTTTCCCAGGAGGTATCGACATGTCGCCCTCTTCGCCATCACAGTTTCCCAAGAAAGTGGAAGAAACTATGTCCAACCTCGCCAATCCCGAAGTTCAGGTGATGTATGAGGCGGTATTCCAATTCAACGATACACTCATCATGCTTGACATGCTTGTTCGCGACGGCGACCGTTGGCTGGCCGTGGAAGTGAAAAGTTCGATGCGACTTAGCGACACCTATTACAATGACGCTGCTCTACAATATTACGTCCTTCATGGCTGTCAAGTGCCCTTGAGTGATTTCAAGTTGATGTACTTAAATGCTGATTACGTGAGAAATGGAGATATCGACGTAAAGCAATTGTTTAAGATGGAATCGGTGATGGATTATGTGAAGGAACGTGAAAGTTTCGTCGCGGCTAATGTGGAAAGACTCAAATCAGTGGTGGCCCTCCCCCATTCACCCTTGGTCAATATAGGTGTACAATGTCACGAGCCTTATCCTTGCGACTTTCTAGGCCATTGTTGGAAACTGATTCCCAACGACAGCTTCTTGTATACCACTGCACTTGATGACACGACTTTGTTTCAATCCTATTTTGGCGGTGTAAACACCAACGCCAAGATGTTGGAACAAGTGGACCCCACTTCGCTAGAGGCGCGCCAAATCGAAGCACTTCAAAACCACTCCTATTACATCGATTATAAAACCTTGTTTTCGCTGTTGCCACAACCCAAGCCTAGGTCTGTCGCTTTCCTGAACCTGTTGCTATATCGCCCGGCAGTTCCTGAGATCGACGGCAGCAAGCCATATCAGGAAATGATCCTCGCCTTCGCCTTGCAAGGGCAACATGAGTCCGATGGCCATATGATTTGGAATTGTTACGACGACCATAGCCGTTGGCATGAAGCCATCGATCTGCTGGTCGATAGGCTATCGCATTACGAGACAATTGTCTGCTTCACGCCGCAGAATTTCAGCACTACATTGTTGCGCCATGAAATCATCCAAAACAAGGAGGTGGGACATAAGGTTTTGAACCTATTTGAGGTCCTTCAAGAGTCGTCGTTTTATCATAGGAGCATCAAACGTGGACTTACCTTACAAAATGTCGCTGAAGCACTTTTTCCCGATGTCAAGCTCTTCGAACACAGTCATATTCTCATGGAAGCGTTGAGCAATGATCTACTGAGTTATCAACAGGCCGACGAAGACTTAATCGCTGAAAATGAGCTTATTGCAAAAACTTATCAAAAGTTCGCGGTTTAAGTTGAAAACTTCTGTCAAAGGTCGGAAACAAGGACTTTTATAATTGTTATTTTTGCAGTCGAAAAAAGATCAGAACACTAATTATGCCTACAGATACCATACGCCGTCCTTTTGGAGACAACGCAAAACGAGCCGTGTTGACCCCTGAACAAGTCTTTGCTAACCAAGGCCGTATTCCCCCGCAAGCTACTGACCTGGAAGAGGTCGTTCTAGGGGCCTTGATGTTGGAGAAAGAAGCCGTGAATGAGGTCATCGACATCCTGACTCCTGATGCCTTTTACCTCGACAAGCACCAGAAGATCTTCGCTGCCATCAAAGAGTTGTTTGGGAAGTCGGAACCAATCGATATCCTTACAGTTACTAATGAGTTGAAGTCACGTGGTGAGTTGGAGATGGTGGGGGGCGCCTACTACATCTCGAGACTCACCAACCGTGTCGTTTCGGCCGCCAACATCGAATACCATGCCCGTATCATCATGCAGAAACACATTCAGCGTCAGCTGATCTTGATTTCTTCTGACATGATTCACAAGGCATTTGAGGACACCACGGATGTGTTTGACCTGTTGGATGAGGCCGAAAGCAATCTCTTCCAAGTCAGTGAGAACAACTTGCGTCGCAGCTACGACTCGATGCAGGACTTGGTCAGTAAAGCCATCAAGGAAATACAGAATGCAAAGAACAGCGACGACAAACTTCGTGGCGTGCCTTCGGGATACACGGAACTCGACCGCATCACCCAAGGCTGGCAAAAGTCGGACCTCATTATTCTGGCCGCACGTCCCAGCATGGGTAAGACCGCCTTTGCCTTGAATCTGGCTCGCAACGCTGCAGTCAACTTCAAACGCCCTGTCGCTTTTTTCTCATTGGAGATGTCGTCGGTGCAACTTGTCACCCGTTTGATTTCGACCGAGACCTCGCTCACTGCCGACAAGCTTCGTTCAGGCGATTTGGCGGAACACGAATGGCAACAACTTAACACTAAGGTCACGCCATTGACGGATGCTCCGATCTTCATTGACGATACGCCACAGCTTTCTGTCTTCGAATTGCGTGCCAAATGTCGTCGTTTGAAACAGCAACATGACATCCAGATGGTCTTCATCGACTATCTGCAGCTGATGACAGCCAAGGGAGACAAGGGATTGAATCGTGAGCAGGAAATCAGCACTATCTCGCGTTCACTGAAGAGCTTGGCCAAGGAGCTTGAAATACCCGTCCTCGCCTTATCACAACTAAGCCGTAGCGTGGAACAGCGTCCAGGCTCAAAGAAACCCATTCTTTCCGATTTGCGCGAATCAGGCGCCATCGAACAGGATGCAGACATGGTGATGTTCATCTATCGCCCAGAGTATTACAAGGATGGTGTGGATGCCGAAGACAAGCCTAAGGGCTATTCCATCATTGACATTGCCAAGCACCGTAACGGCAAATTGGGCGAAGTGGAGCTGAAGTTCGTCGGACAATACGCCCGATTCGAGGAGTTTGAGCAGGGCTTTGACAACAGTGGCTTCACCAGTATAGGCCCCAACAACCATTTTGATGGACCGTCAAGGGTCATCGGCTCGAAGATGAACAATGATATGGGGATGGAATCGTATCCCAGCATCACATCCGATGATTTCCCACCTTTTTAAGCAATTGAGCCATTATGATGAAGAAAGACAATAATAGAACGCCCCATTCCAAAAGCAATCCGCTGAAATTCAAAGTTACAGAACCGGCCCAGCTGATGGAATTCCTGATGAAGAAATTCGACGGCATCAGTCGCAATAAGGTCAAACGCATGTTGGCTAACGACACTGTATCCGTCGATGGACAAAAGACTTCACAATACGATTTCGCCCTTGAGCCTGGGATGATTGTTGAGATCGGGAAGCCCAACGCCCGGGAGCGTTTCCGCAGCCCTTGGCTGAACATCGTATATGAAGACAAGTACCTGTTGGTCATTGACAAGAAGGAAGGTCTACTCACCAACAGTCCGACGAAAGAGAAAGATACGGCTCAGAGCATACTGAACAATTATTTCATCAGCACACAGCAGCGGTGCAGGGCCCATACCATTCACCGTCTCGACCGCGACACCAGTGGCCTGATGCTTTTTGCAAAGAGCAAGGAAGTCGCCCTCATGTTTGAGGAAGATTGGAAAAATACGGTATACGACCGCAGGTATGTGGCCGTTCTATGTGGTGAAATGGAAAAAGCTGAAGGAAAGGTGGAATCATGGCTGAAAGACAACAAGGCTTTTGTCACCTATTCCAGTCCGACCGACAACGGTGGCAAGTTTGCCCAGACCTATTATCGCACTTTGATGTCGAATAAAGGCTATTCACTGGTGGAGCTCACCTTGGAGACGGGCCGCAAGAACCAGATCCGTGTCCACATGGCTGACCTCGGACATCCCGTGGTGGGCGACCCGAAATATGGCAATGGCGACAACTCGTTGGGTCGCTTGTGTTTGCACGCCTACAAACTCTGTTTCCATCATCCCATCAAGAAAACCGACATGGAGTTTGAGACGCCCTTCCCTGATGTTTTCGCAAAGCCTTTTCCGAAAGCCATGAAATAAAAAAGCCGACCTAAGTCGGCTTTATTTTTCCGTGCCCCGAACAGGAGTCGAACCTGCACACCTCTCGATATACGCACCTGAAACGTACGCGTCTACCAATTCCGCCATCGGGGCTTTGGTGATGGTGCCCAGGACAAGAGTCGAACTTGCATGCCGTAATCGGCACTACCCCCTCAAAGTAGCGTGTCTACCAATTTCACCACCTGGGCTTAAATCGGCTGCAAAGATACAACTTTTTTCAATGCTGTAACCACTTTGTTATTTTTTTTGATATTTTTTTTCGTTGCATTTCATAATTTCTTATTTTTGAAACGTTTAAATCCTAATACCATGATATTACCTAAGTTCTCAGAAGAAGACCTTCAGCAACTATCGGAAAGAAACATCACTGTAAATCAAGTAATAAACCAAGTCGATCAGCTGCTAAGAGGAACACAATACGTCCAGTTGATACGTCCTGCCACCCTTGGCGATGGCATTCTGCGTCTCGATGAGGAGCAGGTCAGCATGATGACGGCCGTCTTCGATGCCGACAAGGAGTACTACCAGTTTTCGAAATTCGTCCCCGCCTCGGGTGCCGCCTCTCGCATGTTCAAGGATCTCTTTGCTTTCATCGAGACGGGTGAGGATAGCAAGTTTACTGACATTTTCTTTGCACATATCCATAGCTTCGCTTTCTTCGATGACCTCAATGCAGCAACGAATCGTCTCTATGGTGCCGACATCGACACCCTTATAAAAGAAGGCCGTAAGGTGGATATCGTGAAAGCCTTGCTTCTGGAAAACGGATTGAACTATGGCAAACTGCCCAAAGCCCTATTGAAATTCCACCATTATGACAGTTTCAACCGCCTGGCGCTGGAAGAGCATCTGGTAGAAGCCGCTCGTTATGCTACCGACAACGAAGGTGTTGCCAAGCTACACTTTACCGTCTCACCCGAGCATGAAGAACCTTTCAAAAAGACCGTTAGTGCCTTGAAGGACAACTACGAGAAGAAATACGGCGTGCGCTATGACATTTCTTATTCTTGCCAGAAGCCCTCTACCGACACCGTGGCCATAGATGCCGAAAGCGAGCTTTTTCGCGAGGCCAACGGCAAGATACTATTCCGTCCTGGCGGCCACGGCGCACTTATCGAGAACCTCAACGACCTCGGCGAAGAGATCGTCTTCATAAAGAACATCGACAACATCGTGCCTGAACCCAAGGCCGACACCACCATTTTATATAAAAAGGTCTTGGCGGGTCTCCTCCTCCACTTGCAGCAGCGTACTTTCGACTACCTCGAGATGCTCGACCAAGGTGCCGTAAACGCCGAAGAACTCAAGGAAGCCATTCTTTTCGCCAAGGAGGAGCTAATGATTGACGTTCCAGATTTCGTGAACGACTATAACGACATTGAAAAGATTGACTATTTGTACAACAAGTTCAACCGTCCCATGCGCATTTGTGGCATGGTGAAAAACGAAGGTGAACCCGGTGGAGGCCCATTCTGGGTGAAGAACATCGATGACGAAGTGTCATTACAGATCATTGAGTCATCGCAAATCGACCACAAAAATCCGCAACAAGAAGCCATCTTCCAATGCTCGACACATTTCAATCCCGTCGACTTGGCGTGTGGCTGCTGGAACTATAAGGGAGAAGCCTTCAATCTGAAGGACTTTGTGGATCCTAATACCGGTTTCATCTCCAAAAAATCAAAGGATGGCCGAGAGTTGAGCGCACTCGAGCTGCCTGGCCTTTGGAACGGGGCCATGGCCGACTGGATTACTATCTTCGTTGAAGTGCCCATCGAGACCTTCAATCCGGTGAAAACCGTAAATGACCTATTGAAACCCATGCATAATTGAAACAGCAAAAACTATAATACTATGACTCTAAACAAAGAAGAATTCAAGGTAATGGTCATGCTATACGCGGCCAACATCGATGGCAACATTCAATCCGATGAAGTAAGAGTGATGCTAGAAAAAACAGGTTTCGAAACAGTCGAAAAGATGGAAAGTCTGTTTGACAAGATGAACGACGCAGAAGTTCTTGCCTGCATCCGCGAGAACAAGCCCCTTTATGTCGCCACCGAAGGCGACCGTATCGAGATCCTTGCCGACCTATGCGCCATCATTGAAGCAGACGAAAAATGCACCATGATGGAAGAACAGATGGTGAGGACGATGATGAGACTGCTAGATTGAGTTTGCTTATGAATAGGTTCCTTGAGAAGATAAAGGGCAGCAAGACTTCGGCCTTCATTCAGGTCGCAATCGTCCTATTGCTTCTTGGCATACTTGCCATTGCCTTTTTCCGTATCCCCATACCACATTACTGGAAATGGGTCATTTTTGGCGTGGCCATATTGCTTATCGTCCTGCAATGCTGGAGACTGAAATACCCACTGCTTCTCCTCGACAGGATCTTCGCCAACTATGCAGGCAAGCAAATCGCGATGGCACTCCTTATCTTCATTATCACCATGGACTTTGCCTTATGCCTGTTCCCTAATGGCGGTATGAGGAGTACCTTCAGGGACTTCATCAGTCCCATGGTTTTGATAGAAGAAGCCTCCGATGGCTATAGATACGAGTTTGATACCACACAATATGCAAGCAATTACGACCAGGTAGCCATTGTCAAAGAACCTGCAAGGTACAAAAGCCGAAGCGAGTATTTCAAGCATGGCTTCATTTATTTCTTAGGCATTTTCATCTTCAACGGCTTGCTTATTGCCACCATCAACCGCTTCATGGCTACTAGGGCGGACCGTTATAAAAAAGGAGCCAACACATATAGTAATATCAACGACCACTATGTCATCATAGGCTATGGTCCTTCATGCGCCTCCATCATGCGCAACATATACAACCGGGGTGAGATGGCATCAACAACAAGGTTTTTACTCCTCACCCGCCAAGACCCGGAGATGGTACGACGCCATATCGCATCACAACAACAGGACATGGAAGAAAAAACCGTTATCTATTCAGGCGACATGGACACCGCCTCCCACCTGAAACGGCTCAACATCGACAAGGCGAGAGAAGTGTTTATCCTGGGAGAAGGCCGTGAGACAGGTCGCGACTCAAAGAATTTAGAATGCGCGAAAGCCGTCAAAGAGATGAGAGGCAATGTCGGACATGAAAAGCCCTTGCACGTCAACGTGCAATTCGACAAACCGTCCTCCTACTCTACCATCAAACGCATTACCATCCCAAGGAATTACTACAAGAGCGAGCAAGGTGTTGAGCTGACCTATCTAAGACCGTTCAACTTTTATGAGAATTGGGCGAGATTGTTATGGGGCACGTGCCAGATAGAAGGTTACCGCACCCTCGACCGCGGCCTGATGGTGGATAATGATCCGGAGAAAGGCCTTGTCTTGGCTAACAGACATGTCCATCTTTACATTGCAGGATTCAATGAGATGGGTGTTGCACTACTGCTCGAGGCGTTGCGTGTTTGCCATTATCCCAACTTTGATGAGGCGACCGGTGCCAACAAGACCCGCATCACCATCGTCGACCCGAAAATGGACGAGATACTGCCCCGCTTCAAGTCAGAATATTCCTATCTGAACCAGATCACCGACATTGACATCGAATACAAAGCCTGTCAAATAGAAGATGACAGCATCCGTCATGAGTTGGAAGAGCTGGCCAGCCGACAAGACGTCGTGCTTACCATCGCCCTTTGCCTGGAGGATGCCGACAGCAGCCTTTCGGCCGCTCTCACTTTGCCTGATTCACTATATTATCACATCGTCGATGGGCAGATCGTCCACAATACCGGTGTTGAGATACTGGTACGCCAGGAAATCAAGTCGGGCTTAGCCGATGCCCTGGATGTGGAAAACGGCAAGTACGCCAACGTGAAAATCTTTGGCACTTTGGACAAGGGCGTCGACGACCTGTTGCTGGACGACAAGATGGCCATCATCATCAACGCACACTACCATTTCAAATATGGCTCTAACCCATCAACAGACTTCTTCGAACTCGTTGAAGAGGACAAGGACAAGGCTTTGTCAGAGGCAGCCTCAGAGTGGATCGCCTTGAACGAAGACAAGCGCTTTGCCAACCGCTACCAAACGGAAATCTACAAGACTTACCAGACATATCGCCCTTTGTTGGAACAACGGCCCGAGTTGCTTTACCAGACCGAACATATGCGTTGGTGCGCTGAGCGGAGCATCACTGGCTACCGCGACATACACAACCCCGATATCAAGAGCAGTACCTATCAGATTCACCATCTCATCGTTCCTTATCATGAATTGAACGAACTTGAAAAAGGCAAAGACAAAGACGTGCTGGAGATCATGGATAAAGTAATGGTTCTTTCAAATAGCCTGGTAGAAAACATCCTCTAAACCATTGTCGCTATGAAAAAACTGTTTCTTTTTTTCATCTCCCTAACGCTTGGTCTCGTGACCTCCGCCCAAACCCAGCAGGGCTATGTGAAGACCAAAGGCCGCATGGTGAACGGCAAGTTAGTGCCAGGTCAAGGCCTGAAAGGTGCCATGGTATCGGTGCAAGGCCGCACCGCCGTATTGGTCAACACAGACGACGGAGCGTTTTCCTTCCCTATCTCAGAAACACAGTTCCGCCTAGATTCGGTGAAGAAAAAAGGCTACCAATTGGTTGACATGGACGCATGTCCGAAGACCTATAAACGCTCAGGCAACCCACTTTACATTGTCATGGAGACGCCCGAACAACAACTTCAGGACAAACTCAACGCAGAAAAGAAGATCCGTCGTAACTTGCAAAAACAACTGCAAGAAAAGGAAGATGAGATAGAGGCTCTCAGGGAGGAAAACAAAATCACCTTAGAAGAATACCAGAAGGCACTTCAGAATATTTACGAGGAACAGGAGAGCAACGAACAACTGATTGCCGACATGGCGAAACGCTATTCGGAGCTCGACTACGACCAATTGGATGAATTCTATCGTCAAGTGTCGTATCATATCGAGAACGGCGAACTCACAAAAGCTGACTCGATGTTGCGTACACGCGGCGACATCAAGGCACAGGTGAACACTATCATGCAACGTGGCCAAGCTATTCAAGAGCAAAAGGAACAGCTTCAAAAAGCGCAAGCCGTGCAACAAGCTGACATAGAAGAGGCGGCCAAACGATGTTATAGCTATTACGAGACTTTTTTTGTCCAGCACCTCAACGACTCTGCAG